>NZ_JBIARX010000006.1:0-441902 GCF_042890265.1 Streptomyces sp. NPDC002209 | reverse complement strand
ACCAGCCCAGGCCCTTCGTCTGGACGAAGACCGCCGACGAGATCCTCGACAAAGTCGCCGCCTACTGCCACCGAATCTCTGACTCAGGTCACTAGATGCGGGCGAACTCCTCGGTCTGGTGGGCGAACTCCTGGGCCATGGCCGCGCTGACCGTGGGCCTGGTGTCGCCGATGGTGCCCAGGTAGTCCTCGGTGGTGGGGCGGGCCCGGGTTCCGGTGTCGAAGGTGCGCTCGAACTGGGCCTGGGAGACGGTATGCGCCACATGGGCGATGTCGGCAGGGGTGAACCCCTCGCTGGCGGTCGCCAGCACCGCGCTGTCGGCCTGCGCACCCGATCGGGCCAGGTAGCTCTCCCACAGCGCGGTCCTCGCCCGGTCATCGGGCGGGCCGATCGGCAGCACGTAGTCGAAACGGCCGTGCCGCAGGAACGCGGAGTCGAGCGTGGTCACGTCGTTCGTGGCGCAGACGAGCAGCCGCCCGTCCTGGCCCCGGAACCGGACGATCGCCTTGAGCAGTTCGTTGACGACGCCGACCGCGGTCGCGTCCGCGCCGCTCCGGGTCCCCGCTATCTCCTCGACCTCGTCGATGAAGACCAGGACGTGGTCGAGCAGGGCGATCTCGTCGAAGCGCCGGTTCAGCCCGCTCGCCAGCCCGTGCTCGGCGGCCAGCCGGGCGGGGAACAGTTCGAGGAAGGGCCAGCCCAGACGGCTGGCTATGGCGTGCGCGAACGTGCTCTTGCCGGTTCCGGGCGGACCGAACAGCATCACCGCCCGCGGCAGCTCCACCCCGTGCTGGGCGGCCAGTCCGGGGTGGGCCAGTGGCAGGACCAGGCGTCGTTCGATGAGCTGCTTCTCCCGCTGCATGCCCGCGACCTTCTGCCACAGTCCCCCGGGCGGCAGCTCCGCTCCGAGCGACGAGAGCATGCTCACCGCCTGAGGGGTCACCCGCCCCCGCTTCTCGAAGAAGACCAGGCCCGGACGGGCGCCGAAGCCGCAGTCGTGCAGGGCGGCGGCACCGGTCTCGCCGTCGGGCAGGACGGCGTGCACGGTTCGGACGCCGGCGGCGAACAGCCGGTGCTCCAGGGCCGTGATCAGGTCGCTGCCCAGCCCCTGTTGCCGCCAGGCAGGCGCCACGCCGATGCGCAGGATCCACGCCCGGTCACCCTCCACCCTGCTCACCGCGGCGCCGACCACCACCTCGTCCGCCGTGGCCACCACCGCCGGGTGGAGGGCCTGGAGGGCCGCCACGGCGTCCGAGAGCGGGAAGAGGGGCGGCTCTTCGGCCCGGCTGCTCTCCGCATCGACCCGGATCACCGCTTCGAGATCGTCCTGGGTGTACTCCCTGACACGCCAACCCGTCATGATCAGCTCCGCGCGTTCGGCCGTACTCCCATCATCAGCCGATGTGCGCGGGACGCGCGCGACAGGGGTGCGGTTCCCGTCGCCCCACCCGCTGCTCGCCGGGGAGCGCCGTCCCTCCTGCCGCTCGGCCCCGGCGGCGCCTAGGATCCCGGGCATGGCCCTGATCATGAGTGACGTGGACCGGTTCGAGACCGCCAGGCCCCGGCTGGAGGCCATCGCCTACCGGCTGCTCGGCTCGGCGAGCGAGGCGGAGGACGCCGTGCAGGAGACGTTCCTGCGCTGGCAGGCGGCCGACGTCGAGCGGATCGAGGTGCCTGAGGCCTGGCTGACGAAGGCCCTCACCAACTGGTGCCTCAACATGCTCACTTCGGCACGCGCCCGGCGCGAGACGTACGTGGGGAGGTGGCTGCCCGAGCCGCTGCTCGCCGGGGACCCGATGCTCGGCCCGGCCGACACCGCCGAGCAGCGCGACTCGGTGTCGTACGCCGTCCTCGTCCTGCTGGAGCGCCTGTCGCCGGGCGAGCGGGCGGTGTACGTGCTGCGCGAGGCCTTCGACTACCCGCACCGGGAGATCGCCGAGATCCTGGAGATCACCGAGGCCGCCAGCCAGCAGACCTACCACCGGGCCAGGAAGCACGTCGCGGACGGCAAGGCGCGCACCGAGATCGACGAGGCCGCCGCCCGGAGGATCGTCGAGGAGTTCCTGGCCGCGGCGACCACCGGTCGTACCGAACCCCTCGTACGCCTGCTCACCCAGGACGCCTTCGCGGTCGGCGACGGCGGCGGGAAGGTGCCGGCCCGCGCGAAGGCGTTCGAGGGCGCGCTCGCGGTCGCGACGTTCATGCGCGGCCTGTTCAAGCCCAGCGCGGCCAAGCGGGCCCATGTCGGCGGCACGCCCGAGATCTACGCCACGACCGCCAACGGCGGGCCCGCCATCGTGGCGGTCGTGGACGGCCGGGTCGTCGGGATCATCTGCCTGGAGGCCACCACGGAGGGCATCGTCGCGATCCGCAGCCAGGTCAACCCCGACAAGCTCGTCCGCGCGACCGAGCAGTGGGCCGCAGCCGACCACGGGGAGGGCCCGCTCCACACCCTCTGAGGTGGTGTGGCGCAGGTCACACTTCGATCCTGTCAGGAATCGCGGGGCTGCCCGGTTCAAGGTGCGAAACCACGCCGGACAACGGCGGCCCCGCCCAGACAGGAGCACGGACATGCAGCACCGCATCGTCGTCCTCGGAGCCGGCTACACCGGCGCCGTCGCCGCTGGCCGCCTCGCCAAGCGGCTGCACCGCGAGGACGTCACCATCACCCTCGTCAACCCCGAGCCCGACTTCGTCGAGCGGGTCCGGCTGCACCAGCTCGCGGCCGGCCAGGACCTCGGGCCCCGGCCGTTCGGCGAGATGTTCGCGGGCACGGGCGTGGAACTGAAGCTCGCGAAGGTCGGCGCCGTGGACGTGGACCGCAAGACGGTGACGGTCACCGCCGCGAACGGCCTCGAGCGGGAGGAACTGGGGTACGACACCCTGGTCTACGCCCTCGGCAGCAGCTGGAACGACGGAGGCGTCCCCGGCACCGCCGAACACGCCCACGAGATCTCCAGCCGCCCCGGCGCGCTCCGGCTGCGCGATCGCCTGGCCGCCCTGGACGCCGGCCGGCCCGTGATCGTGGTGGGCGGCGGCTTGACCGGCCTGGAGGCCGCGACCGAGATCGCCGAGGCCCGCCCGGACCTCGACGTCGCCCTGGCCGCCCGCGGCGCCCTCGGTGACTGGCTCTCGCAGAAGGGCCGCACCCACCTGTGGAAGGTGGTGGACGAGCTCGGCATCACGGTCCACCAGCACACCGCGGTCACCGCCGTGGAGGCGGACGGCGTGACGACCGCCGACGGCCGGACCATCCCCGCCGAGGCCACGGTCTGGACCACCGGCTTCGCCGTCCACCCGATCGCCCGGGCCACCGCCCTGGAGGTCACCGACGGCGGCCGGATCGCGGTCGACGGCACGATGCGCTCGCTCTCCCACCCGGACGTGTACGCCGTGGGCGACGCGGCGATGGCGCTCGGCCCGGGCGGCAAGCCCCTGCGCATGTCCTGCGCCTCGGGCGTCCCCATGGCCTGGCAGGCCGCCGACGCCATCGCCGCCCGTCTCACCGGTACCAAGGTCCCCCGCGTCTCCATCCGCTACTTCCAGCAGTGCATCTCCCTCGGCCGCAGGGAGGGCCTGATCCAGTTCGTCACCGCCGACGACCGGGCGCTCGAGCGGGCCCTGACGGGCCGTCTGGCCGCCCGCTACAAGGAACTGATCTGCAAGGGCGCGGCCTGGGGCGTCGCCAACCCGACGGCGGGCATGCCGTCCCGGCGCCGGCGGGTCGTACGGCAGGAGACCCGCAGCCGCGCACGGGCGCAGGCAGCGGCCTGACCCCGCCCGGCACCGGGAGGTCGGCGGCGGGCTCGGAGCCGCGTGCCGCGCGTGCCATGCGTGCGGCATCGGCGCGCCGGCCGGGGTCCTACCCGGTCGCCGGCGTCCCGGTGGTCGCGAAGATCCGGTCCAGGTGGTGCCGGAGTACGGCGACGGCCGACTCCGGACTCCGCTGGCCCACGAGGATGCTGGTGCCCATGGTCGCCGCCATGGCGAGCAGGCTGATCGCCTCCGTGCGCGCGTCGATGCCGGGGTCGGCCACGGCCGACGCCTTGGCCTGTTCGAGCAGGCCGGCCACGGCGTTCTCCGCGGCGTCGGGGTTGTCGATGAAGGGCTGGGCCGCCAGCGCCTCGTCCGTCACGGACAGGATCGAGTAGGAGCTGTAGAGGAGGTGGAAGGTGCGGCCCTCCTCGTCGGTCGGCAGGGAGGCCAGGAGCAGTGCCTCGATGGTTGCGCGCGGGCCCGGGTTCGGCCCGGCGGCGGCGAGGCGGGCGCCGACCCGCGCCGTGAAGCGGTCGGTCAGGTGCTGGAGACCGTAGAAGAGCAGCTTCTCCTTGGTCTCGAAGTAGTACTGCACGAGCCGTAGGGACACGCCGGCCTCCGCGGCCACGTCGCGCATGCCGACCGCGTGCAGTCCTCGCCGCCCCGCGACCCGGATGAGCGCATCGGCGATCTGGGCGCGCCGCTCCTCGTGGTCCACACGCTTCGGCATGTGCTGGTGTCTCCGCCCGTCGGTGGTGGGTCCCCTTTATGGTACCGCCGTACCACCAATATGGTACGGTCGTATCACGAAAACGGATCTCCCAGGAGGTGCCCCGTGCCCGAGAACACGACCCGTGTGCGCCGCGACGTCGGCCGCTACGTCAACGACACCCTGCGCGACCGCTACTTCGCCGCCGCCGACGTCCTCTTCGCGATGGGGGCGCCCATCCGCTCCGAGGCGGACGTCGAGACGAGCTTCGGCACCACGCACGTCTACCGGTACGGCCCCACGGACCCCGCCGCCGAGTCCCGTACGCCGATCGTCCTGATCCACGGCGCGGCCTACTCCTCCGCCATGTGGTTCCCCAACACCCCCGGACTCAGCCTCGACCGCCCGGTCTACGCCCTCGACACCCCCGGCGACGCGGGCCGCAGCATCCACCGCGAGCCCATGTGGCAGCCCGAGCGTGCCGCCCAGTGGATGGACGAGGCCCTCGACGCGCTCGGCCTCGACCGGGTCCACCTCGTCGGCTCCTCCTACGGCGGCTGGCTCGTGCTCAACCAGGCCCACCGGCGCCCGGAGCGGCTCGCCTCGGTCACCGCGCTCGACCCCGGCGGCCTGGAGAAGGTGGGTCTGCGCTTCTTCGTCTGGATCTTCATCAGCCTGTTCGCCACCTTCGCCCCCAAGGCGCTGCGCCCCCGGCTCGCCAGGTGGCTGGACCAGCCGGTCCTCGCCATCCCCGAGATGCGCGAGTGGATCCAGCTCGGCGCCCGCGCGTACCGGATCCGCCGCCCCGCACCGCTGCCGCTGGCCGAGGACGCCCTGCGATCCATCCGGACCCCGCTGTACCTCATCATGGGCAAGCACAGCCTGCTCGTGCACCCCAAGCGGCAGCTGGAACGCGTACCGCGCCTCGTCCCCGGAGCCCGCGCCGAGATCGTCGCCGCGACGGGGCACGGGCCCCAGATCGACCACCCCGACGTGGTCAACGCCCGGATGCTGAGCTTCATGGAGGACGTCGACTCCCTCGACCCGGCCACGATCGGCGCGTAGCCCGGCAGGAGCCGAGGGCGGGGCGAAGGCGGGGGCGGGGCGAGGGCCGCGCCCCCGAGAGGGCCCTGGCCACGGCCGCCCGGAGGCCCGGGGGGACACGTGAGTCCGGGCGCGAGACGATGGACGCAGGAGCATGCGGCGCGGACGACGCCGTTCAGCGAAGGCCCGGCGCAGCTGCTGGAGGTGCTGGATGCTGACCACCCCTGTGTGCCGACTTCTCGGTATCGACGCCCCGGTCGTCTGCGCGGCCTTCGGCCCCTGGGAGGAGGTCGATCTCGCCGCGGCGGTGTGCCGGGCGGGCGGCCTGGGCAGTCTGGGCACCGCCGTCCGGCCCCTTGCGGACCTGAAGGAGCAGTGGGCCCGGATGCGGCAGCTGACGGACCGGCCGTTCGCGATCAACCACACGACCCGGCCCCTCAACGAGGAGGCTTTCCAGGCCACCATCGAGGAGCGGCCGACAGCGATCTCCTTCCATCTGGCGGTACCGCCCGACCTGATCACCCGGGCCCACGATGCCGGCATCCTCTGGATCCAGCTGGTCACCGACCTCCGTCAGGCCGACGAGGCGCTGCGGGCCGGAGCGGACGTGCTGGTCGCGCAGGGCGGCGAGGCCGGCGGGCACGGCGGGGACGTCGGCACGATGGTGATGGTCCCGGACGTCGTGGACCTGGCGGACGACGTACCCGTACTCGCGGCCGGCGGGATCGCCGACGGGCGCGGCCTGGCCGCGGCCCTGGCGCTCGGAGCGCAGGGGGTGCTGATGGGGACGCGCTTCCTCGCCTCGGCGGAGATGAACGTGTCGCAGGCGTGGAAGAACCGGATCGTCGAGTCCGCTGCCGGGGACGCGGTGAAGGTCGTCAACGGCGAGCGGATCCTGCCGCCGTTCAACCGCCCCGGCAGTGTCGGGGTACCGCGCTGCCTGCGCACTCCGCTGCTGGACGCCCTGCGCGAGCACCCCGACCAGGTCGACCCCGAGGAGATCGTGCCCCGCGTGATGGCCGCGATCCGCGCCGGGGGCGGCGAGGAGTACCTCCCCTTCACCGGCCAGTCGGCCGCCCTCGTGCACGAGGTCCTGCCCGCCGGCGAGATCGTCCGCCGGACGGTGCGGGAAGCCGAGGCGGCACTGGCGGCAGCGGCGCACGCCATCGGCCGGTGACCGTACCCGGCGATCGGCCGCCCCAGGGGCCCGACCCCCTGGCCCGACAGGTCAGGAATCGAGAAGCCCGCCCGGTGGGGCGCGGCTAGCGTGATGGTCATGGACCTCACCATTCACACCACCGCCCTCCCGCACGACGACCCGGACGCCGCCGTCGCCTTCTACCGCGACGTCCTCGGCTTCGAGGTCCGCAGCGACGTCGGCCAGGGCAAGATGCGCTGGATCACGGTCGGCCCCGTCGGCCAGCCCGGTACGTCCATCCTGCTGGCGCCGCCGGCCGCCGACCCCGGGATCACCGAGGACGAGCGCCGCACCGTCGTCGAGATGATGGCCAAGGGCACCTACGGCTGGATCCTGCTGGCCACCCGGGACCTCGACGGCACCTTCGAGAAGGTGCAGGCCACCGACGCCGAGGTCGTCCAGGAGCCGACCGAGCAGCCGTACGGCGTACGCGACTGCGCCTTCCGCGACCCCGCGGGCAACCTGGTCCGCATCCAGGAACTGCGCTGACCCCGTCGGCAGCCGGACCGCCCCCCGGCCTCGGCGGCCCGCGTCACCCAGGACGCAGGCCGCCCCGCCCCCGCTCCCCCTCACCGGCGAACACCCCGACCCCGTCTGCCAGTTGGAGGCCGACCGGTGATCGCGAACATCGATGAACGGAGTTCCCTCATGTGCCATCCTGCGTGGATGAGCGCACTCACCGCCGCGCAGCGCCTGAGCGACCTCGCCCGGCTGCGCCGCGTTCGCGACCGTATCGACCGGGAGTACGAGCAGCCCCTGGACGTCGAGGCGCTCGCCCGCGGCGTGAACATGTCGGCCGGGCACCTCAGCCGCCAGTTCCGGCTGGCCTACGGCGAGTCGCCGTACTCGTACCTGATGACGCGGCGCATCGAGCGCGCGATGGCGCTGCTGCGCCGCGGCGACCTCAGCGTCACCGAGGTCTGTTTCGCGGTCGGCTGCTCGTCCCTGGGCACCTTCAGCACCCGCTTCGCCGAGCTGGTCGGCATGCCGCCCAGCGTCTACCGGCGCCGCGCGGCGGACGGGGCGGCGGGCATACCGTCGTGCGTGGCGAAGCAGGTCACCAGACCCGTCAGGAATCGAGAAGCACCGGTGACCGCGCCGGAACTAGCGTGATCTGCATGAACTCCATCGCATCCGTCACCCTCGAGGTGGCCGACCACACCGCCGCCGACCGCTTCTACACCGCCTTCGGCCTGGGCTCCCGGCTGCGCCTGCAGGCCTCGGAGGCGCCGACGTCCGGCTTCCGCGGGTTCGCCCTGGCGCTCACCGTGTCCCGGCCCGCCACCGTCGACGGATTCATCGGCGCCGCCCTCGACGCAGGCGCCACGACCGTGAAGCCCGCCTCGAAGTCCTTCTGGGGCTACGGCGGCGTCGTACGGGCCCCCGACGGGACGATCTGGAAGGTCGCCACGTCGGCGAAGAAGGACACCGGCCCGGACACCCGGCAGATCGACGAGATCGTGCTCCTGCTGGGCACGGCGGACGTGTCCGCGAGCAAGCGGTTCTACGTCGGCCAGGGCCTCGCCGTCGAGAAGAGCTTCGGCAGCAAGTACGTCCAGTTCGGGGCCCCTTCGGACCGCATCAAGCTGGCGCTGTACGGACGCCGCGCCCTCGCCAAGGACCTCGGCGTGCCCGCCGACGGCGCCGGATCCCACCGGCTCGTACTGGGCAGCGATGCCGGCTCCTTCACCGACCCGGACGGGTTCGCGTGGCAGGCCGCATCGATGGCGCCCAGGACCTGAAGACGACCGCGCGCCGCGGTTCGCGCGCGGCCAAGGCGGACGCCGAGGGCGACGTCCTCGCGAAGATCGCCGAGATGCCGGAAGCGGACCGCGTCCTCGCCGAACGGCTCCACGCCATCGTCGAGGCCAGCGCGCCGGGCCTCTCGCCGAAGCTCTGGTACGGGATGACGGCGTACGCCGGGGACGGCAAGGCGGGAGCCTGCCGCGCGGGCAGCTGCGACGATGCCCGCCCGGCGCCGGCACGCTCCCAGTACTGTCGGGCGCGTCATGCCGTGAGACGCGAGAGCGCCGCGCCCGAAGGAGCCGATGTGGCCGAGGAAGCATTCAGCATCGACAAGCGACCGCTGCGCGACCTGTTGCAGCAGGTCGCGGACGGCCGGGCACAGCTGCCCGAGTTCCAGCGCGGCTGGGTCTGGCCGTACCCGAACATCGCGAGTCTGCTGGCTTCGATTTCCCTCGGCTACCCCCTCGGCACCCTGATGACGCTCCGCGCCGGAGGCGACGTCCGCTTCAAGTACCGCCCGATCGAGGGCGCCACGCTGCCGGGGCCCCGGGAGCCGGAGTCCTTGGTCCTGGACGGGCAGCAGCGGCTGACGTCCCTGTTCCAGTCGCTCAAGCTCGACCGGCCCGTCGCCACCCAGGACGTCCGCAAGCAGGCCGTGTCCGGCTGGTTCTACGTCGACATGCGCAAGGTCCTCGACGGTTTCACCGACCGCGAGGACACCATCCGCTTCCTGCCCGCGTCCCGCAAGGTGGTCAACTTCCGCGGCGAGGTGCAGATCGACCTCTCCACCCGGGAGAAGGAGTACGAGGCCCTCTTCTTCCCGCTCAACTCCGTGCTGGACTCCGACGACTGGGAGGAGGGCTTCGAGGAGTACTGGGACGACGACAGGGCCATGCGCCGGATCTGGAAGGACTTCGACAAGGCCTTCGTCAAGCCGTTCATCCTCTACCACGTCCCCGTCATCGAACTCGGCAAGGCGACCGAGCGCCAGGCCGTCTGCCAGGTCTTCGAGAAGGTCAACACCGGCGGTGTCACGCTGACCGTCTTCGAGCTGCTGACCGCCACCTACGCGGCGGACGAGTTCGATCTCCGCGACCACTGGGAGCGCGTGTGCCGCGCCGCATGGCAGGCACCGGAGTACCGCATCCTGCGCGAGGTCTCCAACACCGACTTCCTCCAGGCAGTCACCCTGCTGGCCACCTACCGCCGGCGCGTGGCGGAAGCCGCGCACGTCACCGAGGAGGACCGCCTCCCCCGGGTCGGCTGCAAGCGCAAGGACATGCTCGCGCTCTCCCTCAAGGACTACGAGGAGCATGCGCCGGCCGTCGTCGAGGGCTTCAAGAAGGCCGCGAAGTTCCTGCACCAGCAGCACTTCTTCGACACGAAGTTCCTGCCGTACGGCACCCAGCTCATCCCCCTCGCCGCCGTCCTGGCCGCCGCCGGGAACGCGGCCGAGCCGGCCGGCGCCCAGCGCAAGCTCGCCCGCTGGTACTGGTGCGGAGTGTTCGGGGAGCTGTACGGAGGCTCGACCGAGACCCGGTTCAGCCAGGACCTGCCGGACGTCGTGGAATGGATCCGCGGCAGCGACCAGGAGCCGCGCACGGTCACGGCCGCGCAGTTCGCGCCGGGCCGGCTGCTGACCCTGCGCACCCGCCAGAGCGCCGCGTACAAGGGCATCTACGCGCTGCTGCTCAAAGCCGGGGCGGCCGACTGGCGGACGGGCGAACCCGTGAAGGTGACCGACTACTTCGACGAGGCCGTCGACATCCACCACGTCTTCCCGAAGGCGTGGTGCGAGCAGAACGGGTTCAAGCCGGAGATCTACAACTCCATCGTCAACAAGACCCCCCTGACGGCCCGCACGAACCGGATCATCGGCAGCCAGGCCCCCTCCGCCTACCTGGCCCAGCTGGCCAGGACCGCCGAGATCGGCCCGGAGGAGCTCGACGCGCACGTCCGCACCCACGTCGCCGGCCCCGCCCTCATGCGGTCCGACGACTTCGACGGCTTCTTCGCCGCCCGCAAGGCGGCCCTGCTCGCCGCGATCTCGGGCGAGATGGGCAAGGCGATCCTGACGGACGCCGAGTCCGACGGCGCCTCCGACTCCGGCTCCGGTTCCGGTTCCGACTCCGGCTCCGGCGAGGCCGGGGCGGCCGCCGCCTGGGTGTCCTGAGTCCGCAGCCGGCTCGCCCGCCGGGGCCGAGGAGCAGCGGGGCGCCCTCCTCCCGCCGCCGCCCGGTCAGCGGGCGGCGGCGTGGGCGCGGGCTCGCCAGCGGACGTACTGCTCCTGCGGGTCGCCGGTGTAGGCCCACGGGACCCGGGTGGCCCGGCCGTCCAGGAGGTCGAAGACCGTGGCCGCGTCCGTGAGCATGTCGGCGTGGACCAGGCCGTGGGCCAGGTGGTTGAGGTCGGCCACGTCCTGGGCCTGCGGGGCCGTACGGGACCTGATCCAGCGCTCCATCGTCGTGCGCAGGTCCCAGCGGCCCGCGTCGCCGCTCCAGTGGTGCAGCAGGTCCAGGCTGTGCCTGCCCTCGCTCTGCGCCCGGTGCCGGTACTGCTCCGCCCGGGCCACCTGAGGCAGGACCGCGAGGGGCGAGCCCGGCGGGGCGGCGGCCGCGCGGTCCCGCGCGAAGTTGTACGCCTGGCCGTGCGAGCCGTGCCAGCGGGCGGACATGTAGCGCAGCCCCTGGTGGTGCGCCTCCCGGTGGTACGGGTCGCGCGCGCAGAGCTCCTGCCACCACCGCCCCATGGAGGCGTGCCCGCCCTCGTACAGCCGGGCCAGCGTCACCAGCGAGACCCACGGATGGGGGTCCTCCGGGGCCGCCTCGGAGGCGTGCAGGCAGATCCGGGCGGTCCAGTCGAGGCGGTTGACGGCAGGCATGGTCCCGCGGCGGGCGACCGCGAACATCCGCATCACCTCGATGTCGGCGCGGAGCACGAGCGCGTCGGGGCTGTCCGGCTCGGAGGCCTGCCAGGCCTCCGCGACCCGCCGGTCCGCGGCGGCGTCGGCCAGCAGCCGGATCCGGTGGCTGCGCCGGTCCCAGTCGCGGGGCGCACCGGCCGCGAGCAGGTCGCGCAGGCCCTGCCAGCGGCCGGCGGCGACGTCCTGGCAGGCCTCCGACAGGGCCTTGTCACCGAATGCGGGATCGTACTGCGGTGCCGCCGGGGAGCGGCGGCGTTTCCAGGCCATGGCCATGCGGACAGGACCCTCCTCGGATCGACGGACCAACCATCTGGGGACCTGCGGTACTGCGGAGGTACGGGCCGACGGCTCAGAAGTCGGTGAGGAGTTCGTCGGGCCGGTCCGTGTCCGCGCGGGAGGAGGGGTCGAGGTCGGTGACTCCGTACGAGGCGTCCACGGCCCGGGCGCGTTCGGGGTCCAGCGGGACCGCCTCGTAGTACGAGCGGCCGTGCTGCCGGTACCTCAGCATCGGCACGACGCCCAGCACGAGGGTGCCGAGCCCGATGCCGAGGGCGAGGGCGTTCAGCTCGGTCAGCGACCGGACGAAGATCCACACCATGAACAGTCCGCCGCCCAGCGGCCACAGGCCGATGAGGAGCAGGTTCCCCGCGGACGCGAACAGCTGCTTGCGGTGGACCACGACGGCGGAGAACGCGGCGAGGCCGTAGTAGAAGCAGATCAGCAGGCCCACGCCGCTGACCGCGTCGGCGAGCAGCCGCACTCCGGCGCCGGAGCCCGCGCCGGAGCCCAGGTTGGCCGCGACCGTGAGGGCGAGCGCGACGCCGGCGACGACCGCGGTGGCGGTCCACGGCGTCTGCCGGCGGGAGTGGATGCGGCCGAACGCCGGGGGGAGGGTGCGGTCGCGGCCCATGGCGAAGAGGGTACGGGTGGCCTGGATGAGCGAGGTCTCCAGCGTGGCGACGGTGGAGAGCAGTACCGCGAGGACGAGCAGCCGGCCGCCCCAGCCCGGCCAGACCGCGTCCCCGAGGACGGTCAGGAAGGACTCGGGGTTCTGCCGTACGACGTCGGTGCCGACGAGGATGTTGACGGAGATCGTGAAGACGACGAACAGCGCGAAGCACGTCACGACGCCGATCACCCCGCCGAACCCCGAGCTGCGGCGGCCGCCGCGAGTCTCCTCGCCGAGGTTGCTGGTCACATCCCAGCCCCAGTAGGCGAAGACGGCGATCAACGCGCCCGTCACGAAGTGGTGTTGGCCGTCGAAATGGCTGAAGCCGAACCAGGAGAGGGAGAAGTCCGCCACGTTGCCGTCCTTGGACAGGGCTGCGACGGCGAACGCCAGGAGCAGTACGAGCTGCGTCCCGGTGACGGCGGTCTGGGCGTGGGCGCTGATCCGGGCGCCGTGCATGACGACGCCGGCCATGAGCAGGAACCAGCCCGCGCCGACGACCGTGGCCAGGATGGTGTGGCCGGCCGCCGGGACCCCGAAGAGGGCCAGCGTCGCGGCGCCGGCCGGCCGTGCGGTGGAGGCCATGAACACGGTGGCGGAGACGACGAGCGCCCAGCCGCTGAGGAAGCCGAGGAAGGGATGCAGCGACCGGCCCGTCCAGGCGTACGAGGCCCCGGCGTTCGGGTCCAGGCGGCCCAGGTGGCGGAAGGCGAGGGCGACGCCGAGGACGGGGAGGGCGCAGTACAGGAGGACGGCCGGTCCGGCGACACCGACGGCGGCTATCAGTGCGGGGAAGGTGCCCGCGATGGTGTAGGCCAGGCCGCAGCCCGCCACGGCCATCACGACGGAGTCGAACGTGCCCAGCGCGTCGGCCCGCAGACTCCCTCCGGCACCAGAGTGCTTGTTCACGATCACGTCTTTCCTGGAGGCGTACCAAGGAAAAAAGGGGGAGGGAAAGAGGAAAGAAACGGGGGGAAAGGGGAGGGAGGGGAGGGAGGCGGGAAAGAGGGGAAAGGGGGCCGGGGCAATTCGCGGGGATGCCCGGCGCATCGCGAATACGGGCGGCTTCGCGGTGGCGTTCCCGGCCCTTGCAGAGCCGACCCGGTTGCGGATCGCACGACCGGGCGGCTGAACAGGAACCAGATCCTGCCCAAACCGCCCAGGAAGCGCAAGGGTTCGAGCGAAGATACCGACGATCGACCCGGTTATTGATATTCGAATCAATGCAAGCTTTCCCGGTCCACCGAGGATTCAGTGGTGATCCTCGGCAAGACCGGAACCGGGCCGGGCAGTTCGGCGCGTGCGGCTCAGCCGCCCAGGACGGCCCCCAGATCGATCTGCGCGAGGCGCTGCGGGTCCGCGAGGATGTCGAGCGCGACGATCTTTCCGTCCTTGACGGTGAACGCCATGAGCGACAGCGGCTCGCCTTCCACCATGGCGAGCACCCCGGGAATGCCGTTGACGAAGACCGGGTGGGCGGCAGAGGCGATCCGGGCGAACATGACGGCGCTCGAGGCGACGTCCGCCGCACCGCGCCGGACCGCGCTGCGGCGCAGCGTGCCGCCGTCGGAGCGGGCCACGACATCGGGGTCGAGGAGATCGAGGAGCGCGTCGAGGTCCCCGCCGCGCGAGGCGGCGAGGAAGGCCTCCACGACCTCCCGGGTGCGCACCAGGTCGGTGTCGGGGGCGGGCGCGGCGCCCTGGACCCGGCGGCGGGCGCGGCTGGCCAGCTGGCGGGTGGAGGCCGCGGTACGGCCGAGGACCGGGGCGATCTCGTCGAAGGGGACCGCGAACAGGTCGTGCAGGACGAAGGCGAGCCGCTCGGCGGGTGCCAGGGTCTCCAGGACCACCAGCAGCGCGATGCCCACCGAGTCGGCGACGAGGACCTCCTGCTCCGGATCGATGGCTGCGAGCCCCGTGACGACCGGGTCGGGCAGCCGGACGTACCCGTCCTGGTCCTCCAGCGGATCCTCGCGCCGTGTGGTGCGCGAGCGCAGCATGTCCAGGCACACCCGGCCGACCACGGTGGTCAGCCAGCCGCCCAGGTTCTCCACGGCGGTGACGTCCGAGCGGCTCAGCCTCAGCCAGGCCTCCTGCACGGCGTCCTCGGACTCGCTGATCGAACCCAGCATCCGGTAGGCCACCGCCCGCAGATGGGGGCGGTGCTCCTCGAAGCGCCGGGCCAGGGCGTCCTGCTCGCTCACCTGTCACGTCCTCGTGTCGTTGATCGTAAGTACACGCATGGACGGTAACCGGACGGTGCGTCATGTGCCCATGGAATCCGGCCGGATGCTCTCCCCCTGCCGTTTGCCCGCGACCGATGGCCGGCCGGTCCAGAGCATGAGCACCGGATTCCGCCGTACCGACCACGCGCGGCACGGCGGCCCGTACGGTGGAAGCCCCCCGCACCCTCCGGGAAAGGCGCCGGCGAGATGACCGAGCCGAGAAGCGTGATACTCACCAAGGCCGCCCCTGCGGTGTCGCTGGACAAGCACGGGGTGACCTCCGGCCTGATCCGGGTGAACCTGAACTGGACGTCGCCGCGCGCAGCCGCCCGACGGGAGGCGCAGACGGCCCGGGGCCTGTTCGGCCGGCTGCGCGGCGCCCTGCGGGCGGGCGCCGCGGCGGACGTCGACCTGGACCTCGGCTGCATGATCGTGTGCCGGGACGGCAGCAAGACCGTGGTGCAGGCCCTCGGGAACGCGTTCGGGGCGGTGGACGACTTCCCGTTCGTCGCACTGGACGCGGACGACCGGACCGGCGCGCGCGACGCCGGCGAGAACCTCGTGATCAACCTCGACCACCAGGCCGAGTTCTCCAAGCTGCTGCTCTTCGTCTACATCTACGAAGGCCTCGCGGACTTCCGCGGGCTCGACGCCGTCGTGACGCTGTCGTCCCCTCGCGGGGACCGGTTCGAGGTCCGGCTGGACGAGTGTCCGCCGCGGGCCCGTTCCTGTGCCATCGCCCTGATCAAGCGCCGGAAGGACGAGCTGATGGTCAACCGCGAGGTGCGGTGGTTCACCCCCGAGGACGGTCCGGGCGTGCAGGACGTCATCTCGCGTGCGTATCGGCTCGGGATGAAGTGGACGCCCGGCACGAAGTAGCGGACGGGGATTCCACCCTCCCCGGGGTCCGCATCGTGGACAACTACGCTCGGGACATGAACGCAGAAGCTGCCGACGCGCTCGCCGCCGTCAAAGACGCCGACCGGAAGCATGTTTTCCATTCCTGGTCGGCGCAGGAGCTCATCGACCCGCTCGCCGTGGCCGGGGCCGAGGGCGCGTACTTCTGGGACTACCAGGGCAACCGCTACCTCGACTTCTCGAGCGCCCTCGTCTACACCAACATCGGCTACCAGCACCCCAAGGTCACCGCGGCCATCCAGGAGCAGGCGGCCAGGCTCTGCACCGTCGCGCCCGGCTTCGCCGTCGACGTCCGCTCGGAGGCGGCCCGGCTGATCGCCGAGCGCACCCCGGGCGACCTCGACAAGATCTTCTTCACCAATGCGGGCGCCGAGGCGGTCGAGAACGCCGTACGGATGGCCCGGCTGCACACCGGCCGGCCCAAGGTGCTGTCCGCGTACCGCTCGTACCACGGGGCCACGTCCACCGCGATCAACCTGACCGGTGACGCCCGCCGCTTCGGCAACGACAGCGCGACCGCCGGTGTCGTGCACTTCTGGGGGCCCTTCGCCTACCGCTCGCCCTTCTACGCGGCCACCGAGGCCGAGGAGTGCGAGCGCGCCCTGCGCCACCTCGAGGACACCATCGTCTTCGAAGGCCCGCGGTCCATCGCCGCGATCATCCTGGAGACCGTCGGCGGGGCCCCGGGCGTGCTCGTGCACCCCGACGGCTACCTCGCCGGGGTCCGCGAGCTCTGCGACCGCTTCGGCATCGTCTTCGTCCTCGACGAGATCATGGTCGGCTTCGGCCGCACCGGAAAGTGGTTCGCCTCCGAGCACTGGGACGTCACCCCCGACCTGATCTGCTTCGCCAAGGGCGTGACCAGCGGATACGTCCCGCTCGGCGGGGTCGCCATCTCGGCCGCCATCGCCGAGACCTTCGCCCGCCGGCCCTACCCGGGCGGGCTGACGTACTCCGGGCACGTGCTGGCCTGCGGAGCCGCCGTGGCGACGATCAACGTCATGGAGGAGGAGGGCATCGTCGAGCAGTCCGCCCGCACCGGCACGGAGCTGCTGGGGCCGGGCCTGCGGGCCCTCGCCGAGAAGCACCCGTCGGTCGGCGAGGTACGCGGTCTGGGCACGTTCTGGGCCCTGGAGCTCGTACGGGACCGCCGCACGCGCGAGCCGCTCGTGCCGTACAACGCCTCCGGGGCGGACAACGCGCCGATGGCCGAGTTCGCCGCCGCCTGCAAGAAGGGCGGGCTGTGGCCGCTGACCGCCGGCAACCGCATCCACGTCGCCCCGCCCTGCAACATCGGCCCGCAGGACGTGGCCAAGGGCCTCGCGATCCTCGACGAGGCGCTGTCGGTCGCGGATACGCACACTGTCTGACCTGCTGCGCTGTGCGGTCGCCCAAGCCGTGGGTGCCGGTGTTCGGATGATCTGTACGGGTAACAACGCCCTGCGCACATGTTGCAATCCGAAGCAGCACCTACGGACCGGGATGCACGTCAGTCCCGGGGCGGCCCCTTCGGGGCCGAACGGCGGGGAGCGGGACGTCCTGCGGTCGGGGGCGGGCGCTGGACGCCGGGCGTACGGGATCCAGACCACCGGACTCCGTGTTCCCGAGGCACCGAAGGAAGACACCATGAGCAAGCACGTCCTGGCGCAGAACCAGTACGGCAAGGCCGAGAACCGCATCGTCAAGGTCACCCGCAAGGGCGGCGACGGTTCGTGGCACGAGATCCGCGACCTCAACGTCTCGGTCGCGCTCCGCGGCGAGTTCCGCGACGTCCACCTGACCGGCGACAACGCCAACTGCCTGCCGACGGACACCACGAAGAACACGGTGTACGCCTTCGGCAAGGAGCACGGCATCGCCTCCCCCGAGGCCTTCGGCATCCTGCTCGCGAAGCACTTCGTCTCCTCCCAGTCGCCGATCCGCGAGGCGCAGATCCGGATCGAGGAGTACGCCTGGGAGCGGATCCCGGTCCCGACGCGCAAGGAGCAGCACTCCTTCGTCCGCAAGGGCCAGGAGGTGCGCACCGCGCAGATCACGTACAGCGAGACGACCGGTCTGCAGGTCATCTCGGGTCTGAAGGACCTGACGGTGATGAACTCGACGAACTCCGAGTTCCACGGCTACATCAAGGACAAGTACACGACGCTCAAGGAGGCGTACGACCGCATCCTGGCGACCAAGGTCACCGCGCGCTGGGCGCATTCGGCGCTGGCCGCGGACGACTCCGCGTACGACTGGGACCAGTCGTACAAGAAGGTCCGCAAGAACATGCTGGAGGCGTTCGCCGAGACCTACTCGTACTCGCTGCAGCAGACCCTCAACCAGATGGCCGAGCGGGTGCTCGACCACTGCCCGCGGGTCAACGAGGTACGCCTGAACCTCCCCAACAAGCACCACTTCCTCGTCGACCTGGAGCCCTTCGGCCTCAAGAACGACAACGAGGTCTACTTCGCGGCGGACCGGATGTACGGCCTGATCGAGGGCACCGTGCACCGCGACGGCGTGCAGCCGGTGATCGCGACGAGCGACTGGATCGTCGCCTGACGCCCCTCGTCACCGCTCGGCCCGGACCGCGTCGCGGGGTCCGGGCCGTCGTGCTGCCCGCGGCACGTCGTGCTCCGGCTACGTCCCGGCCGGCTGTCCGAGCTGGAGGTTCCACCGCCCGAGCCGGCCGGTGAGGCTGGTCACCGTGTCCGGCCGTACGTCGAGGCGCCAGAACGCGGCGGCCGGCAGCTCCAGCGCGGACACGACGGCCGCCCGTACGACGGCCTGGTCGACCACGGCGCGGTGCGTGCCCGCGGGCAGAGCCGCGAGCGCGGCGCCGACGCGGGCGATCAGCGCGGTGACGGACTCGCCGCCGGGCGGTGCGTAGTCGGGGTCCGTCAGCCACCTCCGGACGGCGGCCGGATCCTCGGCGGCGACCTCGTCCAGGGTCCGCCCGGCCCACTGCCCCGTGTCGGGGCCCTGCAGGCCCGCGTACTCCGGGCAGGGGTCGCCGTGGCCGAAGCGCATCTGCCGTGCGGCGTCGTCGAATGGACGTCTCACGAACTGAACTCGTACTACGTCGCTCTTCATAAGGGGAGCGTAAACGCGGTACGGTCTCGGACGACAACCAAAAAAAGACGACGGTATGACGGAAGTACCGGTGAAAATCCGGCACGGTCGCGCCACTGTGAATCCTCCCGGAGGGGGAGGAGAAGTCAGACCCGCCATGTCGTCGCTAGCACCACTGACCGGGACGCGTGTTCCCTCTGGAGGTTCTGCCATGGCTCACTCCGCCGTGCCCACGACGGCCCCTGCCGTCACCCCGATCTCGCTCTCCGCGCTCGCCCCCTGGGCCCTGTTCGTCGGCGTCCTGATGCTCGTCCTGCTCTACCTCGTCGGTGCCGAGCAGGGCGCCACCGCGCTCTTCGAGGGCGACACCGTCCACGAGTGGATGCACGACGGTCGCCACCTCCTCGGCTTCCCCTGCCACTGATCTCCACCAGCAAGGGAAGAACCGAACCATGAACTCCATTTCCCCCCGCGTCCTGCTGGTCCGGGGCATGCTGGCGGGTCTGCTCGCCGGCGTGGCCGCGTTCCTCGTCGCGTACGTCCTCGGTGAGTCCAAGGTCGACGCGGCGATCGCCATCGAGGAGGCGGGCCACGCCGCCCACGATCACGCCGAGGAGGCGGCCCCGGTCAGCCGGGCCCTCCAGGCCACGGCAGGCCTCGGCACCGGCACGCTCCTGTACGGGATCGCGCTCGGCGGCATCGCCGCGCTCGTGTTCTGCTACGCCCTGGGCCGGATCGGCCGCTTCGGCCCGCGGGTCACGGCCCTGCTGGTCTCGGGCGGCCTGTTCGTCACCTTCAACCTGGTGCCGTTCCTCAAGTACCCCTCCAACCCGCCGGCCGTCGGGGACCCCGACACCGTCGTCCGGAGGACCACCCTCTACATCCTGATGATCGCGTTGAGCGTGCTGCTGTCGGCGGGCGCGCTCATCCTGGGCCGGCGCCTGGCGCCCAAGCTCGGGAACTGGAACGCCTCGGTCGTCGCCTCGGTCGGCTTCGTCGCGGTGGTCGCCATCGCCTACGCGGCCCTGCCCGGCATCAACGAGGTCCCGGCGGACTTCCCGGCCGCCCTGATCTGGCAGTTCCGCCTCGCGACCGTGGCCATCCAGGTCGCGATGTGGACGACTTTCGGCCTGGTCTTCGGTTTTCTTGCCGAACGGGCCCTTGTCCCGGCCGCCGCACCCCAGGAGGCTGTACAGCCCGCGAGCTGACGATGAGGGGGCCGGTGGTACATGCAGACGGCGATCTGGGAATGGCGCGGCTGGACGGGCGCCGTCCCGTTCTGGCTCAACACCGTTCTGCTGCTCCTGGCCCCTTTCACCGCCGCCACGCTCCTGGCCCAGGTCGGCATCATCACGGCCCTGGCCGCCCTCGGCGGCCTGGCCCGCCACCTCTGGTTCGGCGACTACGGCCACCCGGCCATCCACCTCGCCGCCGCCCTCATGGGGGCGGCGGCGATTGCGTTCGTCCTGATCTGACCCTCCTGGCCGCCGGGAGCCCCGCCGGCCCGTCCTGCCGGGCATCGGCCCGCCGTCCACCCGTGTGCGCTGCGTGGTGCACTCGTTCGGCCGTATCCTGCGCAATCCTCGGGTCGGGGGCGGTGCACCCGTCACCAGCTGGGAAGACGTCCGGGGCGGCCGCCGACACGCCTGTGACGCGACGTCAGTCTTCGGCGTTGTAAGCGGTACTGACGGGCAGCGAGGGGTTCCACTGCTCTCAGGAGACCCGGCCACCGGAGCCGGGAGATCGGACCAGGAGGGAATTCCATGCCCCGCGCCAAGTGGGTGGTCGGCGTGCTGACAGTGGCTCTGCTGGGCACCGGCATAGGGATGTTGCGGAGCACCGAGGGCGCACGGCCCACTGCTGCCACCGCCGCCGACGCGCTGCCCTCGCGGGCCCTGGGCCTGTCCGGTCACCGCCGGCTCGTCGAGCAGCTGGAGCACTCCGGGCAGCACGCCACCGGCAAGGGGCCGCGACCCGTGCGGGCCGCCGGCATCACACCGCTGCGGGCCGCACGGCCGCTGCGGCTGTCCATCCCGAGTCTGGGAGTCGACCTGCCGCTGGGCGGGGACGGGGACGAGGCCTTCTGGGACCCCGACACCCCGGCCCCGGGCTCGGCAGGCGCCGCCGTGGTCACGGCCGCCGACCTGCGCCTCGCCGAGTTGCGGCGCGGGCTGACCGTCGAGATCGCGCGTGCGGACGGCCGTACCGCCGTCTTCACCGTCGACCGGGTCTCGCCCGGCGGGATCAGCGGACGCGCGCAGCGGCCCGGTCGGGCCCAACTGCGGCTGGTCAGCGGTGAGACCACGGTCCTGGCACGGCTGACCGGCCGGCACCGCACCGGCTGACCCGCCGGCGTCGCGCCCGGCCGCCGGCGTCGGGGGCGGCTGCCCCCGAGCACCCCCCGACCGCCCCGGGCACCGGCAGCCGCCTCGGCTTCCGTCAGCCGAGGGGGGTGTCTTCGTCCCCCGGTCGGGGGCTTCTGCGGTCCGGTCGGGGAGTCCCCGGGCGTGTCGGGGCAGACCCCTCGCATGAGCGGGACACGGCATGCACGCACGGCGCTGGCCAGGGCCCTTTCGGCGGCCTGCGTCGTGCTGCTGTGCCTGTTCGCGTCCGGTCCCGCCGTCACGACCGCCGCAGCGGCGGCCGCCGCCGCCGAGCGCAGCGGGTCCGGCGCGCCGAGCGAGCCGGGCGCCCCCGTCGAGGGGGAGTCCGATCCGGCAGCGGATCCCGAAGTGCGGCCCGCCGTACGCCTCGTCGTGCGCGGAACGCCGGGTGTACGGCAGCTGCCGCGGCCGGTGTTCCACGTGAAACAGGCCGGCCGGGCGATGCGCGCCGGCTCGTTCGGAACGGCCGGGCCGGTGCCGTCCGCGGGAACGGTACGGAGTGTGGTCCTGCGCTGCTGAGCGGGCCGAGCAGCAGCGCGTACCCCCACACACCCCCGAACACCGTGAGGTTCCGGCATGCCCATCGACCCGTACGCCGCCCTGAACGCCATGCTCCGCGCCGAGGTCACCCGCTACGCCCCGCCGGCCCCGAAGCCGCCGAGCCGTGGGACCGATGGCGAGGACGCCCCCGCCCCCGCCGCCTCCGTGGCCGCGGGGGCCACTTCTGCCACCGGCTGCGAGTCCTCGCCCGAGGACTGAGCCCTGGGATACGGGCGGGGGGCGGGGCCCCCCCGGGGGGGGGCGGCCCCCCCCCCCCCCCGCGGGGGGGGGGGGGGGCGGGGGGCCCCGGGGGGGGGCCGCGCCCCCCGCCCCGGCCTTCCGGGTCAGTGGCCTTCCGGTCAGGGCTCGCGCGTGTAGTAGCGGTAGAACGCCGCCAGCCCGAAGCCGACGCCGGTGATGAAGCCGACCCAGCACGAGCGGAGGATCGAGTGGTCGGCCAGGCTGTACAGGTAGCCCACGGCGATACCGGCGAAGGCGCCGTACGCCGTGGCGTGCAGCTCCCGCATCAGCCGGGGGCCGACACGGGCGAGCGTGAACATGATGGCGGCGAAGACGGCGCCGCACAGGATCCCGTAGAAGACGTTGCCCGCGTCGACCCCGTCCGTGTCGCGCCTCATGAAGGCCGCCCAGACTCCGTAGACGAGTCCGAGGAGCAGGGCCCGCGTCAGCTGGCCCTTGATCGGGTCGTCCGTGCCGGTCGCCTGCCAGTGCCGCCTCATCGGGGCGGTGGGTGCCGCATGTGCCATGACAGGGCTCCTCTCTCCCATCATCCAGGGCACACCCACCGCCCCCGACCGGCAAGTGGATCAGCGGACCGCCGGATCAGGGGCTGCGTACCGCCACGGCGTCGATCTCGAAGAGCATCCCGGGCAGGGCGAGGCAGGCGAGGCCGATCCGCCGATCCGCCACCCACCCGCAGCAGCACCGCTCGCGCCCCGCACCGTCCCGGCTTTCCCTGGTGACGTGCGCACCTTCCTCTCGGCGGTACTCGTCGTCCTCGTGACCGTCCTCGTGCCCGCAAGCGCCGTCGCGTACTGGGCCGACCGCGAGCTGGGAAACGCCGACCGGTACACCGCCGCCATGTCCCCGCTGGCCGAAAACGCGGCCGTCCAGGGCGTCGTCGTCACCCAGGCGGGCCGCGCCCTCGCCGGGCAGATCGACGCCGGCCCCTTCCAGGGCGGGGTCGACGCCCTGCTCGGCGAGGCCCTGCGCTCCTTCGCCGGCACCCCCGCCTACCGCACCGCCTGGGACGCGGCCAACCGCGCCGCGCACGCCGCCTTCCTCCAGGCCCTCACCACCGGCGACGGCGACGCCGTCACCATCGACCTCGCGCCCGTCATCGAGCAGGTCAAAGGGGAACTCGTCGCCGACGGGGTGCCGTTCGCCGACCGCATCCCCGTCACCCACGTCTCGGTGAAGGTCATGGAGTACGACAATCTCGGCGCGCTCAGGAAGGGTTTCCGCATGCTGCAGATCGCGGGCATCTGGCTCCCCGTGCTGACCGTGGTGCTGGCCGCGGCGGCGATCGGCGTCGCCGTCCGCCGGCGGCGCGCGGTGATCGCCACCGGCCTGGGGGTCGCCGTCGGCGCCGTCCTGCTGTGGATCGCGGTGGCCGTCTGCCGCCGGCTCACGCTGGACGACCTGCCGGCCGACATCGACCGGGCGGCCGCCGCGGCGGTGTACGACGCGCTCACCGCGTTCCTGCGCACCACCGCCTGGGTGATTCTGGCGATCGGGCTCGCCGCCGCTGTTGCCGCCTGGTTGGCGGGACGACTGCGTCGCACCCCATAAGCTCGGAAGGTACCAACGCACTCAGACCGCCCCAGAAGAACGCAAGAAGAACGCAAGACCACGGAACAGCGCAGAAGAACCGATTCACGAGCGGCCGCACGGAAGCTGAATGAGCACCGAACGCACCGAACAGATACCGTCCGGGCGACCCCGGCACCGCCCGCTGGCTCCGCCCGCCTGGCTGCTCAACGGACTGCGGCCGAGCACCGCACCGATCCCCTGGGCCGCGGCCGCGCGGGCCGGCGTCGCGATGGCCGCCCCCCTCGCCGTCGGCTTCGCCCTGAACGAGCCCGAGTACGGGGCCCTCGTCTCGATGGGCGCCCTGTCCGGGGTCATCGGCGACACCGCCGACGCCTACCGGATGCGGATCCTGAACATCGCCGTGCCGCAGCTCTTCGGCGCGGTCGGAGTCGCCCTGGGCACCCTGGTCTTCGGCCACGGCTGGCTCGCCGTCGGCGCCCTCACCCTGATCGCCCTCGTCTCCGGGATGATCTCCTCGATCGGCACGGTCGCCTCCGTCTCCGGACTGCTCCTGCTCCTCAACGCCGTGGTCGGCGCCGGCCTGCCCCTCCCCCGGCCCTGGTGGACGGCTCCGCTGCTGCTGGCCGCGGGCGGGCTGTTCGTCCTCCTGCTGACCCTGCTGGGCTGGCCGCTGCGCGGGCGGCAACCGGAGCGCGCCGCCGTGGCCGACACCTACCGGGCCCTCGCCGACGCCCTGGAAGCCGCGGGCGGACCGGACTACGACGAGCGCCGCCGCCAGGTCACGCACGCCCTGAACCAGGCCTACGACCTGGTGCTGGGCCGCCGCGCCCGGGTGCACGGCCGCAGCCCCTCCCTCGTACGGATGCTGGCCCAGCTGAACGTGGTGATCCCGCTGGTCGAGGCGGCACCCGCCATGCACCTGCGGGGCAGAGCCCTGCCGGCCGAGATCCCCGCCGCCGTACGGGACCTGGCGCAGGCCGTGGAACAGGGCCGCACCGGGAAGCCCGTACTGGAGCTGCCCGCGCCGCACACCCCCGCCGAACGGGCCCTCGACGCGGCCCTGCGGCATGCGGCGGCCATCGTGCACCTGCCCGAACCGGACCTGCACAACGTCGACGACCGGCTCGGCCGGCCCGCCGCACTGACGGTCCGGGCCCGGCGGGCCGTACGCGACATGGTGCTGTCCGGCGCCTCCTGGCGGTACGGGCTGCGCCTCGCGCTGTGCATCGGGCTGGCCCAGTCGCTGGTCTCCCTGGTGCCGGTCGAGCGGTCCTACTGGGTCGCGCTGACCGTCACCTTCGTCCTCAAGCCCGACTTCGGCTCGGTCTTCTCCCGGGCCCTGCTGCGCGCCCTCGGGACGGCGGCCGGCCTGGTCGTGGCCGCCGCCGTGCTGGCCGAGGTGCCGCGCGGCTGGTGGGACGTACCGGTGATGGCGGTGCTCGCCGCACTGATCCCTGCGTTCTCCGTCAAGGGGTACGCCTTCCAGACCGCCGCGATCACCCCGGTGATCCTGCTGCTGTCGGACCTCCTCAACCACCAGGGCTTCGACCTGATCCGGCCCCGGCTGCTGGACAGCCTGATCGGCTGCGCCATCACCCTCGTCTTCGGCTATCTGCTGTGGCCCGAGAGCTGGCACACCCGGATCGGCGACCGGCTCGCCGACACCGTCGACGATGCGGCCCGGTACGTGGAGCGGGCCTTCGGGGGCCATCCGGAGACGGAGGCCGGGCGGCAGGCCGCCCGCACGGCCCGGCTCCAGGCCAGGCGGCGGATCTACCGGGACATGTCGGGCGTGCGGAACGAGTTCCAGCGGGCTCTGACCGAGCCGCCCCCGACGGGGGCGCGGGCTGCCGCCTGGTGGCCGCTGGTCGTCGCCGTCGAGCGGATCGTGGACGCGACCACCGCCGCCCGGGTCCGGGTCAACCACGGCGCCCAGGCCCCCCGCGACGAGGAGGTGGCGAGCGTCATCACCGACCTGCGCGCCCTCGCCGAAGGGGTGCGCAGCACCCGGACCCCGGCCCGGTTGCGGCCCGCGGCCCCGCAGCCCGGGGACGAGAGCTCCGTCCTGGCCCCGGTGCGCCAGGAGGTCGCGGCGGCCCGTGCGATCGCCTCCGCGGACCACTGACGCCGGACCGCCCACCGGGCGCCGGGCCCGCATCCGTCACCCGAACGGCCCCGGGGCCGGGCCCGCGCCGCCCGGACGGGAGAGCATCGGTGCATGAGGCGCCTCTCCCCGCGCGGCCGCGCAGCGGCCGCGGTCCTCGCCGCCGTCCTCGCGGCGACGGCCGGGTGCGCCGATGTGGAGGGGCTGCGCAACGACGGTGACCTGGGCACGGTGCACGCCCCGGAGACCCTGTGGGAGAACATCCACCCGGATCCGCCCGGCCCCGGCCAGCAGCCCGGCAAGGCCGCCGTGGTGCCCGGACTGCCCAAGGTCGCGAACCTCAGCATGCGGGGCGTGAACGCGGTGGAGGTCGTACGGGCCGACATCACCGCCGCCACCGCCGAGGACGGCGGCACCGGGCGCCTGGTCGACCCCCGGGCGGTGCAGCGGCTCGCGCTGTGTACACAGGCTGTGGACGGAGGCCCGAACTGCCCGGTGCGGCCCGCGGTCCTGCGCGACGTGACGGGCAACGGCCGGGAGGAGCTGATCACCGCCCTGGACGTCGACGGCCGGGTCAGCGAACTGCGCGTCTACACCGTCCGCGACGACGGGTCGATCGCGCGGATCCTGTCCCGGCGCGGGGTGCTGGAGGGCGTGGAGGTGGCCGCCGAGCACCTGGCGGTCCGCGAGCCGACCTCGAACCCGGACAAGGTCTCCGTCTCCGACTACGTGTGGGACCCGAAGGCCGGGATCATGAACCTCTCCCAGCTCACCCTCGACGAATGCGCCGGCACGAAGGACAGCGCCATCCCGTGCTCGACGAGCAGGGTCTGAGGGGGCCGGGCCGCGATGCGGGTCATGAGCAGCCTGCGCTGGAAGATCGCCCTGACCATCGCGGCGGTGTGCTGCGCGGTCGCGGCGGCGCTCGGGATCCTCGTGCACAACGTGGTCGCCCGGCAGATCGTCGGGGAGGTCCGCAAGGACGCGGACCGGGAGCTGGACCACGCCCTCGCCCACTACCAGTACGGCACCGCGCACGGTGACGTGAACCTCGCCCTCGACCCGCCCGAGCTGCCGCGGCCGCTGCGCAGGCTCGTGGCACGCGGCCTGACGGGCAGCATGGTCGGCGAGCACGACGACGTACCCGTCATGTGGGCCGCGGCACCCGCCGACGGCAAAGCCCTCACCGTCTGGATCCCGTACGAGAGCACCCGCCACCGGCTGCGGGACATCGACGCCGCGATCCTCGCCTCCTCGGCGCTCGCAGCCGGGGTGGTCGCGCTGGCCGGCGTGTTCCTCGCCCACCGGATCAGCCGGCGGCTGACGACCACGGCCGCCGTGGCCCGCCGGATCAGCGCCGGCGACCTGGACGCACGCGTGGGGTTCCCCGCCGAGGAGGACGGCGCGCACGGCGCGTCCGACGGCAGCGGCCGGCGGCGGCCGCGCCACCGCGACGAGGTGGGAGACGTGGCGCAGGCGCTCGACTCGATGGCCGCGTCCCTCCAGAAGCGGATCGAGGCGGAGAAGCGCTTCACCGCGGACGTCGCGCACGAGCTGCGCACCCCGCTCACCGGCTCGCTGGCGGCGGCCGCCCTGCTGCCGGAGGGCCGACCCAAAGAGATGATCAAAGACCGGCTCAACGCCCTGCACCTGCTCACCGAGGACCTGCTGGAGATCTCCCGGCTGGAGTCGGGCGTCGAGCAGGCCGACCTGGCCCGGGTGGAACTCGGCCGGGCGGTGCAGCGGGCCGTCGCGGCGACGCGCCTGGAGGCCTCGGTACGGGTGATCCGGGACGCAGTGGTGCTCACCGACCGGCGGCGCCTCGACCGGATCCTGGCCAATCTGCTGGTCAACGCCGACAAGCACGGGGAACCGCCGGTCGAGGTGAGCGTCGAGGGCCCGGTGGTGGTCGTGCGCGACCACGGGCCCGGCTACCCGCCCGAGCTGATCGAGGAGGGCCCGCAGCGGTTCCGCACCGGGGACCCGGGCCGCGGCCGGGGCCACGGGCTGGGCCTGACGATCGCGGCCGGCCAGGCGGCGGTCCTGGAGATCTCCCTGAGCTTCGCCAACGCACCCGACGGCGGGGCGGTGACCACGCTCAGGCTCCCCGTCGGACGCCTGACCGACGCCTGACAGGCGGACATTTAACGCGAAACACCCCTGGGCGGGCGGTGTTTCACGTGAAACACCACTCACCCAGGGGTGGATTCAACCGGTCAACCGGTCAACCGACCGCGCCTACCGGGCCGATCAGATGCCGATGTTCTTGCCGTCCTTGCGCCAGACCGACACGACCGCGGGACGGACGATCTTGCCAGGGCCGTCGGGCCACACGGACTGGGGCTTCTCGACGGACGCGCCGTCGATCTCGCCCGGGTGCTGGACGGCCACCAGGACGCGCTTGTCCTGGACCAGCGGGCCGCAGGTCTCGGCGCCGCGGGGGACGGTCAGGAACTGCTTCAGCTCACCGCGGCGGTCACCGGCGGTGGCGACACCGAACAGGCCGTCGTGGGAGCCGAGCTGGTTGCCGTCCGTGGAGATCCACAGGTTGCCGTGCGGGTCGAAGGTCACGTTGTCCGGGCAGGAGATCGGGCTGACCTTGTCCTTCGGGAAGCCCGCGAAGAAGGTGGACGGGTCCTTCGGGTCACCGGCGACCAGGAACAGGCGCCAGGCGAAGCCGTCACCGGCCGGGTCGTCGAAGTTCTCGGCGAGCTCGAGGATCTGGCCGTGCTTGTTCAGGTTACGCGGGTTGGCCTCGTCCACACCGGCCTTGCCGGCCTTGCCGCGGTCGCTGTTGTTGGTGAGGACCACGTACACGCGGCCGGTGCGCGGCGAGGGCTCGATGTCCTCGGGGCGGTCCATCTTGGTCGCGCCCACCTTGTCGCCGGCCTCACGCGTGAAGACGGCCACCTCTTCGGCGGTCATGCCCTCGACGTGCGAGACGTTGCCGGAGGGGGAGGAGGTGAGGAGCTTGATCCACACGCCGGAACCGTCGAACTGGCCGTCGGAGGGGAGCTTGCCGGAGCCGTCGATCTCCGCGGCCGGGGAGTCACCGGTCAGCTTGGCGACGTACAGGGTGCCCTCGTCGAGCAGCGTGAGGTTGTGCTCCTTCGCCGCGCGCGAATTGCCCTTCTTCATCTGCTTCGACGAGACGAACTTGTAGAAGTAGTCGAACTTCTCGTCGTCGCCCATGTAGACGACCGGACGGCCGTCCTCGGTCAGGCGGGGCTGGGCGCCCTCGTGCTTGAAACGGCCCAGCGCGGTGCGCTTGCGCGGGGTGGAGTTCGGGTCGTACGGGTCGAGCTCGACGACCCAGCCGAAGCGGTGCGGCTCGTTGGGCTCCTGGAGCACGTCGAAGCGCTTGTCGAAGCGCTCCCACTTGCGCTCGGTGGCGCCGGCGGTGACGCCGTAGCGCTTCAGGCGGGCGGCGTGGACGGGCTCGGTGACCTGGCCGGCGTTGGCGAAGTACTGGTTGAAGTTCTCCTCGCCGTGCAGCGTGGTGCCCCACGGGGTGGTGCCGCCGGAGCAGTTGTTGAGCGTGCCGAGGACCTTGGTGCCGGTCGGGTCGACGGAGGTCTTCACCAGGGCGCTGCCCGCGGCCGGGCCGGTGAGCCTGAACTCGCTGGTCGCGGTGAGGCGGCGGTTGAGCTGGTGGCGGTTGACCGCGGTCAGCTTGCCGCTGCGGTGGTCCTCCTGGACCACGACGACGCCGAGGCCGTGCGCGGCCCAGGCGATCTCGACCTGCTCGCGGGTCGGGTTCGCCGGGTCGTAGCCCTTGAACATGAGGATCTCGTCGGTGTACTCGTGATTGGCCACGAGGAGCTGCTGGCGCTCGTAGTCACCGCCGAGCGGGAGCAGCGAGAGGAAGTCGTTGTTGTAGCCGAACTGGCCGGCCTGGGCGGCGGCGGTCTGCTTGTCGGCGTTGAAGCCCGGAGCACCCTTGACGATCGGCTCGCCCCAGCGGATGACCACGTTCTGCTCGTAGCCCTCGGGGACGGTGACCCGGTCGTCCGTGTTCGGCGCGACGGCCTTGAAGCGCAGACCGCGGGCGCCCGCGGCGTTGGCGGCGTCCGCGGCGGCGCCCTGGGCGTCGGCGGCGGGAGCGGCGGTGGCCGGGGAGCCGTTGCCGCTGAGGGTGATGGCGGTGCCGGCAGCGGTGGCGACCGTGACGACGGCGGCGGAGCGCAGCATCGAGCGGCGGGAGTAGGCGCGGGCGATGACGTCGCCGACGTACTCGTTGTCGCTCTTGTTCGGCACCTCGTGGAAGCAGGCGTCACCACAGCGGTAGCGACAGGTGAGGGCGGAACGGCCGCCCCCATGCGTGTTGCCTATGAGCGGCAGAAGCTTGCGCACGAATGTCCTCCGTAGATGCACGGGCGCCGACATCATGTCGGTCGAATCCAGCCGTGACGGTAGGCGCGCGTTGCGCCGATGCGGCGGCGGCGGGATGAACGCCCGGTGAACCGGGCACGTCGGTGCGGGAGTTCGGCAAGATGGGGTGTGTGCTGGGTGGGCCGGGCGCCACGAAGGGCGCCCCTGCCGAAGTTCCAGCCAAGCGGCCGATAACCTTACGTGTCCACTCTGGGCAGGGATCAACCGCGCAGCACGGACAAATGACGCACGCACTCATGCGAAAGGCCTGGCCCATGGGTATTCGGAGCTTGTTGCGCAAGGTGTTCGGACGGTCTGCCGAGCCGGTTCCGGAGACGACGGACGGTACTTCGGCAGCCGTCCCGAGCCAGGCGGAACGCACCCCCCTGGACGTGGCGGCCGAACTGGTCGCGGCGTCCTTCGACAATCCGACGGTTCCCCCGCAGTCCGCTCCGCGGGACCGCGAACCGGGGACCCTTCTCACCGCCCCGGCGCCGGACCCCACGGTCCCGGAGGCCCGCCGCCCCATGCCGGGGTCGGTCCAGCAGGAACCTGCGGCTGCGGCGAAGCCGGTCGCCGAACCGGCAGCCGAGGCCGAGCCGGAGGAGGTCGCCGCCGAGCCGGTGGCCGAGGTACAGCCCGAGGCCGAGGCTCCCGCGGCGGAAGTCGCCGCAGCCGAGGCCGAGGCCGAGGCCGAGGCCGAAGAGACCGTCACCGAGGTGGCTGCGGCCGAGGCACCTGCGCCGGAGGCGGCCGAAGAGGTCGTGGCCGAGCCGGTGGCGGCCGAGGCCGAAACCCCCGTGGCCGAGCCCGAGCCCGAGGTCGAGGCCCCCGTGGCCGAGCCCGAGCCCGAGGCCATCGCAGCGGAGGCCGAGCCCGAGGTCGAGGTCGTCGCGGCCGAGGCCGAGCCCGAAGCCGAGGTCATCGCCCCCGAGCCCGAGGTCATCGCAGCGGAGGCCGAGGCCCCTGAGCCCGAGGCCGAGGCCGAAACCCCCGAGCCCGAGGTCGTCGCGGCCGAGGCTGAGGCCCCCGTGGCCGAGGCTGAGCCCGCGGCCGAGGTCGAGGCCCCCGAGGTCGAGCCCGAGGTCGAGGTCATCGCGGCCGAGGCAGAGACGCCCGAGGTCGAGGTCGAGGACGTCGTGGCGGAGCCGGTCGGCGGAGAGGGGCCGGCTCATGCGCTGGCTGCCGTGAAGCGGCAGGCGCCCGGGGTGGCCGGGGCCTACAAGGCCGCCGGACAGGTGCTCCGGGGCAAGGGCAAGGCCGGTGCGCGGGCCAAGGTGTACCTGGTCCTGGACCGGTCCGGGTCGATGCGCCCGTTCTACAAGGACGGCAGCGCCCAGCACCTCGCGGACCACGCCCTCGCCCTCGCCGCCCACCTCGACGACGCGGCGACCGTGCACACCGTGTTCTTCTCCACGGACGTGGACGGCACCGCCGACCTGACCCTCGACGCCCACGACGGCGCCTGGGTCGAGGCCCGCCACGGCGAACTCGGCCGCATGGGCCGCACCAGCTACCACGTGGCCGTGGAGGCCGTCGTCGAGCGCTACCAGAAGGACGGCGGCGAAGGCCCCGCCCTCGTCGTGTTCCAGACCGACGGCGCCCCCGACAGCGTCCGGCCGGCCAAGCAGGCCCTCGCCGACGCAGCCGCCTCCGCGCCCGGTGTCCACTGGCAGTTCGTCGCGTTCGGCGACCACGACGCCAAGGCCTTCGACTTCCTGCGCAAGCTGGATGCCGAGAACGCCGGCTTCTTCCACGCCGGCCCGGCCCCCGCCGAGCTGACCTCCGGCGCACTGGTCAAGGGCCTGCTCCAGAGCTTCTGAGCCTCTGGGCTTCTGAGCAGCCCCGCCCGTACGGACGACGAAGGGCCCGGGATCCATCGGATCCCGGGCCCTTCGTCATGCCTGGCGGCGGCTGCCCCTGATCAGCGCGCGGCGTCCGGGTGGACGGCCTCGGCGACCGGCTTGGCCTCCGCCGGCTTCGTCTCCACCGGCTTGCGCAGCGCGATGTTCAGCTCGCGCAGGCGGGACTCCTCGAGGACCGTGGGTGCGCCCATCATCAGGTCCTGCGCGTTGCCGTTCAGCGGGAAGGCGATGGTCTCGCGGATGTTCGGCTCGTCGGCGAGCAGCATCACGATGCGGTCCACGCCCGGGGCGATGCCACCGTGCGGCGGGGCACCGAGGCGGAAGGCACGCAGCATGCCGGCGAACTCGCGCTCGACGGTCTCGGCCTCGTAACCGGCGATCGCGAAGGCCTTCAGCATGACCTCGGGCTCGTGGTTGCGGATGGCGCCGGAGGACAGCTCGATGCCGTTGCAGACGATGTCGTACTGCCAGGCCAGGATGTCGAGCGGGTCCTTCTCCTCGAGGTCCTTCATGCCACCCTGCGGCATGGAGAAGGGGTTGTGCGAGAAGTCGATCCGGCCGGTCTCCTCGTCCTTCTCGTACATCGGGAAGTCGACGATCCAGCAGAACCGGAAGACGTTCTCCTCGAACTGGCCGGCGCGCTTGGCGGCCTCGACCCGGACCGGGCCCATGATCTTGGAGACCTCGTCGAACTCGCCCGCGCCGAAGAACACGGCGTGGCCGGGGACCAGGCCCAGGCGCTCGGTGAGGACCTTGACGTTCTCCTCGGTGAGGAACTTGGCGATCGGGCCGGTCAGCGAACCGTCCTCGCCGACGCGGACCCACGCGAGGCCCTTGGCGCCCAGCGAGATCGCGTACTCTCCGAGGCCGTCGAAGAACTTGCGCGGCTGCGCGGCGGTGTCCGGGACGGCCAGCGCCCGCACGTGCTTGCCGGCGAACGCCTTGAACTCCGAGCCCTCGAAGACGTCGGTGATGTCGACGAGCTCCAGCTTGGCGCGCAGGTCGGGCTTGTCGTTGCCGTACTTCAGCATCGACTCGCGGAACGGGATCCGCGGGAACGGCGAGGTGACCTCGCGGCCGTTGCCGAACTCGGTGAAGAGCTCGGTCATCAGGCGCTCGATCGGCTGGAAGACGTCCTCCTGCTCGACGAAGGACATCTCGACGTCGAGCTGGTAGAACTCGCCCGGCGAGCGGTCGGCGCGGGCGTCCTCGTCGCGGAAGCACGGCGCGATCTGGAAGTACCGGTCGAAGCCCGAGATCATCAGCAGCTGCTTGAACTGCTGCGGGGCCTGCGGCAGGGCGTAGAACTTGCCCGGGTTCAGGCGGGAGGGGACGACGAAGTCACGCGCGCCCTCGGGCGAGGTCGCGGTGAGGATCGGGGTCGCCATCTCGTTGAAGCCGAGGGCCACCATCTTGGAGCGGATCGACGCGATGACGGCCGAGCGCAGCATGATGTTGCGGTGCATGCGCTCGCGGCGCAGGTCGAGGAAGCGGTACTCCAGGCGCCGCTCCTCGTTCACACCGTCGTCGGTGTTGATGGTGAAGGGCAGCGGGGCCGCCGCGCCGAGCACCTCGACCTCGGCGGCCTCGATCTCGATCTCGCCGGTGGGCAGGTCGGCGTTGATGTTCTCGGCGCCACGCGAGACGACCTTGCCGTCGACGCGGACGACGGTCTCCTTGGAGAGCTTGTCCAGGACGGCGGCCGCGGCGGTGCCGGGGCGGGCGACGAGCTGCGTGATGCCGTAGTGGTCGCGCAGATCGATGAAGAGGATGCCGCCCAGGTCTCGACGGTTGTGCAGCCAGCCGCTCAGCCGGACGTCGGCGTTGACGTCAGAGGCGCGGAGCTCGCCGCAGGTGTGGGACCTGTACCGATGCATCAGTCATCCAGTTCTTCGCGATACCAGGGTGGATTCAACCCTCACAAGGTTACCGTCCGGGCCGGGGACCGTGCGGGAGTGCCCGGCAGCCCCCGTGAACAGGCACGCCGGGGGGATGACCTGTAAAGATGACCGGGTGCGCACCGAGGACGTCCTGGCCGCCATCGCCACCGGCCTGTGGCGATGGGACAACGCCTCCGGGACGGTCACTCTGGACAGCGAGGCCGCCCGGCTCCTCGGGCTGCCCGCGGAGCCCGTCGTCCTGCCGGAGGTCGCCGTACGGTCGCGGTTTCACCCGGTGGACTGGAACGAGATCAACGGGATCGTCAACCTCGCGGTGGCCGAAGGCACCCTCGCGGAGGCCCGGCTGCGGATCATGGACGAGGACGGGCGGGTGCTGCGCACCGTACGCAGCCGCTCAAAACCCCTCGAGAACCGCTCGGTCGACGGCCGCGTCGACTACGAGCTGATCGGCACCATCCAGGAGATCGCCGAGCCGCAGCCCGGCACCACCGCCGTGCACACCCCGATCACCGGCGACTGGCGGCGCTCCCGCGAGGCCTTCCTGCTGGACGCGGGGAGGGCGCTCGCCGAGGCGCGGTCCACGGCCGAGGTGCTGCGGGTCGCCGCGTCGCTCTCGATGCCCGGCTTCAGCCCCGACGGGCTGGCGGTCTTCGGGGTGGCCGGGGACCGGCTGTCGATCATCGGGCACCACGGGCACGGTCCGGGGGAGGAGGACCCCTTCACGGACATGCGGCTGGACACGGACTACCCGGCCGCCGAGGTCGTCCGGACCGGGCGGGCGATCTACCTGCCGTCCCCCGAGGACTACAAACGGCGCTTTCCGGCCACCTGGCCGCTCGCCCAGCGCTTCGGCCGGATCTCCTGGGCCTTCCTCCCCCTGATCGTCGCCGGGCGCACCATGGGCGCCTGGATGGCCGCGTTCAAGCACCCGGTGTCCTTCTCCCCGGACGAGCGGTCCGTCCTGACGACGGTGGCCCGGATGCTGGCCCAGGCCCTCCAGCGGGCAGGCGTGGCCGAATCCGAGCGGGAACTCACCTCCGGCCTGCAACGGTCGATGATGCCGATGCTGGGCCCCGACATCCCCGGCATGCAGATCGCCGCGCGGTACGTCCCCACCGGCGGCGGCCTCGAGGTCGGCGGTGACTGGTATGACAAGATCCCGCTGCCGTCGGGGCGGTTCGCGCTGGTCATCGGGGACGTGCAGGGGCACGACGTGCGGGCTGCCGGGCTGATGGGCCAGCTGCGGATCGCGGTGCGCGCGTACGCCTCCGAGGGCCACCGGCCGGATGCCGTGCTCTCCCGCGCCTCCCGCTTCCTGGCGGGCATCACCGACTCGTACGAGGAGTCCGACTTCCGCAGCCCCCGCTTCGCGACCTGCCTGTACGTGGAGTGCGACCCGCAGACCGGGCTGCTGGAGGTGGCCCGCGCCGGCCACCCCGACCCCGTGATCCGCATGACGGACGGCACGGTGCTGATGCGCCCGACCGCCGGCGGCCTCCCGCTCGGCATCGTCCCGGACACGGACTACCCCACGACCCGGTTCACGCTGGAGCCCGGCGAGACGATGATGCTGTGCACCGACGGGCTCATCGAGACCGGCGGGCACGACCTGGACACGGGCTGGGCGCGGCTGCGGGCGATCCTCGAATCCGAGACGCACGATGCCGGGACCCACGAGTCCGACGGCCTGGAGAAACTCGCCGACCTGCTGGTCCAGGCCGTGCACGGGCCCTCCTCGCACCACACCACGGGCCCGCTGGCCGACCGGCGCGAGGACGACATAGCCGTCGTCCTGCTGAGCCGGGACGGTACGGGCTGCGGCTGCGGCGCCCCGGCGGCGCAGCTGACCCGGCCCGCGCGCCGCACGGTGCTGACCGTGGCGCAGGCGGAGCCGGAGCGGATCGCGGGCGCACGCCGGCAGATCCGGGAGCTGCTGCACGACTGGGCGGACGAGGAGCAGGTGGACTCGGCGGTGCTCATGGTCTCCGAGATGGTCACGAACGTCCTCGTGCACACGGACGGCGACGCGCTCCTGGTCGCGGAGGCGGTGGGCGAACTGGGGACGCGGCGGCTGCGCATCGAGGTGGCGGACGCCAGCGACGAGCTGCCGCACAAGCGGCATCCGGGCGAGATGGCGTCGAGCGGACGGGGCGTCCTGCTGATGGAGATGCTGGCGGACTCCTGGGGCGTGGACCCGCGCGGCGAGGGCAAGTCGATCTGGTTCGAGATGCACGAACAGGCGAAGGACGGCTGACGGACGACCGCCCGTCCCGGCCGGGGCCGCCGGTGCGGCCGCGTGCCCGATCCGCACCGGAATGCCATGGTTTGATGCACCTGTGCTGACTCTGCTCCCCCCGCCGGTCAGGCGACTGGCCGCGTGGTGCGCGGCCGCCCTGCTCGTCACCGGCGTGATCGCCGTCGGCGTGTGGCTGTGCATCACCTTCAAGGCCGTCGTCACGCCGGTGCTCCTCGCGCTGCTCGGAGCGGCCCTGCTGGGGCCGATGAACCGGCGGCTCGTGGGGGCGGGGGTGCAGCGCTCCCTCGCCGCCGCGCTCACCTGCCTCACCGTGCTCGTGGTGTTCGGCGGCGCCACGTACGTCGTCGTCCACGCGCTGATCAGCACCGGCGACCAGATCGTCGGCTCGCTCAAACAGGCCGGGCAAGTCCTCGCCAGGCAACTCGGGGCCGCAGGGACCTCCCTCGAGGACCTGGCGTCCAACGCCAAGGAGCTGCTCGCCAAGTACGGCGGTACCGCCGCCTCCGGCGTCATCGCCGGCATCAGCGTCGTCGGCGAGATGCTCGCCAGCGCCGTCCTCGCCCTGCTGCTGATGTTCTTCTTCCTGCGCGACTCCCACCGAGCCGGCGCAGCCCTGCGCTCGCTCGCGCCGCGCGCCACCGGCGACACCGTCGAGGCCATGGCCCGCCGCGCCTTCTCGGCCGTCGAGGGCTTCATGCGCGGAACCACCTTCATCGCCCTGATCGACGCCTTCTTCATCACCGTCGGCCTGCTCGTGCTCCGCGTCCCCGGGGCCGTCGGCCTCGGCGCCCTGGTGTTCGTCGGCGCGTACATCCCCTACCTGGGCGCCTTCATCTCCGGTGCGGTGGCCGTCCTCGTCGCGTTCGCCGAGCGGGGCTGGGTCATCGGCCTGTGGGCCGTGGGCGTGGTGATCGCCGTACAGCTGCTGGAGGGGCACGTCCTGCAGCCGGTGATCCAGAGCCGCACCGTGCAGATGCACCCGGCGGTGGTCCTGCTCGCCATCACGGCCGGAGCCAGCGTCTCCGGGATCCTGGGCATGCTGCTGGCCGTGCCGCTGACCGCAGCCGCGTTCGGCGTGGTGTCGGAGCTTCGGGGGCGCTCCACGGGGGCCGAGCGCCCCGAGGAACACGAGGAGCCCGAGTAACGAGGTTTTCAGGACAACCGCGAAGCGGTCCTCGATCATCCGTTCGCGGAGAACCCGAGGCGTCCGTTTTCCGGCCGCCGCCCCCTCCTGCGGAAATGCCCAAAAGGATCTGAAGAGTCCGTGTAACCGGCCACGCGCCCCGAAACGCAGCATTCAAGCCGGTCTCCGCCGCACGCCCGGATCCCCCTGGTACGGCATTCGTCTTCGTGCCATCGTCTTTCACCGGACCGGGGGGCCGCTGCAGCACTTGAGCCGCGGAGCATTCCTCTCGGCTGCACCACGACGTGTCCGATATCCAAGAGGAGACAGCGTGCGCAAGGCAGCAAGGTTCACCGCAGTGGCACTCTCCGCCGCGACGATCGTCATGGGCTCCGTGAGCGTGGCCCACGCCGGCGACTACGCCGAGGACGGGGTCCGGATCCGTTCCAACTCCAACACCTCGGCCTCCATCAACGGCCTCGGCTACCGGAGCCACACCATCACGCCCATCTGCTACAAGTCGGGCACCGTGATCAACGGCAACCAGTGGTGGGACCGGCACAAGAACAACAACACCGGCGTCACCGGCTACAGCTCGATGACCCTGATCACCAAGTGGGCGGCCAACCCCTGCTGATCGGCGCTCTGAGCCGCCCGGGGCCGGGACCGCTGGAATCGGTCCCGGCCCCGGGCGTGCCGGGCAGTGTACGACCACCAGACCACCACGGAAAGGCTGATCGTGCTCCACGCACGCCAACGGCTGCCCCTGCTGCTGGCCGGTGCCGTCGCGGTAGCGGCGCTCGGCGCCTGCACCGCCGAACCGGCGGCGAAACAGGGGGGATCGGACGGCCCCACGGCCGAACCACAGGTGAGCGTCACACCGCAGGCCGACCCTGCGAACGCCGTACTCCCGCTCGACGCCTACGCCTTCGACCAGAACCAGGCGAAGGTGCTCCGGCAGGCACAGGACCTGCTCACCGAGTCCTGTATGCACCGCATCGGATTCGCCTCCTTCAAGAACGCGAGCACCTACGTCACCAGCGCCGGCGCGCACCGGGCCACCACCGGAATCGGCCTGGTCGACGCCGAATCCGCGAAGAAGTACGGGTACCGGTCCGGCGCGTTGCCGGACCGCGATGCGGCGGGCGAGAAGAAGCGCGACCCGAACGAGACGGCCGCCCTGTTCGGCCCGCAGGACGGTGCACCGGCCCATCCGGGCGCCCCGGAAGGCGGCTGCTCGGGCGAGGCGGACCGCAAGCTGTACCCGAGGAGCACCACCGGCCCGTCCGGGGCCCCCGCCGGCAACAGCCTGGTCGACCAGCTCACCCAGCAGGCCGGCGACCGGGCGCGCGGAGACAGCCGGATCGTCGCGGGCATCACGCAGTGGAGCACCTGTATGCGCGATGCGGGGTTCCAGGTGAAGACGCCCTGGGAGCTCCAGCAGATGGAGGGCACCCGGTGGACCGGGCCCGTCACCTCCGAGGAGATCACCGCCGCGACCACGGACGTGTCCTGCAAGCAGAAGACGAAGCTCACCGACACCTGGACCGCGGTCCTGACGGCCTACCAGAAGGGCCTGATCGAACGGCGCAAGCAGGACCTGGACCAGGAGAAGAAGCGACTGGACGAGCAGGTCGCCTATGCGGAGAAGGTGCTGAAGGGCGGCTCGGCGTGAGGGCACCGGCCGGCCGGCGGGCCGCGGCGCGCGGCCTGCTGCCCGCCGCGGCGGCGGCTCTGGCGCTCCTCCTGGCGACCGGGTGCACCGCGGATTCCGCCGCCTCCCCGGCAGGTGCGAGCACCCGGTCGGCGCTGGAGCCGCCGAGCCCGGACGTGCAGCAGGCCTACGACACGTACTGGACCACCTGGCTCGCGGCGAACCGGGCGCCCGATCCCCAGGATCCGGCCGTCGAACGGGTCGCCACCGGGCAGCAGTTGCAGGAGCTCCGCGACAACCTCGCCCACTCGAAGACCGCCGGCCAGGCGCTGCTCGGCGAGGTGGGCCACCGGATCGACGGCGTGGAAACCCCCGGCGCGCAGACCCGGATCCTGCACGACTGCGTCGATCTGGACCGCTGGCTCATCCATGACGCCAAAACCGGTCAGCCCGTCGACCAACTCCAGGACAAGCCGACCCAGATGGGCGCCTTCACGCTGACCCGCGAGAAGGAGGGCGCGCCGTGGAAGGTGAGTTCCCTCGAGGTGCTCGGCGAGAACTGCTGAACGAAGAAGTGGGTTTCACGTGAAACATCAAGAGGCCGCCGCCCCCGAGGAGTCGGACGCCGTCGCGAAGGACGCCGCCGCGAAGGCTGCCGCCGAGAAGCCGGACGCCGCAGGCGGGACCGATGACGGACGGGCCTCGCTCGGCCGGCGGCGCCGGATCCTGATCTGGGTCGTCGCGGGCGCCGTCGCCCTCACCGGAGCCGGGGTGGTCCTCGCCGGTGCCATCCGCTCCCCCGCCCAGGTCGCGGCCGATGCCGCGGCGCCGCCCGCGTCCGTCCTCGCCGACCGGGTCGAACGGCGGGTGCTCACCTCCTCCGTGGTCGTACGGGGCACGGTGACCGCCGAGCAGTCGCTGACGGTGTCCCCGGGGGCCGGGGCCACGGCTGCCGCCGGGACGGGCGGGAAGCCCGTGGTCACGCGGGTCAACAAGCAGCCCGGGGCCGCCGTACAGGCCGGCGAGGTACTGGTCGAGGTGTCGGGGCGGCCGGTGTTCGCGCTGGCCGGAGCCCTGCCCGTGTACCGGGACCTGAAGCCCGGGGCCACCGGCAAGGATGTCGGGCAGCTCCAGGAAGGGCTCAAGGCGCTGGGCCACGCCACCGGCAAGGATCCCGCGGGCACGTACGGCCCCGGTACGAAGGCCGCCGTCACCGCGCTCTACGCCGCGCTCGGGTACACCCCGCGGCCGGCCGACCCCGGCGACGCCGAGAAGCTCCAGGCGGCGGAGGACGCCGCCGACACCGCCCAGCGACAGGTCACCACCGCCAAGAACGCCCTCGCCAAGGCCAAGGCGGGCGGTGGCGCCGACACCGCCGAGGCGCAGCAGCAGCTCACCTTCGCCCAGCAGGACCTGGCCAAGGCCACCACCCGCCTGGAGGCGGCCCGCGCGGCGGCCGGCCCCATGGTCCCGGCGGACGAGCTCGTCTTCGTCAAGGGCTTCCCGGCCCGCGTGGACGCGGTCAAGGCCGCGGTCGGCGAAGGCGTCCCGGACGGGCTGCTGACCCTCTCGGCGGGCGCCCCGGTGATCCGGGCCTCGCTCCCGGCGCACCAGAAGGACCTGGTCAAAGCCGGGATGAAGGTCGAGGTGCTGTCCGAGGCCACCGGGCTCACCGCCACCGGGACCGTCGGCTCGGTGGCCACCGACCCGACCCCGGCCACGGCCGGCTCCCCGACGGGCGGCGGCTCCGGCGCCGGGTCCGGCTCGGGCTCCGGGGACAGCCCCCCGGCCACCGCTCAGGACCCGGGCGGGTACGCGCTGACCGTCAAGCCCGACCAGAGCCTCGACCCCCGCCTCTCCGGCCAGGGCGTACGGCTCACCGTGACCGCGGCCTCGTCCGGGGAGCCGGTGCTCGTCGTACCGCTCTCCGCCGTCTCGGCGGGCGCCGACGGCCGGACCACCGTCACGGTGCTGGGCAAGGACCCCGCCGCCGCGGACGCCCGGCGCCGGGTCGAGGTCCGGGCCGGGATGTCCGCCGACGGGATGGTCCAGGTCGAGCCGGTCGGCGGTGGCGCGCTCGCCGACGGCGACCGGGTGCTCGTCGCCCAGGCGAAGCCATGACCCCCGCACACCCGGCCGCAGACCCGGCCGCGCACCCGGCCGAGGACGCCACCCCGGCCGAGGACACCACCCCGGCCGCCGCCGCCGTCGTCCGCTTCGAGGGCGTCGGCCTCACCTACCCCGGACCGCCGCCCGTCCAGGCGCTGCGGCCCTGCGAGCTGACCGTGGAACGCGGCGAGTACGTGACCGTGGTCGGCCCCTCCGGCTCCGGGAAGTCCACCTTCCTGAACGTCGCCGGGCTCATCGACGCCCCGACCACCGGCCGGTACCTGCTCGACGGCATCGACACCGGCGCCCTGCGCGACCGCGACCGCACCGCCCTGCGCGGGCAGCGCATCGGCTTCGTCTTCCAGTCCTTCCATCTCCTGCCGCACCGCAGCGCCCTGGAGAACGTCCGCCTCGCCATGGTCTACAACGGCGTCCCGCGCGCGGAGCGCGCCGACCGGGCCCGTACGGCGCTGGAGCGGGTCGGCCTCGGCCACCGCACCGGCCATCTCCCGACCCGGATGTCGGGGGGCGAGCGCCAGCGCGTGGCCATCGCCCGCGCCCTGGTCGCCGATCCCTCGCTGCTGCTGTGCGACGAGCCCACCGGGAACCTGGACACCGCCACGGCGGGCGCCGTGCTTGCCCTGCTGGACGCGCTGCACGCCGACGGGCTGACGCTGCTGGTCATCACGCACGACCCCCACGTGGCCGCCCGCGGCCGACGGACGGTGTCCATCCGCGACGGGGTCCTGAGCGAGGTCGTCCCCGCATGAGGAGCATCAGTGCCCGTATGAGGAGCATCGGGAGCATCATGCGCAGGCGGCGGCCCGACACCGGGATCACGCCCTCCCGCCTGTCCCTGCGCGACCTGCTCTCCGAGGCTCTGGCCGGGATGCTCCAGCGGCCCGCCCGCTCCGCCCTGACCGGCCTCGGCACCGTCCTGGGCGTGGGCACCTTCGTGGCGATCCTCGGCCTCACGGCCACCGCCTCCTCGCAGATCGACAGCCGATTCAACGCGCTGACGGCCACCGAGGTCGGCGTCCAGGACACCGCGGGCGGCGGCGATCCCCAGCTCGCCCGGCAGGTGCCCCTCGCCTTCCCCCGTGACGCGGACGCCCGGGCGGGCACGCTCAACGGGGTGCGCGCCGCGGGGGTGTTCTGGCCGGTGCCGCTGGGCGAGACCACCGTACGGTCCGCCCCGGTCGCGGGGGCGACCGGCGAGCGGATCCCGGTGGTCGCGGCCTCCCCGGGGATGCTGCGCGCGGCCGGGCTCGCGCTGGGCTCGGGCCGGGCGTACGACGCCTTCCACGACGGGCGCAGCGAACAGGTCGCGGTGGTGGGCTCGGCGATGGCGGCGCGCCTCGGCATCACCACGCTGGAGAGCCGCCCCGCGGTGTTCATCGGCGAGCACCCGTTCACCGTGATCGGCATCGCGAGCGGGGCGGACCGCAAGCCGGACCTGCTGCTCTCGGTGATCGTGCCCCGGGGCACCGCCGAGAAGCTGTGGGGGCCGCCGGACAACGCCCAGCGGGCCCGGATGCTGGTCGTGACCGAGCTCGGTGCGGCCCGGCAGGTGGCCGCGGAACTCCCGCTCGCGCTGCGCCCGGACCATCCCGACTGGCTGACGCCCGCGCCGCCGCCGGACCCGAGGACCCTGCGGGCGGGGGTGACGTCCGACCTGGATCAGCTGTTCCTGCTGCTGGCGGCGATCTGCCTGGTCATCGGGGCGGTCGGGATCGCCAACACCACGCTCGTCGCGGTGCTGGAGCGGACCGGGGAGATCGGGCTGCGCCGGGCCCTCGGTGCGCGCGGGCGGCACATCACCGCCCAGTTCCTGGCCGAGTCCGCCGCGCAGGGTGCGGTGGGCGGCCTGGTCGGCACCACGCTCGGCACGCTGACCGTGGTCGGGGTGTCGGCGCTGCGCGACTGGACCCCGGTGATGTCGCCGCTCACCGTCGCCGTGGCGCCGTTGATCGGACTCGTCACCGGGGTGCTGGCCGGCCTGTACCCGGCCTGGCGGGCCTCCCGTACGCAGCCCGCGGAGGCCCTGCGCCGCTAGCCGCGGTCAGGCGGGGTGAGGCGCGGTCAGGAGTGCTGCTCCGACGACTTCGTGCGCTCCCGGGCTGTGGTGGGGATGGTCCCCAGCCGGCCCGCCTGGAAGTCGTCGAAGGCCTGCTGGAGCTCCTGCCGGCTGTTCATGACGAACGGCCCGTAGTGCGCCATCGGCTCCCGGATGGGGCGCCCGCCGAGGAGGATGACCTCCAGGTCCGGGGTGTTCGAGTCCTGGGACTCGTCCGCCCGCACCGTGATGGAGCCGCCGTCGCCGAAGACCGCCGTCTGCCCGGTGTGGACGGGCCGCCGGTCCGCGCCGACGCTGCCCCGGCCGGCCATGACGTACGCGAGGGCGTTGAAGTCCTCGCGCCAGGGGAGGGTGACCTGCGCGCCGGGGGTGACGGTCGCGTGGATCATCGTGATCGGGGTGTGGGTGATGCCGGGGCCGGCGTGGCCGTCCAGCTCACCGGCGATCACGCGGAGCAGGGCGCCGCCGTCGGGGGTGGACAGCAGCTGGACCTGGCCGCCGCCGATGTCCTGGTAGCGCGGGGGCATCATCTTGTCGGAGGCCGGGAGGTTGACCCACAGCTGGAGGCCGTGGAAGAGGCCGCCGGACACGACGAGGGACTCCGGCGGGGCCTCGATGTGCAGCAGGCCCGAGCCGGCGGTCATCCACTGGGTGTCACCGCCGTTGATGACTCCGCCGCCGCCGTTGCTGTCCTGGTGGACGAAGGTTCCGTCGATCAGGTACGTGACGGTCTCGAAGCCGCGGTGGGGGTGCCACGGGGTGCCCTTGGGCTCGCCCGGTGCGTACTCCACCTCGCCCATCTGGTCCATCATGATGAACGGGTCGAGGTACTGGTAGTTGATCCCGGCGAACGCGCGGCGCACCGGGAACCCCTCGCCCTCGAACCCACCGGGAGCGGTCGTGACGGCCAGCACCTTGCGGGCGGCGGTCTCCGGGGCGGGCTCGGCGACGCGGGGGAGCGTCAACGGGTTCTCCACAGTCACTGCAGGCATGGTCGGAACCTCCTTCTGCGTCGAGTTTAGTTGAAACTCGAACTTTCTGCCACACCCCACAGAACAGAAGGGGCCCCGGGGATATTTCCCCGGGGCCCGAAGCCGCTCACCTGCACCTACGGCGAAACGGCCTAGCCGTACATGCGGCGCATCGCGAAGTCGACCATCTGCTCCACGGCCTTCGCATCGAAGACCATCCGGTGGTCGCCCTCCATGTCGAGGACGAAGCCGTACCCGGTCGGCAGCAGGTCGATCACCTCGGCGCCGGTGATCACGAAGTACTTGGACTCCTTGCCGGCGTACCGGCGGAGCTCCTTGAGCGTGGTGAACATGGGGATCACCGGCTGCTGCGTGTTGTGCAGCGCCAGGAAGCCCGGAGTCTCGCCGCGCGGGCAGTAGACCTTCGACGTGGCGAAGATCTGCTGGAAGTCCTCGGCGGACAGCGACCCGGTCGTGAAGGCCCGCACCGCGTCGGCGAGCGACGGCGGCGAGGGCTCGGGGTACAGCGGCTGCTCGCCGTACCCGCCGGCCATCTGCTGCGGGGCGGCGTACTGCTGCCCTGCGCTCACGTTCTGGTCGTAGCCGTACATAGGGCGAAGCCTACCGAGCGCCCCGCGCCCCGTGGACGCGCATTCCCGCCAGGCTTGCGGGCTTGACCCTGGTCACAGTCCACCGGCAAGGGTTGCTTCTTATTACCCGCGGGTAGCATCATGACGTTACCGATCGGTATGTACGAGGAACCTGTCTTCCCGAGCCTTAACGGAGCCGTCGCCATGGGGCACTACAAGTCGAATCTCCGCGACATCGAGTTCAACCTCTTCGAGGTGCTCGGCCGCGACAAGCTGTACGGCACCGGACCGTTCGGTGAGATGGACACCGACACCGCCAAGAGCGTCCTGTCCGAGATCGCCCGCCTCGCCGAGAACGAGCTGGCCGAATCCTTCGCGGACGCCGACCGCAACCCGCCGGTCTTCGACCCGGCCACCAACACCGCGCCCGTCCCGGCGTCCTTCAAGAAGAGCTACGAAGCCTTCATGGACTCCGAGTACTGGCGTCTCGGCCTGCCCGAGGAGATCGGCGGCACCACCTCGCCCCGCTCCCTGATCTGGGCCTACGCGGAGCTGCTGCTCGGCTCGAACCCGGCCATCTGGATGTACTCCTCCGGCCCGGCGTTCGCCGGCATCCTCTTCGAAGAGGGCAACGAGGCGCAGAAGAAGGTCGCGCAGATAGCGGTCGAGAAGCGCTGGGGCTCCACCATGGTCCTCACCGAGCCGGACGCCGGCTCGGACGTCGGCGCCGGCCGCACCAAGGCCATCCAGCAGGAGGACGGCTCCTGGCACATCGAGGGCGTCAAGCGCTTCATCACGTCCGGTGAGCACGACATGGAGGAGAACATCCTCCACTACGTCCTCGCCCGCCCCGAGGGCCACGGCCCCGGCACCAAGGGCCTGTCCCTCTTCCTCGTCCCGAAGTTCCACTTCGACTGGGAGACCGGCGAGCTGGGCGAGCGCAACGGCGTCTACGCGACGAACGTCGAGCACAAGATGGGCCTCAAGGCCTCCAACACGTGCGAGATGACCTTCGGCGACCAGCACCCCGCCAAGGGCTGGCTGATCGGCGACAAGCACGACGGCATCCGCCAGATGTTCATGATCATCGAGTTCGCCCGCATGATGGTCGGCACGAAGGCCATCGCGACGCTCTCCACCGGCTACCTGAACGCCCTGGAGTACGCCAAGGAGCGCGTGCAGGGTCCGGACCTGGCCAACTTCCTGGACAAGACCGCGCCCAAGGTCACCATCACGCACCACCCCGACGTGCGCCGCTCGCTCATGACGCAGAAGGCGTACGCCGAGGGCATGCGCGCCCTGGTGCTGTACACCGCCTCCGTCCAGGACGCGATCCAGCTCAAGCAGGCCGCGGGCGAGGACGCCTCCGCCGAGATCGGCCTGAACGACCTGCTCCTGCCGATCGTGAAGGGCTACGGCTCGGAGCGCTCGTACGAGCAGCTCGCCCAGTCGCTGCAGACCTTCGGCGGTTCCGGTTACCTCCAGGAATACCCGATCGAGCAGTACATCCGGGACGCCAAGATCGACACCCTCTACGAGGGCACCACGGCGATCCAGGGCCAGGACTTCTTCTTCCGGAAGATCGTCCGCGACCAGGGTGCCTCGCTGAACGTCCTCTCCGAGACGATCAAGAAGTTCCTGGCCGAGGCCGCCGGCGGCGAGGAGCTGGCCGGCGCCCGCGACGCGCTCGCCAAGGCCGCGGTCGACCTGGAGGCCATCGTCGGCCAGATGATCGTCGACCTCACCGCCACCGGCGAGGACGTCAAGAACATCTACAAGGTCGGCCAGAACACCACCCGCCTGCTGATGGCGTCCGGTGACGTGGTCGTCGGATACCTGCTGCTCAAGGGCGCGGCCGTGGCCGCCGAGAAGCTCGCAGGCGCCTCCGCGAAGGACGTCCCGTTCTACACCGGCAAGATCGCGGCCGCGAAGTTCTTCGCCTCGCAGGTCCTGCCGAACGTCTCGGTCGCCCGCGCGCTGGCCGAGGCCGTCGACAACACCCTGATGGAGCTCGACGAGGCCGCGTTCTAGCCACCCGGCCGGGCCGCACCGACAGTCGCACACCGACGGCCGGACCCTGTGCAAGGGGGTCCGGCCGTCGGCGTACCCGCGGCGGAGGACCGGCGTACCGGCGGCCCACCGGCGGCATTCACAGGTTGTCGGTGGTTCGTGGGACGCTCGTAGGCATGAGCCCAGCAGAGCAGCACGGCAACAGCAGGGGGTACTCCGTCCCGACCGGGCGGCCGTACGCCCTCAAGGAGCTGCAGGCTGCCCTGGGCAGCCTCGGCGACCATCTGCGGGAGCTGTACGACGGCGCCCACCCCGCGGAGTACGAGGCCGTCGCCGACGCCCTCTACACCGCCTTCCAGACCGCCGCCGGGCTGGCCCCCGCCAAGAGCTACACCGGCTGCTCCGAGCACCCCAACGGGGCCCTCGACCCCGAGGCGCCCGACGGCTGGGGCCGCTGCCTGATCTGCAACGACCGGCGCCGCCTCGGGCTGCGCGCCCAGGGCGTCCGCGGCGCCCGCGCGGCGGCCGCCGCCCCGCCCGCCGGGGAACAGCGCCGGCTGGGCTACCCCGTGCCCGACCCCCCGTACACCCTGCAGGCCCTGCGCGACCACCTCCGCACCGTCGAGGACCGCCGCTTCCACCTGGGCTTCTCCTCCCCCGCCGAGGAGTTCGTACGGATCGCGGACGATCTCCACCGGGCGTTCATCGTGGCCCGCGAACTGTCCCGGCCGCGCAATGCCTCCGGCTGCTCCGAGCACCCCGGCGCACCCATCGATCCGGACGCGCCGCCCGGTGAGGCCTGTATCTTCTGCGCCGGACGCAAGAGACGCGCGCAGCGCTCCGCGACGGCCCCGGAGATGCTCCCGCGCATCCGCCGGGGCGAGCGCAGGCAGCTGCAGCGCCGATTCGAGCGCCCGCCGGGCTGAAAAGCCGCCGGGAAGTGGACCACACAGCCCGCGGCCCCGGCGTCTCGGCTATCCGCCGCAGTCCGACCATGGCGAACACGACCGTCGTTAAGGTGAACCACATGAGCTCTCCCGCCCGCTTCGACCGCGGACACACCGACGATCTGATGACCTTCCTGACGGCCAGTCCGTCGCCGTACCACGCCGTGGCCAACGCGGCCGAGCGGCTGGAAAAGGCAGGCTTCAGGCAGTTGTCGGAAACGGACGCCTGGGACTCGGGCAGCGGAGGCCGCTTCGTCCTCCGCGGCGGAGCGCTCATCGCCTGGTTCGTCCCGGAGGGCGCCACCGCGCACACCCCGTTCCGGATCGTCGGCGCACACACCGACTCCCCCAACCTCCGCGTCAAGCCGCTGCCTGACACGGGGTCACAGGGCTGGCGGCAGATCGCCGTCGAGATCTACGGCGGCACCCTGCTCAACACCTGGCTGGACCGGGACCTGGGCCTGGCGGGCCGGCTGAGCCTGCGCGACGGCAGCGAGCGGCTGGTGAACGTGGACCGCGCACTGCTGCGCGTCCCGCAACTGGCCGTCCACCTCGACCGGTCGGTCAACAGCGACGGCCTCAAGCTCGACAAGCAGCGCCACATGCAGCCGATCTGGGGTCTCGGCGAGGTCCAGGAGGGCGACCTCATCGCCTTCCTGGAGGAGGAAGAGGGCCTGCCGCAGGGCTCGGTGGCCGGCTGGGACCTGATGGTCCACTCGATCGAGCCGCCGTCGTACCTGGGGCGCGACCACGAGCTCGTGGCCGGCCCGCGGATGGACAACCTGATCTCGGTGCACGCGGGCGTCGCGGCGCTGGCCGCCGTCTCGACCGCCGGCAAGCTGGACCACATCCCGGTGCTGGCCGCGTTCGACCACGAGGAGAACGGCTCGCAGTCGGACACGGGCGCGGACGGCCCGCTGCTGGGGAACGTGCTGGAACGTTCCGTCTTCTCGCGCGGAGGTACGTACGAGGACCGGGCGCGCGCCCTCGCGGGCAGCATCTGCGTGTCCTCCGACACCGGCCACGCCGTGCACCCCAACTACGCGGAGCGGCACGACCCCTCGCACCACCCGCGCGCCAACGGCGGCCCGATCCTGAAGGTCAACGTCAACCAGCGGTACGCGACGGACGGCAGCGGGCGCGCGGTGTTCGCGGCGGCGTGCGAGCGGGCCGGCGTGCCGTGGCAGACCTTCGTCTCGAACAACTCGATGCCCTGCGGCACGACGATCGGCCCGATCACGGCCGCCCGCCACGGGATCCAGACGGTGGACATCGGCGTCGCGATCCTCTCGATGCACAGCGCCCGCGAACTGTGCGGTGCGGACGACCCGTACCTGCTCGCGAACGCGCTGGTGGCCTTCCTGGAGGGCTGACGCCGGCGCGCCGCCGTACGGAGCGCGCGCTGCGCCGCCTGCCGGGACGCCCGGGAGGCGGCGCGGGCTCGGGTGGCGGGCGGGGTGGCTCAGCCCCAGGGCGGGGCGGGCGGGTGTGGGGTCGGCGGGGGCTTCGGCCGGGGGCTTCGGCCGGGCGGGTCGATCTGGGGGGCGCCGCGGTGCGATGAGCCGATGATGACACTCCGTCATGTTGTGCTGGACTCCCGTCCCGTCAGGCCGACAAGGAGAGTCCCGTGCTCCGCCTGCTCCGCACGCCCCGAACGGCCCGCAGACTCCGCATGCCGCGCATCGCCGGCGCCGCGGGCGCCGTGGGCCTCGTCCTCGCCCTGCTCGCGTCCGCCCCCGCCGCAGGCGCGGCCGCAGCCGGCCCGCCGGCTGAGGCCGCACTCTCCCTCACGGACCCGCGGATCGTCGCGCACTTCGACTTCAAGGCCGGCGAGACGCCGGAGAACATCGCCCTGGAGCCCGACGGCTCCGCCGATCTGACCTTCGCCTTCGCCCGCCAGGTCGTCCGGGTGGACCGGCACGGCGGCAGATGGGTCCTCGCGACCCTGCCCGCCGTCACGGACCCGAAGACGCCCCTCGTCGGCGCCGCCGTCGTCTCGGGGATCGTCCGCACCCACGACGGGACGCTCTACGTCGCCTTCAACACCGGGACGGCCCTGACCGGCGTCTACCGGATCACCCCGGACGGCGAGGTCGGCAAGTTCGCCGACCTGCCGCCTAACGGTTTCGCCAACGGCCTCGCCCTCGACGAGCACCGCGGCCTGCTCTACGGCGCAGACTCCGTCCTCGGCACGGTGTGGCGCATCTCACTGGACGACGAACACCCGGTGGCGACGACGTGGGCCGCCGGCGCCGCGCTCGAGCCGGCCACGTTCATCGGCGCCAACGGCATCAAGGTGCGCCACCACGCGGTCTGGGTGTCGAACTACGACCGGGGGACGCTGCTGCGGATCCCGGTCGAGGAGGACGGGGCCGCGGGGGTGATCAGGACGCACGCCACCGGGCTGACGGGGATCGACGACTTCGCGTTCGCCGGGCACGGCAAGACGGTGCTCGCCGCACTGAACGACACCGACAGCGAGCTCGCCCTGGTCCGGCCGGACGGCACCCACACCGTCGTGCTGACCGGGAAGGACGGCCTGTCCGGCCCCACCTCGGTGGCGGTCCGCCACCACAGGGTCTACGTCCCCAGCGCCGCCTTCCTCACGGGCATCGACCCGAACCTGCTGGTCGCCGACGTCGAGAGGAACACGGGCGAGCAGCACGGCGAGCCCGGAAAGCACGAGGCCCGAACCTGAGCCCCCGACGGCCGGGGCCCCCGCAGCGGGAGCCCCGGCCGGCCGTCGCTAGGCGTCCATGCCGGCCAGGACGAGGGGGAGGCGGCTCGTGCCCGCCGCCGTGACGGTCACCGGCACGCCCCAGTCCTGCTGGTGCACGTGGCAGGCCGGGTACTCGTTCGCCGGGTCGTCGTCGCACGACGCCGCCATGGCGGAGACGTGCAGGACCCCCTCGGTGACGTCCGGGTTCAGGGCCAGCTCCCGGAACAGGTCCGTCCCGGCCCCCTCGCCCGCCACCAGGAGCTCCGGCGGGGTCGAGGAGACCAGCAGGCGCGTCGAAGGCCCGTAGCGGGTGTCGAGCTTCTGCCCGGTCGGCGCCTGGAACACCACGTCGAGCCGGAGCGTGCCCGGGGCGACCTCGGTGGCGGCCCGCTGGGTGCGGTGGGCGACGGCGTCGACCCGTACCGCCTCCTCCGGCAGCCGCAGCCGGGTCAGCCGGTGCCGGGCGGACTCGACGACCACGATGTCCTCGCCGACCAGCACGGCGTCGCTGGGCTCCCGCAGGTCGGTGGCCAGCGTGGAGACCTGGCCGGTCGCCGGGTCGAAGCGGCGCAGGGCGTGGTTGTACGTGTCGCACACCGCGACCGAGCCGTCGGGCAGCGCGGTCACCCCGAGCGGGTGCTGGAGCAGGGCCTGGGCGGCGTCGCCGTCCCGGTGCCCGAAGTCGAACAGGCCGGTCCCGACGGCGGTCCGTACGGCATATCCGTCGGCCCCCTCGCCCGCGGGTTCCACGTAGCGCAGGGCGCTGTTCTCGGAGTCGGCGATCCACAGCCGGTCCCCGGCCGCCGCGAGCCCGGACGGCTGCGCGAGCCAGGCCTCGAGCGCGGGCCCGTCGTGCAGGCCCTCGCTGGTCGTCCCGGCGGAGACGGCTACGGTCCCGGTCTGCGGGTCCCAGGTCCACAGCTGGTGCACGCCCGCCATGGCGATCCACACCTTGCCCTGCCACCAGGCCACGTCCCACGGCGAGGACAGGTCCACCTCCAGGGCCGGCCCGGACGTCGGGGACCCCTGCCACCACTGCCGGCCGGTCCCGGCGACGGTCTCGACGGCGCCCGTCGCGGGATCGAAGCGGCGCAGCGCGTGGTTGACGGTGTCGGCGACGACCACGGACCCGTCGGGCAGCAGCGCCAGCCCCTGGGGCTCGCTGAAGGCTTCCGGCCCGAAGCCGCGCTCGCCGCTGCCGATGCGGCGCACGACGCTCTCGCCGTCGGCGGCGAGCTCCACGAGCTGGTGCCGCGTCGAGTCCGAGACGAGCAGGTTCCCGGACGGCAGCACGAGCGCCTTCCCGGGGAACCGCAGGTCGGTCGCCACCGGCTCGGGCGCCACGTACGGCCCGTCGCCGCGCCGCAGCGTCCCCTTGGCCTCGTGCTCGGCCTCGAGCTCCTCCACGAGCCGCGCGATGGCATGCGCGTGCCCTTCACCGGCGTGCTGGGCGACGATGTACCCCTCGGGGTCGATCACGACGAGCGTCGGCCAGGCCCGTACGGCGTACTGCTTCCAGGTGGCCAGCTCGGGATCGTCCAGCACGGGGTGGTGCACCTCGTAGCGCTCGACGGCGTCGACGACGGCGGCGTGCTCGGCCTCGTGCACGAACTTCGGCGAGTGCACGCCGATGATCACGACGGTGTCGCGGTGCTTCTCCTCCAGCTCCCGCAGCTCGTCGAGGACGTGCAGGCAGTTGATGCAGCAGAAGGTCCAAAAATCGAGGATCGCGATCCGTCCCCGCAGGTCGGCGAGGGTCAGATCCTTCCCACCTGTGTTCAGCCAGCCACCCTTGCCGATCAGCTCGGGGGCACGGAGACGGGCACGGCGGGGCGCGGGGGTGTGCGCCGGGGCGGCATCGTTCATGCTTCAAGCTTGCCATCCCGCCCTCCCGGCCCGGCGGCTCCACCCGGTCGGGTGATCGAGCCCGCCGCTGGGGAACTCCGGGACCGGCGGCGTGCGAGCGTAGAACCGTGACGGAAGGAGCTGCCTGATGGCCACCGGCGCCGAGCCCGGCGACTACGCCCAGGGTGTGGATCCCGAATCGGCTCTGAAGTACGCCATTCAGCACATGCAGGGTGACCGGGTGGAGATCGTCGAGGGGGTCATCCAGGGGGGATGCGGCGAGGTCATGACGCCGACATGGGATCACGAGAGGGCTGCCGAGAGGATCCGGTGCCAGATCCTGTCCCGTGTCCGTGAGCTGGGCTGTATCACCGGCTCGGGAAACCTCGACCTGCCGGGGTCGCCGAACCGGTACGTGCCGGATCTCGCGGTGGTCCCGGAGGGTCTCACCGACGGCGCCACGGCGCTGGTGCCCGACCAGACGCTGCTGATCGTCGAGGTGACCTCGGAGTCCGACGCCGAGACCGACCGGGTCGTCAAGCGCAGGCGGTATGCCGAGTACGGTGCGCCGCTGTACCTGCTGGTCGACCGGCTCGACAAGACCGTCACCCTCTTCTCGGGGCCCGGGCGGCTCGGTTGCACCGGGGTCGACGGGCCGCACCCGTTCGGGGAGACGGTCCGGCTGCCGGAGCCTTTCGGGATCGATCTCGACACGGGCGGGCTCTAGTCGAAGAGGGCGCTCAGGCGGGGGAGGCGGGGGGCCGTTTGGGTCGGGTCGTCGAAGTCGAAGTCCCAGGCCGGGTCCAGCGGCGGGTAGCTGATCGTGAAGGAGTCCGACGGGAGCTCGCGGCCCGTGGCCGATTCGTACGCCGTCCAGGCGATCGAGAGGGCCTCCTCGTCCCACAGTTCCAGGCCCTCCGCCGCCGCCTCGCGGACCGCGGGGTGCTCCGCGAGGGAGTCGGGGTCGGCCAGGGCGCGGGCGAAGGCCTGCTCGCCCTGGGTCAGGAGCCAGCCGCGGAAGTAGTCGAAGCCGTCGTCCGAGCAGCCGCCGTTGATCACGTAGGCCGCGGCCCAGAGGGGGCTGCGGTACGACTCCGCGAGCAGGTCCCACAGGACCTGCTGGGCGGCGGCTATCTCGGCCTCGGGGCAGCGCGCCAGCAACTCCGAGGCGCGGGCCGCCACCTGGTCCGGTCCGGCCTCGGACCGGGCCGTCTCGATCAGCTTCCAGAACGTCTGCTTGTCCATGGGGGGAAGCCTGGCATCCCCCTCTGACATCAGAGCGTGAGGAAGGAGTGAAGGGATTCGGTGAGGGCGGTGACGAAGGCGTCCTGCGTCGCCGACGGCACGAGGTCCAGCGAGAGGTACGGGTTCAGGTCCTCGAGCTCGACCAGGAGCAGCTCGCCCGAGGGGGCGCGGCAGGCGTCCACCCGCTGGATGCCGTGCGAGAGGGTGTTCCACTCGATGAAGCTGCGGGCGAAGGCGAGGTCGGCCGGCGTGGCCTCGTACGGCTTCAGCTCCCAGCGGCGGGCCGGGTCGGGGGCGTAGAGGGCGTACTGGAAGGCGTCGTCGACGAAGTAGAAGGAGACCTCGTACGCGAAGTCGATGCGCGGCTGGATGAGGTTCTCGCCCGCCGGGCCGGCCGGGTGCGGGGTGAAGGTCAGGCCTATGGAGTCCGCGCCCTGCTTGGGCTTCACCGCGTACGAGGGGACCGAGGGGAGCAGCGCGAGGTCCGCGGGGTCGTCGATCGTGGGGATCACCGGGTAGCCGGCGGCGGTGAGGTCGAGGAGGTACTGCTTGCCCGCCATGTCGCCGCGGCCGGTGAGCGGGTTGTAGACGCGGGTGCCGGCGGCGAGCGCGGCCGCGCGGAAGGCGTCGTACGCCTCCTGGTAGTGCAGGACCGGGCCGCTGTTGCGGACGATCACCGCGTCGAAGCCCCCGGTCATGGCCGCCGCGTCCAGCGGGTGGCACAGGGCCAGCGGGAAGTGCTCGCGCAGGCGGGAGGTGAGGAGGATGTCCTCGTCGCAGTACCGGCGGCCGCGCGCCGGGTACGCCAGGTCGGTCACGTAGAGGAGAGGCATGGCGGAAACCTATCGCGGGCATCGATGCGGGCATGAAATACCTGGTTCGGGACAAAATGCTGGCCGTCGGGGACGACTACTGGATCGAGGACGAGGACGGGAGGCACGCGTTCCTCGTCGACGGGAAGGCACTGCGCTTCCGGGACACGCTGGAGCTGAAGGACCCGGACGGGCAGATCCTGATCACGCTGCGGGAGAAGCTGCTGCGCCTGCGGGACGCGATGACGCTGGAGCGGGACGAGCGCCGCCTCGCGGTGATCCGGCGCAAGCGGCTCTCCCTGCTGCGCAACCACTACCTCGTGACGCTGGTCGAGGGCACGGAACTGGACGTCAGCGGACGGCTCCTGGACCGGGAGTTCAAGATCGAGTACGAGGGGGAGCTCCTCGCGCTGATCTCGCGCCAGTGGTACCGGATCCGCGAGACGTACGCGGTGGACGTGATCCGGGAGGACGCGGACGCGGCGCTGCTGATCGCGGTCGCCGTGTGTGTGATCCGCATGGCCGAGAAGGAGCGCGAGGAGTCGTGACGCCGGCTACGCGCGGCCCAGGCGGCGGTCCTTCAGGGCCGGGAACTGGTCCCGGGTCTCGGCGACCTTCGCCGGGTCGAGGTCCACGGTGAGGACGTCCTCGGCGGGGCCCGCCTCGGCCAGGACCTCGCCCCAGGGGTCGACGACCAGGCTGTGCCCGGCCTGCTCGACGCCCGCGTGCGTACCGGCCAGCCCGCAGGCCAGCACGTAGGACTGGTCCTCGACGGCCCGCGCCCGGTTCAGCAGGGTCCAGTGGGCGCGGCGGCGGGCCGGCCAGCCCGCGGCCACGACCATCGTCGTGGCCCCGGCGTCGACCAGGCCGCGGAACAGCTCCGGGAAGCGCAGGTCGTAGCAGGTGGCGATGCCGAGGGTCTGCTCCGGGAGGGTCACGGTGGTCAGGGAGTCGCCGGCGGTCATCAGCACGGCCTCGCCCTGGTCGAAGCCGAAGCGGTGGATCTTGCGGTACGTGGCGGCCAGCTCGCCGGCCGGGGAGAGCACGAGGGCGGTGTTGTAGAGCGAGCCGTCGCCCGCGCGCTCCACGACCGACCCGGCGTGCAGCCAGACCCCGGCGTCGCTCGCCGCCTTCGACATCGCCTCGTACGTCGGGCCGTCCAGCGGCTCGGCCTCGGTCTCGAACTGCTCGTAGGCGAAGGCACCCACCGTCCACAGTTCGGGCAGGACGACCAGGTCCGAGCCGGCCTGATCCCGTACGAGATCGGCCACCCGGGCACGTCGGGAAGCGACCGACTCCCCGTCGGTCACCGCGATTTGGATCAGCGAGGCGCGCACAGTACCACCGTCCTGGCATTCAAGCCGTCAACTCGGGCCTACGATCGTCACACGAAAGCACTGCCGGGGTGCTCACCGGCAGCGTAGTTTTGGAAGCAGTCCACACGCTTCCAGAAAATGCGCCACTGAACAGCACGCGAGGGGTCCCGTTGACCGTCCAGCCGCATCCCAGCCTCCAGCCCTATGCCGACGCGTGGACGCACTCCATCGAGGCGATATCCGAGCTGGTCCTCCCCCTGACGGAGGGCGAGTGGAACCGGGCGACGCCGTGCCCCGGCTGGTCCGTCCGCGATGTGGTGTCGCACATCATCGGCATCGAGTGCGAGCAGCTGGGGGATCCGCGGCCGATCCACACCGTGGCGCGGGATCTGCGGCACGTGGTCGATGAGTTCACCCGGTACATGGAGGTGCAGGTTGACGTCCGGCGCCACCACACCGCGCCGGAGATGACCTCGGAGCTCGAGTACACGATCATCCGGCGGTCGCGTCAGCTGCGCAACGAGAAGCGGGATCCGGACACGATGGTGCGGGGGCCGCTGGGCGACCAGGTGACGCTGGAGCTCGCGCTGCGGCTGCGGGCGTTCGACGTGTGGATCCACGAGCAGGACCTGCGGGCGGCGCTGGGCGTGCCGGGGAACTGGGACTCGCCGGGGGCGTTCGTGGCCCGGGACATCCTGCTGGCCGGGCTGCCGAAGGTGGTCGCGAAGCTGGCGGGCGCGCCGGCGAACTCGGCCGTGGTGATCGACGTGCACGGGCCGGTGGAGTTCATGCGGACGGTACGGGTGGACGCGGAGGGGCGCGGGACGGTGGACGGGACGCCGTCGCTGGGTCCGGCGGTGACGCTGACGACGGACTGGGAGACGTACGTCCGCCTCGCGGCGGGGCGGGTCCGGCCCCACGCCGTGGCCGACCGGGTGAAGACGGAAGGCGACCCGGAGCTGGCCGCGGCCATTCTGGCGAACTTCGCCGTCACCCCGTAGCCGCCGGGCGGCCCGGGCTGCGCACGGCGCCCTCCGCCCGCCCCCTCTCGCTCCCCTCTCGTTCCTGACGGCGGCCCGCTCTCGCCCCTCACCGCGGCCGAGAACCGCTCCTGTCGATGTCACGTCCCTGTCATGGGCGGGACAAGACAGAGCAGGAGAAGGGGGTCTTCGGGGGTGTGGTCAAGGATGTCGGCTGCCGCGGTGCCGGCGCCGGAGCGGCTCGACTGGTTCACCGATGTGATCGCGCAGGAGCTGGTGCCCACGGCGATCCGCAGCGAACGCGTCCGGGACTTCTGGGCCGAGGCCTCCGTCCTGGATCTCGGCGGCGTGCAGGTGTCGTCGTTCGAGTTCAGCTCGCTGCGCTCGACGCGCACCGCCGCCCACGTGCGGCGCAGCGATCCCGAGCAGTACCAGCTGGGACTCGTGACCACGGGGGCCATGTCGCTCGCCCAGAACCGGGGCGAATCTGGTCTTTTCACCGGGGACATGGTGCTCTGGGACACCTCGCTGCCGATGGAGTCGGACGCCGTCCCGGACGTGGAGGGCGGCCGGATCCGGGCCATCGTCCTGTCCTTCCCGCGCGATGCGATGCCACTGCGCGGCGCCCGGGTCGAACAGCTGCTGGCCCACCGGATCCCGGGTGGCCACGGCATGGGGGCGATCCTCGCCCAGTACATGAAGTCGCTCGCGGCGCACGCGGCCGACTGCGGGCCGGCGGAGCTCGACCGGCTGGGAACGGTCGCCCACGACCTGGTCGGCGCCTGCCTGGCCGGGCAGCTCGGCGCGCAGGACAAGCTCTCGCCCGAAGCCCGCACCCGTGCCCTGCTGGAGCGGATCGAGGTCTTCGTCGACCACAACCTCGGCGATCCGGAGCTGACGCCGTCCGCCGTCGCCGCCCGGCACGGCATCTCGCTGCGCCGTCTCCAGCAGCTCTTCCGGGACCGGGGCGAAACCGTGGCGGCCGGGATCCGGCGGCGCCGGCTGGAGCGGTGCCGGGCCGATCTCGGCAACCCCGGGCTGCTCACCAGTCCCGTCCACACCGTCGCGCGGCGGTGGGGGTTCACCAACGCCTCCGTGTTCAGCAGGGCGTTCCGGGAGGCGTACGGGACGAGCCCCACCGAGTTCCGGCACTGGGCGGTGCGGGAGGCCCTTGCGCGCAACATCAACGGGCCGTGCGCACCAGGCACATCCGGGGGCGTCGTGCGGCCGTAGGGTCGGCATGGCCCGGGCCGGGCGGGACTGGACGGGGGTCTGTCCCGCCGGGCCCTGCCAGGCCCTGCCGGGGGCTGAACCGGATTCGGGTGCCGCGCCGCCGCGCGAGCGGCCCCGGGCTGCGCCCGGGCCTTCGGGGGCTCCGCCCCCGCACCCCCGCGCCTCAAACGCCGGCGGGGCTGGATGTGCACCGGCGGGGTTGGAGGTGCCCCCGGAGGGGCTGGATGTGCACCGCCGGGGCTTGAGGTGCCCCCGGCGGGGTTGGAGGTGCCCCCGGTGGCGGTCAGGCCGGGGTGGGGCGGGGGGAGTCCGGGGCAGGGCGGCTCGGGGCGGCGAGCGGCGGGCGGGTGCGCTCCGCCCGCAGGGCCTGGGGGCGCAGGCGCAGGATTTGGGCCAGGCCCAGGACCTGGACCGCGAAGACCGACGAGAAGGCGATCCGGTAGTCGTCGCCGGTGGCGTCCAGCAGGAGGCCGATCACCAGCAGGGTCGTCATCGAGGCCAGGAAGCCGCCCATGTTGGTGATTCCGGACGCAGTGCCCTGGCGCTCCGCCGGGTTCGCGGGGCGGGCGAAGTCGAAGCCGATCATCGAGGCCGGGCCGCAGGTGCCGAGCACCGCGCACAGCGTGGCCAGGAGCCACATCGGGGCGTGGGCGGCGGGGTAGGCCAGGACCGAGGCCCACAGCACCGCCGTCAGGGCGACCGTGCCCAGCGCCAGGGGGATCCTGGCCGACTGGCGGCGGCCGATCAGCTGGCCGTAGACGAGGCCGAAGCACATGTTCGAGGCCACCACCAGCGTCAGCAGCCCCGCCGCGGTGGTCCGCGCCAGCCCCTGGTCCTCGACCAGGAACGGCATCCCCCACAGCAGCAGGAACACCATCGCCGGGAACTGGGTCGTGAAGTGCACCCACAGGCCCAGCCGGGTCCCGGGTTCCTTCCAGGAGTCCCGGATCTGGCGGCGTACGAAGCCCCCGCCGGCTCCCGAAGGCGCCGGCGGTTCGTGGCCCTCCGGGTGGTCCCGCAGGAAGAGCGTGAGGGGGATCAGGACCGCCACGCCCGCCACCGCGCTGCCCGCGAACGCCGGGACCCAGCCGACCTCGTGCAGGACGGGGGCCAGCACCAGCGTGGAGACCAGGTTGCCGGCCATGCCGACCAGGCCCGCCAGCTGTGCCGTCAGCGGGCCGCGCCGGGCCGGGAACCACCGGGTGCCCAGCCGCAGCACGGAGATGAAGGTCATCGCGTCGCCGCAGCCCAGCAGGGCGCGCGCCGCGAGGGCCATCCCGTACGAGGGCGAGAGCGCGAAGCCGATCTGGCCGGCCGTGAAGAGGACCGCGCCCAGCGTCAGCACCTTCTTGGTGCCGAGCCGGTCCACCAGCAGGCCGACGGGTATCTGCATGCCCGCGTAGACGAGGAGTTGGAGGAGGGAGAAGGTCGAGAGGGCGGAGGCTCCCACGTGGAAGCGGTCCGCCGCCTCCAGTCCGGCCACGCCGAGGCTGGTACGGAAGATCACCGCGACGAAGTAGACGGCGACGCCGATGGACCAGACCGCCACCGCCTTCCGGCCCCCCGGAGGGTCCTTGAACACCACGGGCCCGGTCACCGGCCCGGCCCCCGCACCAGCGCCTCCACCCGGCCCACGTGGCCCCGTACGGCGGCGGCCGCGGTCTCGGCGTCACCGGCCCGCAGCGCCTCCAGGATCTCCGCGTGCTCGGCCAGCGTCCGCTCCACCCTCTCGGGGTGGGCGTGCAGCAGGGCCACGCCCATCCGCAGCTGCCGGTCGCGCAGCTGGTCGTAGAGGCGGGAGAGGATCGCGTTCCCGGCGCTCTGCACGATCTCGGCGTGGAAGCCCCGGTCCGCGGCCATCATCGCCGCGAGGTCGCCCCCGGCGGCGTGCCGGCGCTGCTCCTCCAGCAGTTCGGCGAGCCGCTCCAGCAGGCCGGGCGGTGCCGGCACCGCCCTGCGTACGGTGAACTCCTCGACCAGCAGCCGGGTTTCGATGACGTCGGTGATCTCCTGCGCGGAGACCGGCAGGACCAGCGCGCCCTTCTTCGGGTACAGCTTCAGCAGCCCCTCGGTCTCCAGCCGCAGCAGCGCCTCGCGGACCGGCGTGCGCGACACCCCGACGGCGTCGGCGAGTTCGCCCTCGGTGAGCAGGGTGCCGCCCTCGTAGCGGCGGTCCATCAGGACGGCCTGCTTGACGTGCCGGTAGACGCGTTCGGCAGCGGTGGCGGCGGTCGGGGCGGGGGGCGCGGCTGACGGCATGCGCACAGGATAGATACATGAGGGGTGCACCGGTCGCCCCGTCCGGGATGTGGACCGCCGCCCCGCGCCGCTGCATCGAAGGATGTACCCGGGGTTCGTCCACCCGCAGGACGTACGGGGTCCCGCGCGCCGGGACGCTGAAGTCATGGCCCACACGACCCTCGTCGCCCCCGCGGCGGCCTCGACCCGGCTCCCGCTCCTCGACGTCCTGCGCGGCGCCGCCATCCTCGGCACGCTCATGACCAACGTCTGGATCTTCGCCTCCCCCGGTTCCGAGTGGAGCGTGCTCCAGGGCGGCCTGGACCTGCCCGACCCCGTCGCCGACCCGTCCGCCGCCAACATCGCCGAGACCGTGTTCCGGTTCCTCGCCGACGGGAAGTTCCTGTCCCTGCTGACGATCCTGTTCGGGGTGGGCCTGGCCATCCAGTACGACTCCGCGGCGCGGCGCGGAGAGCCGTGGCCCGGGCGCTACCCGCGGCGGGCCGCGTTCCTCTTCCTGGAGGGGACCGTCCACTTCGTCCTGGTCTTCGCCTGGGACGTGCTGATGGGGTACGCCGTCACCGCCCTGCTGGTGGCCCGGCTGCTGGCCCGCTCCGAAAAGGTGCGGCGCGTGGCGATGTGGACCGCGGGCGGGCTGCACCTGGCCCTGATCGGCCTCGTGACCCTCGGGAACCTGGCCGGGCCGGAATCCGGGCCGCCGCAGTCCCCGGATCCCGCCGCGGTCCGGCTGTACGCCCACGGCGGCTACCTCGAGCAGATCGCGTTCCGGCTCGACCACGCCCTCGCGCTGCGCATCGAGCCCGTCTTCTCCTTCGGGCTGCTGGTCTTCCTCTTCCTCCTGGGAGTCCGGCTGCACCGCGCGGGCGCCTTCGCACCGAGCGACGACGGGCGCCGGATCCGGGCCCGGATGGCCGGGTGGGGGCTCGGTCTCGGGCTGCCGCTGGGCGCCGCCGCCGCGCTCGGGGGCCACGACTTCTTCGCCCTTGGGCGGTACGGCATCGCCCCGCTCATCGCCGTCGGGTACATCGGCCTGATCGGCTGCGCCCTCGACCGGTTCCGGGTGCCGGGGGCCGGCGCCCTCGGCTCCGTCGGGCGCACCGCCCTGTCCTGCTACGTCGGCCAGAACCTGCTGTGCATGCTGCTCTGCTACGGCATCGGGCTGGGCCTCGCCGACCGGCTGGGCGGGCACGGGCCCTGGTGGGTGATGGGCCTGTGGGCGGCGGTGAGCCTCGTCCTGGTCGCCGGGTCCCGGCTCTGGCTGCGCCGCTTCGACCGGGGCCCGCTGGAGGCCGTGCAGCACTGGGCGCTCAGTCCCCGCGGGCCGCGCGGCTCCCGCCCGTGACCTCCACCTCCAGGACGAACTCGTCGAACGGGGCCTCCTGCGGGTAGGGCGGGCGGATCTGCGCGAAGCGGATCCGGGCCCGCCCGCCCGGGCAGCGGCCCCGGACGGCGTACGTGCGCTCCAGCGGGGCGCCGGGCAGGACCTCCTCGGGCGGCGGCGGGGCCTCGCTCACGTCGCTCACGGAGACGGCGTCCGCATCCCCGGTGACCTGCCAGGTCCACACGTACCCGCGCGCCCCGCGCCCGGTGAGCCGCAGCTCGTACGACTCACCGGCGCCGAGGGCGACCTTGCGTACCTCCACCCGCGACGACCTCCCGGCTCAGGCGGGGCCGATCACCGGCCCCTCGTGCCAGCCCGCCCCTCCCCCAGTCTCCGACCGGGAGGTGCCCCCACGCCAGTAGTGCTGCAGCTGCCGGTCCGTGCGCAGGACGATGACCTCCAGGTTGAACCCGAAGCTGCCCTGGAGCATCCCGGTGACGGCGAGCGCGTCGTGGCCGAAGACGGCGCTGCGGCTCCAGGCGGAGCCGGAGGCGTTGCCCCGCCACCAGTGCTCGATGCGGCCGCCCGCCACGACCGCGCACAGCTCGTAGTTCCCGGCGGTGTCTTCGTCGGCCGCCCCGTACTGCGCCTCGATCAGGCAGGGCGCGGAGGTGATGCCGCTGCCGAAGACCTCCCCGGGGCGCCAGGCGAACCCGTTCGGGTCGTCGCGCCACCACAGCTGCATGCGGCCGTCCGTACGGGTGGCGACGAGATCGAGGTGGCGGCTGCGGGTCTGGACGAGGGCGGGCCCGAAATGGGCGATGCCGGAGGCGAAGCGGCCGCCGTCGTTCCAGGTCCAGGGGGCCCCGTTGATCCGCCACCAGTGGTTCAGGCGGCCGTCGGCGGTGCGGACGACGACCTCGAAGTTGCCCGGCTTGCCGTAGTCGCTCTGGATGAACGCCGGGGTCGAGCCGATCGCCGCGTCGCCCGGCCCGAAGGCGCCGCCGTCGCGCCAGACGCCGGCGGACTGCTCGTAGTACCAGTGGCGCAGCCGGCCGCCGGTGGTCACGTGCAGGGACTCCATGTTGCGGTTGTACGTGGTTCCGGTGAAGGCGGGCTGGCCGGAGGCGTCGTTCGCGTAGCTCTGGGCGCGGGCCCAGGCGAAGGGGGCGTCGCCCTCGCGCCACCAGTGCTGGAGGCGGCCGCCGCCGGTGGTGGCGAGCATCTCGAAGTTGCGGTGGGCGCGGCCGTTGCCGCTCTCGTAGACGTTGCCGGTGTGCAGGCGGCGCTTGCTCCACGGGTCGATGTTGGTGCCGCGCAGGCCGCACTTGGCCCAGTAGTCGATCTTGACCTCGCCGTAGGCGATCCGCCCGTACCCGCCGACGTGGTAGCCCGGCCCCCAGGAGTTCTTGAACAGCCAGCAGCCGGCGGCGTCGTCGTAGCCGACGATCAGCACGCAGTGGCCGCCCGCGAGGCGGTCGCTGGTGCGGTGGTAGACGCCGGAGCCGAGGCCGAAGAAGTCGTCGTACACGTCGAAGCAGGCGGTCAGCGGGCCGACGGTGTCGAGCCAGACCTTCTGCTGCTCGACGTCGCCGAGGCGGACGTAGTCGGTGATCCGGACGGTACGGCCGGACCGGTCCCAGCTGGGCGTGTACTCGGCGCGCCAGGCGTCGCGGCGGTCGGCGGGGACGGTGGAGGGGGGCGGGGAGTAGGGCCAGCAGTCCGGATCGGCGAGGCCGCCGTTGGCCTTGACCCAGTCCAGGGCGGTCTCGGGGTTGGAGCCCTGGCCGCAGGTGAACTTCAGACCGTCGTGGACGTCCCCCTCGGACCGCTCCGCCCAGACGTTGTGCTCGATGCGGGCCATGGACTCGACGAGGCCCGTCGCCCCGAACGCCCAGCAGGAGCCGCACGGGTTCTGGTCCTTGACCTTGGTGATCCAGGGCCAGCCCCAGCGGGCCCGCCAGTCGACCGCGGCGGGGCGGGCCGCGACGACCGGCCCGCCGTGCGGCGCCCCCGGCGCCTGCGTTGCGGGCAGCAGCCCGTGGGCGGCGCGGCGCCGGGTGAGGTACGGATTGCCGCTCTCGTGCCCGATGAGCCCCCGCAGATCGACGGCGCCCGCCTCCTCGGCGGGCGTGAGGTTCGCCCCGGGCTCCAGGCCGAGGGAGGGCCGGGGCACGGCCTCCTCGTCGGCGAGGTGCTCGATGACGGACCAGCGCGCTCCGTGCTCCACGAGCTGTGCGCGCAGCTCCCCCACCGTCTGGACGGAATCGGACTCAGGCTCGACAGACTGCTCCGGCATACCGGCCCCCCAGCTGCAACCGTTCGGATTCGAGGTCCGGGAGCGTCCATCCGGGGGCGGGGCGCGTCAAGGGTGTCTGCAAGGTCGCGCAGTCGCACGGGGGGTCGTACGGGATACGCGCGTCCGCCCCCGGTGTCGGGGGGACACCGGGGGCGGACGGGGATCGGCGCGGAGTTACTCGGCCGGGTCCGGGGCGGGGGCCGGGGCGGCCGCCGGCATGCCGGGCAGGCCGAGACCGGTGAACAGGGCGACCACGGTGGTGCCGAGGTCGTTCACGACGTCCGTGGCCTTGTCCTTGGCGTCGGTCGTGCAGCCGCAGGGGCCGGCCGCCTTGGCGACTTCGTCGACGGACGCCTTGAGGTGGTCGACCGCGGCGGCGACGAGGTCGAGGGGGGCACCGGCCCGGGCAGCCCGCGCGGAGACGGGGGCGACGGCGGGCAGGGGCGCCGGGACCGCGGCCGGGAGGGTGACGGGCTTGGCCATGTCGACCGGCTTGGCCACCTCGGCCGGGGGCTTGGCCGCCTCCACCGGCTTCGCCACGTCCACCGGAGGCTTCGCGACCTCGGCGGGCGGCTTGGCGACCTCCACCGGCTTCGCCACGTCCACCGGAGGCTTCGCGACCTCGGCCGGCGGCTTGGCGACCTCCACCGGCTTCGCCACGTCGGCCGGAGGCTTCGCGACCTCGGCCGGCGGCTTGGCCGCCTCCACCGGCTTCGCGGCGTCCACCGGAGGCTTCGCGACCTCGGCGGGCGGCTTGGCGACCTCAGCCGGGGGCTTGGCCACCTCCGCCGGCGGCTTCGCCGCCTCGACCGGGGGCTTGGCCACCTCCGCGGGCGGCTTGGGCAGGACCACCGGGGCGGCCGGGGCGACCGCCGCGAACGTCTGCTTCAGGCCCGAGAGCGCCGCGTCGATCTTCTGCTTGTGCGCGGCCAGGTCCGCCTCCGGGAGCTTCCCGTCCGGCGACTTCAGGACCTCCCCGAGGAAGTTGGTGACGGGCGTGATCAGCACGCCTGCGGAGCCCAGGGCCTGCACCTGCGCGGTCAGCGCCTCGGTGCCCGGGATGGACTTCTTCGCCACGGGTGCCGACGGCCTGGCGGGGGCGTTGGCCGCCCCGGCCAGACCGGGGGACGCGGACAGCAGCGTCACGCAGAGGGCGGCGGGGAGGGTGTAGCGGGTGATGCGGTGCAAGATCTCTCTCCTGTTCAGGGGCAGAGCGGTGACATGGGACGTGGGACACGGGACATGTCGGGGGCACGGGACTTGCCCCTGTCCACTCACGGCCACTCCGTCACATCCGGCAACCGGAAGCCGGCGCGCACACCCCGCCGAAACGCCCTCAATTCGGCGCACCAACCCCTGTGACCTGCACGGATCACTTCACTCTCCGGCTGTGCTGCACCCTCGTGACACCCTCACCCTGAGTGACCACGGCGGATGCGGCCCCCCACCCCGGCCTGCCCCCCTTGGTCAGGCCGGAGTGGAGGAGTGCTCTGCCTGCCGGTCGGCGGCCCTCGGGCCGGTCCGGCCGGTCCGGTCGGTCCGGTCGGTCCGGTCGGTCCGGTCGGTCCGGTCGGCCGGGTCGCCCCGGCGGCCTCGGCGGACGGGCGCCAGCCCGTACAGCGCCAGCCCGATGGCCAGCAGGAACACCGCGCAGGCCGCCTCGAACGCGAACGCGTACCCGCCCGTCGCGGCAGCCGGGTCCCCGGCGGCCAGCAGGGTGGCCGTCCGGGCGTCGGCGGCCGAGGTGATCAGGGCCAGGCTGATGGTCGGCCCGGCCAGGATGGCCGTGTTGACCACCGCCCCGGCGAGTGCGGACTGCTCCTCCGGGACCCCGCTGACGGCCCCCGGCACCGCGGCGGACATCAGCGTGCCTATGCCGGCCGACAGGACGACCAGGCCGGCGAGGACGTACGGCGTCGAGCCCGTACGCAGCCCCACGCCGCCGATCAGGAAGAGGCCGGCGGCGATGACCGCCAGGCCCCCCACCGCCACCGCGCGGATGCCCAGGCGGGCGACGATCCGGCCCGCGACGAAGCCGACACCGAGCAGCATCGCGCTGTACGGGATGAAGGCCAGCGCGTTCTGCAGCGCCGAATAGCCGCGTACCTGCTGGAAGTAGAGGGCCAGCAGGAAGGCGGTGCTCGCGCCGATCGCCGGGCCGAGCAGCGCGCAGACCAGCGCGGTCGCCCGGTAGCGCGAGGCGAGGAAGCCGGGCGGCAGCAGGGGTGCGCGGACGCGCTGCTGGGCGGCGACGAACACGGCGAGCAGGACCGCACCGAGCGCGAGCGGGGCGAGGACCTGCGGCGCGGCCCAGCCGTGCGGGCCGACCATCACGAAGCCGTAGCCGAGGGTGGAGAGCGCGAGGGTGCCCAGTACCGCGCCGAGGAGGTCCACGGGAACCCGTACGGGCGCTGGCCCGGCGGGCAGCGACCGGGGGGTGAGGGCCAGTACGGCCGCGGCCGCGGCGGCGAGCAGTCCGAAGCTCCAGCGCCAGTTCAGCCAGGCGACGAGCGCCCCGCTGAGCACGATGCCGACGGCGGCGCCGAGGCTGGCCAGCAGACCCCAGCGGGCCAGCGCGGTGGCTCTGGCCCTGCCCTCGGGGAACACCACCCGCAGCAGGGCCATGGCCGCGGGGGCGGCGAGTGCGGCCCCGCAGCCCTGGAGGAAACGGGCGGCGAGGACGGTGTGCGAGCTGGGGGCCAGCGCCGCGGCGAGGGAGGCGGCGGCGAACAGGGCCGTGCCCCGGGTGAACAGCCGGCGCTGCCCGATCCGGTCGGTGAGCCGCCCGCCGAGCAGCAGCAGCCCGCTGAAGGCCAGACCGTACGCGGCGCTGTCGATGATGAGGTCGATCCGGCTCAGGTCGAGTTCCCGCTGCATGGCCGGACCGGCGGCGAACGTCACCGACACCGAGGCGTTGAGCATGAGCTGCAGGGCGCCGAGGATCGCGAACCGCGCCCAGGTGTTGCGCGCAGGCGCGGCGGCCAGGGGCTCGGCGTGGGCATGGGCATGGGCCTTCACCTGGGCCTGGGCCTCTGGGGAGTCGTCCATGCCGCGAGTCTGGCAGTCGCCGTCGGCAGCGGGAGGCGCCGTGGGGCCAGTCCGTCAGGTCTGCGCCGGGTCCGCGTCAGGACCCCTTCGGCAGCAACACCACACGGCTGCCGTGCAGTTCGCCGTCCTCGATGCGCCGGTGCGTACGTGCCGCCTGCGACAGGGGGACCCGCTCGACGGAACGGGCGCGCAGCTTGCCGTTCGCCAGCAGGCGGTTGATCGACCCGGCGGCCTCGGCGAGCTCGGCGGAGGTGGCGTGCGAGATCACGAAGCCGACGACGGAGCCGTCCTTCATGTAGAGCGGCCCGGCGGGCAGGACGGGCTGGGAGCGGGCGCCGGCGAGGAGCACGATCCGCCCGCGGGGGGCGAGGAGTTCGACGGCGGCGGCCAGGTCGTTCGTACCCGAGGTGTCGATGTGGACGTCGATCCCCTGCGGGCTGAACTCGCGGATGCGGGCACTCAGTTCGGGGTCCTGGTAGTCGAGGACGGTCTCGGCGCCCAGCGCCCGGCAGTGTTCGGCGTCGCGCGCGGCGGCGGTGGCGAGGACCCGGGCTCCGGCTTCGACGGCCATGACGATCAGGGCGCTCCCCACGTTCCCGGCGGCGCCGGCGACGAGCACCGTCTCGCCGGGGCGGACCCGGCCGTGGGTGAACAGGGCGAGGTACGCGGTGCCCGCGGGGTGCACGACCGCGACGGCCTCGGCGGCGTCCGTGGCGGCGGGCAGCCGGTAGAGGCGGTCGACCGGGACCACGGCCTGTTCGGCGGCGGCGCCCTGGCGGCCGCCGTGGCCGAGGCTGTTGCACCAGACGCGGTCGCCGGGGGCGAAGCCCGCCGCGCCGGGGCCGGCCGACACGACCGTACCGACCAGGTCGCGGCCGATCACGAAGGGGAACTCGACGGGGGTGCGGAACAGCCCGGACCGCACGAAGGTGTCCACCGGGTTGACGGAGACCGCCTCGACCTCGACCAGGACGTCCGTCGGGCCGGGGGTCGGAGGGGCCATCTCGCCGTAGCGGATGTTCTCGGCGGGGCCCAGTTCTTCGATGAAAGCTGCACGCATGAGGCGATCCTCGCAAGGCCCACGGGGTTCGCGCAGAGCACCGCGAAGGCTTCGTCAACTCCCGGATCCGGGAATGACCGAAGGGCCGCTACGGGGGGTGTGAGCGGCCCTTCGGAGAGGGGGGAGCGTGCAGGAGCTGGCGACTCCGGCCGGTGGGGCGGATCAGCCGACGGATCGGCGGGGACCGATCAGAGGTTGGCGGCGGCGTTGGCGCGGGTCTCGCGGATCTTCGTACCGAGCGCGGAGAGCAGCCCCTGCAGGATCTCGACGGTGGTCTCGTCGGTCAGGTTGCCGGCGTCGTCGAAGCGCTCCTGGGCGCGGAAGATCATGAGCTCGGGCTTGCCGACGACCTTGGAGTCCGTCCACAGGAACATCTGGCGCAGCGCGAGCTGGGCGCGCACGGTGCCGAAGTTGGTCTGCGCGGCGCCGGCGATCGCGATCGGCTTGCCGGTCAGCGAGGAGTTGAGGGCCGGGCGGCTCGCCCAGTCCAGGGCGTTCTTCAGGACACCGGGGATCCCGTAGTTGTACTCGGGGGTGGCGATGAAGATGCCGTCCGCCTCGGCGATGCGGCGCCGCAGGTCGGCCACGGCGACCGGGGCGGGCTCGACGTCGTGGTCGGTGTCGTAGGGCGGGATGTCGCGCAGGCCCTCGTAGATCTCGATGGCCAGGTCGCCGGGGGCGAACTTCTGGGCGGCGCGCACGAGCGCGCTGTTGTACGAGGCGCCGCGCAGGCTGCCGGAGATGGCCAGGATCTTGAGCTCGGGCATGAACTGTCCTTCCGCAAAGGTGACATGCGCAGCGAATGCCGTGTCCGGCATGCCCCTGCGAGGTGAGCGTCGGTGAATGAGCAGGAGTCTGGCCGCGCACGGGATGCACCGACAACGGCGGTCGGCGGGATCTGTCAGTTATCCCCGGGCGGGTCGGCCCGCAGGACTTGATCGAGGACGGGCCCTCCCGTATAACTGACATCGAACTGAACTGAACTGTACGGTTCATTCACCCGCAGAGCGACGGCCCCGAACGAAGAGAGAAGGCATCATGACCACGCAGGTTTCCGCTGTCGAGACCACCGCGATCCGTTCGGTGATCGACGTGCTGCAGCCGGTCCACACCCTGGAGGGCGAGGGCTTCCCGGTCCGCCGCCCCTTCCCCACGCCGCAGATCCCGCAGCTGGACCCCTTCCTGATGGTCGACCAGGTCGGCCCGGTGGACCTCGGTCCGGGCGAGCCCAAGGGCGCCCCCGACCACCCGCACCGCGGCTTCGAGACCATCGCGTACGTGATGGAGGGCGACATCGAGTACGCGGACTCCACCGGCAACCGCGGGGTCGTACCGCCCGGGGCCGTGCAGTGGCTGACGGCGGGCGCGGGCGTGGTGCACTCGGCCCAGCCGACCGACGCCTTCCGCGCGGCCGGGGGCCTCCAGCACAACCTGCAGATCTGGGTGAACCTGCCGGCCGCCCGCAAGGGGCTGCGGCCGCGCACCCAGAACCACGGGGCGGCAGGGATCCCGGTGGTCCGGAACCTGGACGGCTCCTGGTTCAAGGTCATCGCGGGCTCGGCGCTCGGCGTGACCGGCCCGTTCGACACCCAGGTCCCGGTGACGGTCGTGCACGCGTCGATCGCCCCGGGTGCGAGCGCGGACCTCCCGGCGCCGGCGGGCCGCAACGCGGCGGTGTACGTCCTGTCCGGCAGCGGCCGGGTCGCCTCGAGCGACCTCGCCGACGGCGAACTGGCCGTCCTCGCGGACGACGGCGACACGGTGCGCGTCGAGGGCGGCCCGGTCGGCGCCGACCTGCTCTTCCTGACGGGCGAGCCGATCGGCGAACCGGTCTTCCGCAGCGGCCCGTTCGTGATGAACACCCCGGAGGAGATCGACCAGGCCTTCGACGACTACGCGGCGGACCGCCTGGGCCGCTACGAGGACTGACCCCAGCGGGGGCGCCGCCGAACTCGGGCGCCCCCGGTCGCCCTTCTGCCGGGATACGCTCTCCCGTAGATCACAACGGGACCAACGGGGGGTGCCATGAGGCTGGCCTGGCTAGTTTGGCTCATACGGCATTTCGAGGAATTCGGCTACAGCCAGGGCCCGTTGCGAGCCACGATCGGCACGCTCGCCGTCGTCCTGACCGCCCTGCTCGTCGCCTACACCCTGCGCCGCTGGAAGCCGGCCGCCCTGGCCTCGGCCGCCGCGACCGCCACCGCCGGCGTCACCTGGCTGTTCCTGCACTGACCGGCACCGGCCGGCACGTCCTCAGATGCGCCGAAGGTGCCGGGCGAACAGGGCGCGGGCCCGGACGAGGTCCTCGGGGGCAGCCGCACCGCGCTTGGGCAGCACGAAGACGTGCTCCAGACTTCCGGTGAGGACGAACAGCTCGGGAGTCTCGAACCACCACGGGTACGCACGCCAGTCCACGCTGTTCCCCTCCCCGTCCGGACCGGTGGTGGTCAGCCCCTCCTCGGTGAGCGTGGTGCGGCAGGTTCCGCGGGCCGCGTCGTCCTCGTACTGGGCCCGGGCCCGGGACCTGCGCACCCACTGGCGCACGGCGAACAGGGCGATGACGCAGGGCACGGCCGCGATGAGGATCTGGCCCCCGTCGAAGCGCCACGCCACCACCCGCACGGCGAACGCCGCGGCCGCGAACACTGCGGGCAGCAGCAGCGAACCGGTGAGTCCCGGCCGGGTCCGGAGGCTGAACCGCCACATGGCCTTGTCGTAGTCCGCGGCGGCCGGGGCGTAGTCGAACCGCGCCACGTCCAGGGCGACGGCTCCGGTGCGCCCCGCTTGATCCATGTCCATGACAGCGGAGGGTACGACACGCCGGCCGGGACCGGGGCGGCGGTCGGGCCGGGACCGGGCCCCGGCCCGACCGCCGGGGTCAGGCGGCCAGCAGGTCGAGGATCCTGGCCACGGCCTCGACGATCGGCTGGCCCAGCGGGCCGACCACGGCGGCGATGCCGGCGATCGACATCAGCGCGCTCTGCCGCGACTGCGCCGGGACCGGCGCCTCCCCGGTGGCGGCGGGCAGGGCGGCGTCCAGCACCTGGGCGCTCGCCGGCGGGAGCTCGGCGCGCAGCTGCTCGATCAGGCGGCGGAGCTCCTCGACGGCCGCGCGCAGGTCCGGATCCGGACCGGGGTCGGCGGCCGGGGCGCCCACGTTCTTCACCATGCCGGTGTTGCCGGTGCCGCCGGTCATGTTGACGTTGTCGCCGAAGTAGTAGTTGTCGCCGCTCACCGGGTCCCCATCCCCACGTTGTTGGAACCGCCGTACATGTTGACGTTGTCGCCGAAGTGGTAGTTCCTCGGGTTGATCACGATGGTGTCGACCCGCACCCCGTGGAGCTCGGTGTCCGGGTGGTCGATGGCGTGGGTGATCTGGCCGACGAGCCGGTGCAGTGTGCCGGGGTCCGGGCTGGTGACCACCGCTATCGACGGGCCCGAGGTCTCGACCGCCAGCACGTAGTGCGCCGGAGCCGTCAGGACCGCCAGCCACTCCACGAGGGACCAGACCACGGCGGCCGCCGCACCGAGCCAGACGAAGCTGAGGATGGTCTCCGCCGCGTCGCGGTTCGCGAGCGACGTCAGCCCGGCCAGGATGGTCAGGGCGAAGGCGCTGGCCAGGACGACGGCGAGGTTCCGCAGGAAGCGGATCGTGGCGTCCTTGCGCCTGGGGTGCAGGGTGAAGGTGTACACCCGGGCGATGTTCTCCAGCGGGTAGGCGGCGCCGCCCACCCACAGGATCCTCCTGCTGATGCGGAGCTCGATGCCGTGGCCCCGCGGCGGCGGGGTGGGAGGCATCGAGGGCGGCGACACGGGAGGCGGAGGCGGGGCGCTCGGCCCCGCGGGTAAGGAACCGTTTGCCTGCCCGGGCGGCGGCGCGTTCCGGGATCCGGCGGGCGGCGGCGCCTGCGGCGCTCCGCCCGTCGGCTGCGAGTTCTCCATGTGTGGTGTCCCCCTGGTCTGCAAGGTGGCGCCGTGTCATGGACCGGCGAGCCTCCATTAACCATGGCGCCAGGGGACGGGGCAAGATCTCGTCGCGCCAAGTGGGCCGGTGGGGACGCCGGTTGACGGCCGGCCACGGTCCGCGCCCCTGAGCTCCTAGGAGTTCACGCCGTAGTGGTGGAGGAACATGTCCACCCCGCCCTGGACGAGGCGTTCCGCCAGGTCCTCGTCCAGGGCCGTGCCGTAGGCGCCGTAGACCAGGTGGGGGGAGAGGACCAGGCCGGAGAGCTGGAGGACGGCCAGTTCCATGTCCGGGATGCGCAGGAGCCCGCGGTCGTCGAGGCGGCCCAGGGCCGCGGCCAGGGCGGCGTGCTGGCGGCCGGGGCCCTCCTCCTGCCAGGTGGCGCCGAGCTCCGGGAAGCGGTGGCGCTCGCCCGCGATCACGTTGCGCAGCGCCAGCACCTCCGGGGTGGTGAGGCCCGCGACCCAGGTGCGGCAGGCCTCCAGCAGGTCGGTGCGGACGTCGTCCGACTCGGCGAGCCGAGCCTGGATCACCGACTGGGCCACCTCCAGCGCCTCGTCGAGCGTCTGCCCGATCACGGCGTTGAACAGGTTCTCCTTGCTGCCGAAGTGGTTGTAGATGGTGACCTTCGAGACGCCGGCCTCGGCGGCGAGCTGGTCCACTCCGGCCCCGAAGCCCTCGCGCAGGAACACCCTGCGGGCCGCCTCGAGGATGGCCTCGCGCTTGCGCGCGGCGCGCGCGCCGGTGGGAACGGGCTGCTGCTGGTGGGCTTCGGTGGCGCCGATCCTTGCGGTCATGTCGATCCCCATTCCTCGAAGGTGCGGGCCCAGTCTAGGACCCAACTGAACTGTACCGTTGCGTTCAGTTGAACTGAACTGTATGGTTCATCTAGCTGAGAGCGCCAAACACGGCGCCGAGCACAGCAGTTGAGGTCAGCAAGCAAGCACTCGAGACAGTCCAGCAACAGGAGGTCACCCCATGAGCGGCACCCAGACTCCCCTCTTCCGGTCGCGGGCCCAGATCCACGTCTCCGCCGCGCCGGCCGAGGTGTACGCCGTCGTCAGCGACCTGGCCCGGAGCGGCGAGTGGAGCCCCGAGTGCCTCGGCGGGGAGTGGACCACCGGCGCCCCCGGCGCGGTCGGCTCGGTGTTCCGCGGCGAGAACGAGCGCAGCGAGGACGTCGTCTCCTGGGCGCCGGTGGTGCGCGGCAAGTGGACGACGTTCGCCGAGGTCGTCGCCGCCGAGCCCGGCCGGACCTTCCAGTGGGCCATGCACAACAGCTCCGGCGAGAAGCAGGACAGCGTCTGGGGCTTCTCCATCGAGCCGGACGGCAAGGAGAGCCTCCTGGTCCACCACTTCCGGATGGGCTCCGCCACCGAGGGGATCCGCGGCATCACCGCCGAGATGGACGAGGAGCAGAAGCAGCAGTTCTTCGCCGAGTGGGGCGAGAAGGTGGCCGGCGACCTGGCCGCGACCCTCGAGCGCATCAAGGTCGTCATCGAGACGGAACTGCGCGCGACCGGCTCCTGAGCTTCCTCTTCCTCTTCCTCTCTCTTCCGTAACTGATCGTCATTGCAACTTACTTGGGAAAGGTCAAGGCGATGATTCTGCAGCGCATCGGGAACAAGGGAATCCGGCTCGGAACGCTCTTCGAGCGGGCCGCGAGAAAGCACCCGTCGAACGTCGTGATCCTCGATCACGACCTCGACATCGCACCGGACCTGGGGCGCCGGGCGACCGTGGCCGAGGTCGCCGACCTGATCGACGACATGGCCTCGAGGCTCTGGGCCGCCGACGTACGGCCCGGCCGCCGGGTCGTCGTCTACAAGTCCGACGGGTTCGACATCACCCTGCTGGCCTGCGCCGTGGCCCGCATCGGCGCCGTCCCGGTGCTGCTGTCGCCGAAGCTCGACGGCGAGACCGTCGCCGAACTCGTACGCCGCACCGACCAGCCCTACCTGCTCACCGACCAGAACAAGCTGGAGACCGAACTGCCCGCCTCGGTCTTCCAGGAGGCCGGGCAGGTCCTGCTCACCTCCGGCAGCTACCGGAACGCCACCGAGCTCGCCTCGCTCGCCGGGGTCCCCCGGGTCCCCGCCGTGACGATGCCGCCCGAGCACCCCACCCTGATCACGCACACCTCCGGCACCACCGGCACCCCCAAGCTCGCCGTCCACACCGGCGCCACGCTCGAGGCGCGCTACCGCCCGCAGGCCGCGATCACCAAGCCGCTCATACCGGGCCGCGAGACCATCGCCATGCACGTCTCGTTCGTCCACTCGCGGCTCATCACCGCCCTCGCCATCTCCCTCTTCCGCGGCTTCCCGATCGTCGTCCTCGCCGACTCCGACCCCAAGCAGGCCGCCGACCTCTTCGCCCGGCTGCGCCCCGGCATCCTCGAGGCCCACCCCAACTCCTTCATGGAGTGGGAGGAACTGGCCGACGACCCCCGCGGGCCGCTGGCCAACGTCAAGCTCTTCAGCAGCACCTTCGACGCCATCCACCCGCGGACCGTGCAGCGGCTGCTCAAGGCGACGAAGCGCAAGGCCCCGGTCTTCGGCCAGCTGTACGGGCAGAGCGAGATCGGCCCGGCCGTCGCCCGCTCCTTCTCCAAGCGCCGCGGGCTCGACGCCGACGGCCGCTGCGTGGGCATGCCCTTCCCCGGCATGACGGACGTCCGCGTCGTCAGCCGCAACGGACTGCCGCCCTCCGAGACCAACCCGGGCTTCATCGAGGTCAAGAGCGACGGCCGGATCGTCACCTACCTCGGCGAGCAGGAACGTTACGACAAGCAGGTCAACGACGGCTGGTGGCGGATGGGCGACGTCGGCTACCGCACCAAGTGGGGCTGCGTGCACCTGCTCGACCGCGAGGTCGACCTGATCGAGGGCTTCGGCTCCACCCTCGCCGCCGAGGACACCCTCTTCACCCGGCTGGACGAGCTCGCCGAGGTCATCATCATCCCCGACGAGACCGGCCGCGCCGTCCCCGTCGTCTGCACCAAGGACGACAAGCCCCTCGACCCCGAGGCCTGGAAGGCCGCCGTCGCCGGACTGCCGCCGATGGCCGAACCCGTCCAGTGGCGCCAGTCCGAACTGCCGCAGACCGCCACCACCAAGATCAAGCGGCTGGAGCTCGCCCGGCTGCTCACCTCCGGCGTCCCTGCCGGAGCCACCGCCGGCGCCACCGCCGACCGCACCGAGGAGAACGTCTGATGTCGAAGCTGATCATCGTCGGCGGCGGGATCGGCGGGCTGGCCACCGCCCTCGCCACCGCTCGCCGGGGACACCGCGTCCTCGTCCTGGAACGCGCCCCCGAGTTCGCCGAGATCGGCGCCGGCATCCAGCTCGCGCCCAACGGCCTGCACGCCCTCGACCGCCTCGGCCTCGGCGACGCCGTCCGCGCCACCGCCGTACAGATGGACGAGCTCCGGTTCATGGACGGGGTCACCGGCCGGCACGTGGTCAGCATGGACCTGACCGAGCGCTACCGCGCACGGTTCGGCAACCCCTACGCCGTCGTCCACCGCGCCGAACTGCACACCAAGCTGCTCGAGGCCTGCCAGGCCGACGACGCCATCGAGCTGCGCAGCGGCGCCACCGCCCTCGGGTACGAACAGGACGAGACCGGAGCCACGGTCCTCCTGGAGGGCGGCGAGCGGATCACCGGTGACGCCCTGATCGGCGCCGACGGCATCCACTCCGCGATCCGCGCCCAGCTCGTCGGCGACGGCGCGCCCCGCAACTCCGGGATCACCGTCTACCGGGCGATCATCCCGATGGAGCAGGTCCCCGAGGAGCTGCGCCACCTCACCTCGGTGACCTGGTGGACCGGCCCCCACTGCCACTTCGTGCACTACCCGATCGCCGGCGGCAAGTACCTCAACCTCGCGGCCAGCAGCGACAACAAGGCGGCCGAGACGCTCGCCGGGGTCCCCGCCTCCCCGGGTGACATCCGCCGCGAGTTCGCCGCCCTCGGCGAGGACGCACAGCGCCTGCTCGCCCTGGGCGAGGGCTGGAAGTCCTGGGTGCTGGTCGACCGGGACCCGGTCGACACCTGGACCGACGGCCGGGTCGCCCTGCTCGGCGACGCCGCCCACCCGATGCTCCACTACGTGGCGCAGGGCGCCTGCCAGGGCCTCGAGGACGCCGTGATCCTGGGCGACCTGCTCGACTGCGGCGCCGGTGAACTCCCCGGGCGCTTCGAGAAGTTCAACGCCGAGCGGCGCGAGCGGACCGCCCGGATCCAGCTCCTCGCCCGGGAGAGCATCAAGCTCTGGCACACCTCCGGAGCCGCCGCCTCGGCCCGCAACGACCAGCTGTCCTCGTACACCCCCGAAGAGCTCCACGACTACGTGGCCTGGATGCACGGCGCCCGCACCCTCGACGAGAACACCACCCCGAACGGAGAGCAGCGATGAACCGGAACCAGGGACAGAAGCAGGGACAGCACCAGGTCGCCATCATCGGCGCCGGCCCGCGCGGCCTCTCCGTCCTGGAGCGCCTGTGCGCCAACGAGCGCAGGAACCCTAGGCACTCCGCGGTCACCGTCCACGTGGTCGACCCGTCGGCGCCGGGCGCCGGCCAGGTCTGGCGCTCCGACCAGTCCCAGCACCTGCTGATGAACACGGTCGCCTCCCAGATCACCATCTACACCGACGACAGCGTCCGCACCGAGGGCCCGATCGAGCCGGGCCCGAGCCTGTACGAGTGGGCCCGCGGCATAGCCGAGTCCGGCGCCGCGGACGAGGCGACCCTCGCCGAGGCGCGCCGGCTGGGCCCGAACACCTACCCCACCCGCGCCTTCTACGGCAGCTACCTGCGCGCCACCTTCGAGCGCGTCGTGAGCAACGCCCCCGCCCACGTCACCGTCGAGGTGCACCGCTCCCGGGCCGTGGCCATGGCCGACACGCACGGCACCACCGGCGGGCAGCAGGGCGTCCGCCTCGAGAACGGCACCCGGCTCAACGACCTCGACGCGATCGTGATGGCGCAGGGCCACGTACCGGCCCGGCTGACCCCCCGCGAGGCGAAGACCGCGAGCCTCGCCCGGATCCACCACCTCACGTACGTCACGCCCGCCAACCCGGCCGACCTGGACCTGAACGTCGTGGGGCCCGGCGAGAACGTCCTGCTGCGCGGCCTCGGCCTGAACTTCTTCGACCACATGGCGCTCTTCACCGCCGGCCGCGGAGGCGTCTTCGTCCGCGCCGAGGACGGCCGCCTGGTCTACCGGCCCTCCGGCAACGAGCCCGTCCTGTACGCCAGTTCGCGGCGCGGCATCCCGTACCACGCCCGCGGCGAGAACGAGAAGGGCGCGTACGGCCGCTACCTGCCCCGCCTGCTGACCCCGCAGAAGATCGCCGAGATGCGCCGCCGCTCCGAGGACGGCGAGGGCATCAGCTTCTCGGCGGACCTGTGGCCGCTCATCTCCCGCGAGACGGAGAGCGTGTACTACGGCACCCTCCTGGAGAGCCGCGGCCGCGGCGCCGAGCGCGAGGGGTTCACCCGGCGCTACCTGTCGCTCGAGTCGGAGCAGGACCGGGGCTCGCTGCTGGACGTCTACGGCATCGAGGAAGAGCAGCGCTGGGACTGGGAGAAGCTCTCCCGCCCGTACGGCGACCGCGAGTTCACCAGCCGCGAGGAGTTCCGGGACTGGCTGGTGGCGTACCTGGCCAAGGACGTCGCGGAGGCCAGGGCCGGCAACCTCAGCGGCCCGCTCAAGGCGGCCCTGGACGTGATGCGCGACCTGCGCAACGAGATCCGGCTCGCCGTCGACCACGGCGGTCTGGACGGCGACTCGCACCGCGACGACCTGGAGGGCTGGTACACCCCGCTCAACGCCTTCCTCTCCATCGGCCCGCCGGCCTCCCGCATCGAGGAGATGATCGCGCTCATCGACGCCGGGGTGCTCGTCCTGACCGGTCCGGGGACCGAGATCCGCGTCGACACCGCCGCCGGAGCCGACGCCACCTTCATCGCGCAGTCCCGTGCCGTCCCCGGCCCCGCGGTCCGCGCCACCGTCCTGATCGAGGCCCGGCTGCCCGAGCCCGACCTGCGGCGCACCGACGACCCGCTGCTGCGCCACCTGCTCGACACCGAGCAGTGCACCACGTACCGGATCGCCGGCGCCGACGGCAGCAGCTACGAGTCCGGCGGCCTCGCCGTCACCGAGCGCCCGTACCGGCTGCTCGACGCCCGCGGCCGTGCCCACCCGCGCCGGTTCGCGTACGGGGTGCCCACCGAGTCCGTGCACTGGGTCACCGCGGCCGGCATCCGCCCGGGCGTCGACTCGGTCACCCTCGGCGACTCCGACGCCATCGCCCGCTCCGTCCTGGCCCTCCCGGCGGCGAGCGTGGTCCCCAGCGGTGTCGCGCCGCTGCCGGCCGAGACCGACCTGACCGGAGTCCTGGTATGAGCACGGCCCGCATGGTCCCGGCAGCGCAGGACGCGCTCACCGACGCGGGGCTGCTGTCGCCGGTACGGGCCGGCACCCCCGCCGAGGAGGCCGTCTGCGACCTGGCCTGGCTCCAGGCCATGCTCGACGCCGAGGCCGCCCTGGCCCGGGCCCAGGCCGGACTCGGCACCCTGCCGGAGGCCGCCGCCGAGGCCATCACCCGGGCGGCCCGGGCCGAGCACCTCGACCTGCGGGCCCTGGCCCTGGCCTCCCGCGAGACCGCGAACCCGGTGGTCGGGCTGGTGCAGGCGCTGACCCGGGTGGTCGCCGAGCAGGACACGCAGGGGACCGGAGCCGCCGAGTACGTGCACCGCGGCTCCACCAGCCAGGACATCTTCGACACCGGCGCCATGCTGGTGGCCGCCCGGACCCTGAAACTGATCCGGGCCGACCTGGCCCGTACCGCCGAGGCCCTGGCCCGGCTGGCCGGTGAGCACCGGGACACGGCGATGGCGGGCCGGACGCTGGCCCTCCAGGCCGTGCCCACCACCTTCGGGCTGAAGGCGGCCGGCTGGCGGCAGCTGGTCCTGGACGCCGACCGGCGCCTGGCCCGGGTGCAGGACGGCGGGCTGCCGGTGTCGCTCGGCGGTGCGGCGGGCACGCTGGCCGGCTACCTCGAATACGCCCGGATCGACGGCGCGGGGCGCCCGCTCGACCCCGGCGCGTACCTGGACGACCTGGTCGGGGCCTTCGCCACCGAGACCGGACTGGCCCGCCCCGCCCTGCCCTGGCACGTGCTGCGCACCCCGGTGGCCGATCTCGCCGCCGCGCTCGCCTTCACCGCCGGCGCCCTCGGGAAGATCGCGATCGACGTGCAGAACCTGGCCCGGACCGAGGTCGGCGAGGTCGCCGAGCCCGCCGTGGCCGGCCGGGGCGGCTCCTCGGCCATGCCCCACAAGCGCAACCCGGTCCTGAGCACGCTGCTGCGCAGCGCGGCCCTCCAGGTCCCGGTCCTCGCCACCGGGCTCGTGCAGTGCCTGGTCTCGGAGGACGAGCGCTCGGCCGGGGCCTGGCACGCCGAATGGCAGCTGCTGCGCGAGTCCCTGCGGCTGGTCGGCGGCGCCGCCCACACCGCGGTCGAGCTGGCCGGGGGGCTGACCGCCCGGCCGGAGCGGATGCGGACCAATCTGCTGCTGACCGGCAGCCAGGTGGTCTCCGAGCGGATCGCGGCCGTGCTCGCACCGGAGTTGGGCAAGGCGGCGGCGAAGCAGCTGCTGACCCGGGTCTCGGCCGCGGCCGAGGAGAGCGGCTGCCCCCTGTACGAACTCCTGGCCGAGGAGCCGGTGTTCAAGGGGAGCCGCAGCGCGGAGGAGCTGGCGCGGCTGTGCGATCCCGGTACGTACACCGGGGGCGCGGGCCCGCTGGTGGACCGCGCGCTGGCCCGGTCCGACTGACCGCCGGAATCCCGGAACCAACCATGGAGATTAACTGAACTGAACTGTATAGTTCAGGAGGTCAGCCGCCGAACAGAAAGCCGAGAAGCCATGACGCCGCCCGCACGGCCCGCACGGCCGGCAACCCGACGCTGGATCGAGGACTGGGACCCCGAGAACGAGGAGTTCTGGCAGCGCTCCGGCAAGCAGACCGCCCGCCGCAACCTGATCCTCTCCGTCCTCTCCGAGCACATCGGTTTCTCCGTGTGGAGCATGTGGTCGGTCCTGGTGCTCTTCATGTCACCCGCGATCGGCCTGGGCTTCACCCCCGCCCAGAAGTTCCTGCTCGTCGTCGTCCCCACCCTCGTCGGCGCCGCCCTGCGGCTCCCCTACAGCTACGCCGTGACCCGCTTCGGCGGCCGCAACTGGACCGCGTTCGCCTCGGCCGTCCTGCTCGTCCCCACCCTCGCCGCCCTGTACTTCGTGCAGCGCCCCGGAACCCCGCTGTGGGTGTTCCTGCTGATCGGCGCCGCCGGCGGGGTCGGCGGCGGCAACTTCGCCTCCTCGATGACCAACATCACCGCCCTCTTCCCGCAGCGCCTCCAGGGCTGGGCCCTCGGCATCAACGCGGGCGGCGGGAACCTCGGGGTCGCCGCGATCCAGCTGATCGGCCTGCTCGTCATCGCCACCGCGGGCAGCACCCACCCCGCGTACGTCATCGCCGTCTACCTCCCCCTCATCGTGGCGGCCTCGCTGCTCGCCGCCCTGAAGATGGACAACTTCGCGGCCGTGCGCAGCGCCCCCGGCGCCCAGCGCGAGGCCGCCCGCAACCCGCACACCTGGTGGATCTCGCTCCTCTACGTCGGCACGTTCGGCTCGTTCATCGGCTACGGCTTCGCCTTCGGGCTGGTCCTGCAGAGCCAGTTCGGCGCCACCCCGCTCGAGTCCGCCTCGTACACCTTCCTCGGGCCGCTGCTCGGCTCGCTGTTCCGGCCGGTGGGCGGGCTGCTGTCCGACCGGTGGGGCGGTGCCCGGGTCACGCTGCTGACGTTCTGCGCGATGGCGGCCGGCACCACGGTTCTGCTGCTGGCCTCGGCGCAGGGCTCCTACGGGCTCTTCGTAGCCGGGTTCACCGCCCTGTTCGTGCTGACCGGCATCGGCAACGGCTCGACGTACAAGATGATCCCCGCCGTCTTCGCCCGGCAGGCGGAGGAGGAGGTCACCTCCGGCCTCGACGCGAGCGCCGCCTTCGCCCGGGCCCGCAGGCTGTCGGGTGCCGTCATCGGCATCGCGGGCGCGGTGGGCGCGCTCGGCGGGGTCGCGGTCAACCTGGTCTTCCGCAGCGCGTACAGCGGCCCCGCCGGGTCCGGCGAGCCCGCCTTCGTCGCCTTCCTCGGCTTCTACCTGGTGTGCGTCCTGGTCACCTGGGCGGTCTACCTGCGCAGGCGGCCGGCCGGCGAGAGCGCGCCGGAGCGCGTGCGGACCGGGGCCTCCCGTGTCTGACACGACCGCGTCCTGCGAGGCCAGCGCATCCTCCGAGGCCACCGCACCCGCCGAGGCCGTCACGCACTGCCCGTACTGCGCGCTGCAGTGCGGTACGCGGCTCACGCACGCGGCAGGCCGTACGACCGTCGAGCCGACGCAGTTCCCGGTGAACCAGGGCGGGCTGTGCCAGAAGGGCTGGACGGCGCCCGCGCTGCTGGACACCCCGGGGCGGCTCACCCGCCCCCTGGTGCGCGACGCGGACGGCGTGCTCGCCCCCGCCACCTGGGAGGCCGCGCTCGACACGATCGCCGCCCGGCTGCGGGAGATCCGCGCCGCACACGGCCCCGACGCGGTCGGCGTGTTCGGCGGGGGCGGGCTCACCAACGAAAAGGCCTACCAGCTGGGCAAGTTCGCCCGGGTCGCGCTGGGCACCAGCCAGATCGACTACAACGGCCGGTTCTGCATGTCCTCGGCGGCGGCCGCCGGCTCCGCGGCCTTCGGGCTCGACCGGGGCCTGCCGTTCCCCGTCACCGACCTCGGCGGCGCGGACGTGATCCTGCTCGCCGGGGCCAACCCGGCCGAGACCATGCCGCCGCTGATGCGCCACCTCGGCCGGGCGGACCTGATCGTCATCGACCCGCGCCGCACCCCCACCGCCGAGGGCGCCGCCCTGCACCTCCAGCCGACGCCCGGCACCGATCTCGCGCTCGCCCTCGGCCTGTTCCACCTCGCCGTCGTCGAGGGGCACGCCGACCAGGGCTACCGGAACAAGCGGACCACCGGCTTCGACGCCGCCTGGGCACGGGCCGCCGCCTGGTGGCCCGAGCGGGTGGAGCGGGTCACCGGGGTCCCGGTCGCCGACATGCGCGAGGCGGTCCGGCTGCTGGCCGGCGCGGAGCGGGCGTACGTGCTGACCGGGCGCGGCGCCGAGCAGCACAGCAAGGGCACCGACACGGTCGCCGCGTTCATCAACCTCGCGCTCACCCTCGGACTGCCCGGCCGCGAGGGCAGCGGCTACGGCTGCCTGACCGGCCAGGGCAACGGCCAGGGCGGGCGCGAGCACGGCCAGAAGGCCGACCAGCTGCCCGGCTACCGCATGCTGACCGACCCCGCCGCGCGCGCCCACGTCGCCGCGGTGTGGGGGGTGGATCCGGACGCACTGCCGGGCCCCGGGCGCAGTGCGTACGAACTCCTCGACGCGCTCGGCACGGACGGCGGGCCGCGCGCCCTGCTCGTCTTCGGTTCCAACCCGGTGGTCTCGGCGCCGCACGCGGCCCGGATCGGGGAGCGGCTGAAGTCCCTGGACCTGCTGGTGGTGGCCGACTTCGTGCCGTCCGAGACCGCGCAGCTGGCGGACGTCGTCCTCCCCGTGACCCAGTGGGCCGAGGAGGAGGGCACGATGACCAACCTCGAGGGCCGGGTGCTGCGCAGGCGGCGGCTGCTGTCTCCGCCCGGCGAGGCACGCAGCGACCTGGAGGTGCTGCACGGCCTCGCGGTCCGGCTCGGCCAGCCCGCGGAACGCTTCCGGGCCGCGCCGCGCGAGGTGTTCGAGGAGCTGCGGCGGGCCTCGCAGGGCGGGCGCGCCGACTACTCCGGCATCAGCTACGAGCGGCTCGACGCGGGAGAAGCGCTGCACTGGCCGTGCCCGCAGACCGCCGAGGACGAGGCGGCGCACCCCGGCACCCCGCGCCTGTTCCTCGACGCCTTCGCCCACCCGGACGGGCTGGCCCGGTTCGCCGAGGTCGAGCACCGCGACGGCGCCGAGACGCCCGACGCCGCGTTCCCGCTGTACGCCACGACCGGGCGGGTGCTCGCCCAGTACCAGTCGGGTGCGCAGACCCGACGGGTCCCGGAGCTCGCCGCGGCCGCGCCGGAGGCGTTCGTGGAGGTGCACCCCGACACGGCCGGGCGCCACGGGCTGGCCGACGGCGGCTGGGCCCGGGTGAGTTCGGCGCGCGGCAGCACGCTGGCCCGGGTCCGGCTGGTCCCCTCGCTGCGGACGGACACGGTGTTCCTGCCGTTCCACTTCGCCGGGGCGGGCCGGGCCAACCTGATCACCGGTACGGCGCTCGACCCGCGCAGCAAGATGCCGGAGTTCAAGGTGTGCGCGGTGCGGATCGAGCCGGCAGAGGCGGTGCACGGGTGAGCGCGGGCGAGGTGCTGGTGGTCGGCGCCGGCCCGGCCGGGCAGCGGTTCGCGGAGCGGCTGCACCACCACGGGCACCGGGGCGGCATCACCGTGCTCGGCGCCGAGCACGAGGCCCCGTACCAGCGGGCGCTGCTGGGCTCCGTCCTGGACGGGACGCTGCCGGCCCCCGCCCTCGCCCTGCCCGCGCTGCCCGCGGGCGTCCGCCTGCACACCGGGGTCACCGTGACCCGGATCGACCGCGCGCGCCGGCTCGTCCACTGCACCGACGGCACGGCCGGCTCCGTGCACCGCTACGACACGCTGGTCCTGGCCACCGGGTCCCGCCCGGCCGTCCCCCGCATCCCGGGGCTGCCGGCCGAGGGCGCGACGGCGCTGCGGACCCTCGCCGATGCCGAGCGGTGCGCCGCGGCGCCCCCGGGGGCCGCCGTCGTCCTGGGCGGCGGGCTGCTCGGGGTCGAGGCGGCCGCCGCGCTGCGCCGGGCCGGGCACGAGGTGGCCCTCGTCCACCGCGGGCCGCATCCGCTGCACCGGTACCTGGACGCCGCCGCGGGCGCGCTGCTCACCCGGCGCCTCGAAGACCTCGGGGTGGACGTCCGTGCGGGCCGTACGGCGGCCGCGTACTGCCCCGGCAAGCTCACCCTCGACGACGGTCTGGTGCTCGCGGCCGACACCCTGCTGCTGGGCACCGGCACGGTCCCCGAGACCGGGCTCGCCCGCCGGGCCGGGCTCACCGTGCGCACCGGCGTGGTCGTCGACGGCCTGCTGCGCACCGACGACCCGCGCATCCACGCCGTCGGCGACTGCGCCGAGCACCCGCAGGACACCGCCGGGCACCTCGAACCCGCCTGGGCGCAGGCGGAGTCGCTGGCCCGGCAGCTCACCGGCAGCGCCGCGCAGTACGGCGGCACCCGGCAGATCACCCGGCTGCGGGTGCCCGGCGTCGACCTGGTCCGCCTGGGCCCGGGCGGGCCGGACCCCGAGGGCGCGGAGGTTGTCGCGCTCACCGATCCGGCGCGCGGCCGGTACGCCCGCCTCACCCTGCACGGGCAGCGGATCACCGGGGCGGTCCTGCTGGGGCTGCCGCGGGCCATCGCCGCCGTGAGCCGGCTGTACGAGCTCGGCCTGCCGGTGCCGGCCGGGCGGCTGGAGCTCCTGCTCGGCATCGCACCGGCCGCGCCGGGGGCCGGCGAACTCCCCGGCGACGCGGTGGTCTGCCGCTGCAACAACGTCAGGAAGCACACCGTCACCGAGGCCTGCCGGGCCGGCGCCGCCGACCTGGCGCAGATCGCCGCGGCCACCCGCGCCACCACCGGCTGCGGAGGCTGCACGGACGTCGTCCGCGCACTGTGTGCCGCCGTACGGCCCGAAGGGGGCAGCACGTCATGACCCGTACCGCTCGTACCCTCGTCGTCGCAGGGCACGGCATGGCCGGCCACCGGCTCGTCGCCGAGCTGCGGGGCCTCGATGCCGCCGGGGACTGGCGGATCGTGGTGCTCGGGGAGGAGCCGCATCCCGCGTACGACCGGGTCGCGCTGTCCTCGTACCTCGACGGCCGCAGCGCGGCGGACCTGGCCCTGGCCGGGCCCGGATCCCCGGACGACCCGCCGGCGGAGCTGCGGCTGGGCACCGGCGTGGCCGCCGTGGACCGGGCGGCGCGCACCGTGACCACCACCGCCGGCGACGTGGTCGCGTACGACGCGCTCGTCCTGGCCACCGGCTCGCGGCCGTTCGTGCCGCCCGTGCCGGGTCGCGACCTGCCCGGCTGCTTCGGGTACCGCTCGCTCGGCGACCTCGACGCGCTCCGCGCGGCCGCCGTGCCGGGCCGCCCCGGCGTGGTGATCGGCGGCGGGCTGCTCGGTCTGGAGGCCGCGAACGCGCTGCGGCTGCTCGGCATGGAGCCGCACGTGGTGGAACTCGCCCCGCGGCTGATGCCGTTGCAGGTGGACGCGGCCGGCGGCGGCGTCCTCGGGCGGCGCGTGGCGCAGCGCGGGCTGCGGATCCACTGCGGTGTGGCGACGGCGGCGCTCGAAGCGGGCCCCGACGGCCGGGTGGCCTCGGTGGTCCTGGCCGACGGCAGCACCCTCGAGGCGGACGTCGTGGTGTTCTCGGCGGGGGTGCGGCCGCGGGACGAGCTCGCGGGCCCTGCGGGCCTGGCCACGGGCGAGCGCGGCGGGTTCCTGGTCGACGAGCTGTGCCGGACGCGGGACGAGCGGATCTGGGCGATCGGCGAGTGCGCGGCCGTGTCGGGCCGCTGCCACGGGCTGGCCGCACCGGGCTACCGGATGGCGGCCTCCGTCGCCCGGCAGCTACTGGGCCTGGGCGGGGAGCCCTTCGGGGAGGCGGACCTGTCGACCCGGCTCAAGCTGCTCGGTGTGGAGGTGGCGAGCTTCGGGGACGCCCATGCGGCCGCCGCGGGCGCCGTGGAGCTGAGCCGGCTGGACGAGGCGGCGGGTACGTACGCGAAGCTCGTGCTGGACGCGGACTGCCGCACCCTGCTCGGCGGCATCCTCGTCGGTGACGCCCGCGCGTACGGCGAGCTGCGCCCCTACGTCGGCCTGGGCCTGCCCGCGGCGGCCCACCGGCTGCTGGCCGGCGCGGCCTGAGGGCGCCGGACGCAGGACGCCGCCCTTCGGGGTCCCGGGAACCCGAAGGGCGGCGCAGGGCAGGGCCGGTGGGGCGCCGGCGGGGGCGGCGCGGCCGTGCGGTGGAACGCGCAGGGGTCAGACGGTCTCGAGGGTGCGGCCCTCGGAGTCGCCCCGGACGGCGGCCTCGGCCGCCGCGGCCTTCGCCGCCCTGGCCTTGCGGGAGCTGGAGAAGCGGCGCGTGATCGGCGCCTCCACCCACGCGTACAGCGCCCAGGACAGCAGCACCGCGACGACGATCTGGGCGGCGATCAGGGCGACGGCGACCGGGGTCGAGTAGAGCCGGTCGCCCAGCAGGTCCCGGGAGTAGGCCAGGACGATGTAGTGGAGCAGGTAGAAGGCGAAGGAGATCTCGCCGAGCCAGATCATGAACCGGTTGTTGAACGGCGTCGGCTTGTTCTCCGCGTCGCGCGTGGCGACGGCCGCGATCAGCAGCACGATCGGGACGAGGGTGACCGAGCGCTGCGCGTACAGGTGCTCCACGTTCATGGCGACCGCGTAGCTCGCGGCGAGCAGCAGCGCCGACCAGGTCGTGCCGATGTTGCGCCAGCGGCCCGCCATCACGGCGCGGGCGACCAGGATGCCGAGGGCGAAGTCGAGCAGCCGGACGGGCGGCAGGACGTACGCGAACCAGTACTGCACGGTCGAGGTGCCGTCGGCGCCGGGCATCTGCATGCCGCCGCCCGGGATGACCGCGTAGGTCAGCGTCGGGGTGAGGCAGATGGCGGCGACGACGCCGGCTATCCACCACTTCAGCCGCGCGGGGTCGATCTTCTTGATCAGCAGGAACAGCAGCGGGAAGGCGAGGTAGAAGATCGCCTCGGCGCCGAGCGACCAGCTGGGCGGGTCCACGCTGAAGTTGGTGGCGAAGTCCGGTACCCACACCTGCACCATGAGCAGGTTGACCACGGCCTGCCAGGGCTTCGTCATGACCGCCGCGAACGTGAGCAGCGCGAGCGCCCAGGTGATCACGTAGTTCGGGTAGATCTTGACGAAGCGGCGGCGCCAGAAGGCCCGCATGGTGTCCTGCTCGCGGGCCGACCAGGTCAGGACGAAGCCGCTGAGCACGAAGAAGAAGGTGACGCCGAGCGCGCCGGCCTGCGAGGCGTACCTGGCGAAGGCGTCGTTCGCCGCGTCGTCCTCGAAGAGGCGGATCCACGGCACCCCGAGGGAGGCGTGGAAGAAGAAGACCAGGAGGGCCGCGGGGAAGCGGAGTCCGGTCAGCGAGGGGAGCCGGGGCGGTCTCACAGGTCTGGACCCTGCCGTTCCATTCATGGACATGACAAATACGCTCCTTTGTGGGTGACGGGATGACTGGGTGACGGGAAGAAGGGGAAGGCGGGAGACCTGTGCGCACGCGGCGGAGTGCCGTGCGTGAACGGGTCCGGGCCGAGGCCCGGACCCGTTCGGTGCGTCAGTCGCGGATGACGGTCTTGGTCCGCATCAGGAACTCGCCGAGGTAGCCGTCGTGCGGAACGCCCGGCCTGATCCAGTACGTCGGGTGGTCGCCCAGGTAGACGTTGCTGATCGTGGGCTCCTGGAGCAGCGCGTCGATCAGCACCTCGTCCTGCGTGAACGCGGTCAGCACCAGCGAGTTGCGCAGCGGGCCGATCCCGTCGGCGGGCGACCACGGGGCCACCCACACGCAGGGGAAGGGCAGTTCGATGCCGGCCTGCTCGGCGTCCGGCCGCGCCAGCTCGTGCACGGCCGGGCGCAGTACGGCGCTGCCGTCGCCGAGCTCCTCCACGATGCCGTCGCCGCCGAGGTGCGCGGTGGTCCCGGCCGCCTTGGCGAGCAGGAACTTCTCGATGGCGCGCGCCCCCTCCACCGGCTGCACCGCGAGGACGGCCTTCGCGTCCTCGGGGGGCAGGCTGGGGATCGTGGCGAGGCGCTCGGCGATGGCCCGGGCGAGCGGCGCCGGGTCGCCGTCGACGAGCACGGTGGTGGCGTTGATGCAGGCCACACCGCCCTGGTGGCTGATGGAGTCCACGATCGTGTCGAGGTGGTCGCGCCAGTCGACACCGGCCGGGACCAGCATCTTGGAGCGGCCCGGGCCCTGCGGCAGCACGTTGGTGCCCGCGTACTTGCGCACGACGTCGTCGCCGCCGTACACGAGGCCGTAGTCCGCGCTGCGCAGGATCTCGTCCGCGGCCTCGTAGTCCGTGGGCAGCAGCACCACCTGGTCGTTGCCGAAGCCGGCGGCCCGCAGCGCCGAGATCAGCCGGTGCGGGGTGAACGGCTCGCGGCGCGAGGGCCGCACCGCGACGCGGTAGCCGAGGGCGAGGGCCTCGACCCACAGCGAGTGCGGACCGGGGTGGTTGCCGGCGGCGTGCACGGCGAACACGTCGCCGCGCCGGGTCCACACGGCGCTGCCCGTACGGGTCTCCCCGGCGCGCCAGTCGTCCACCGCGCCGGTCGGCCGGGCCTGGTACGCGGCGAACCGGGACTGCTCGGTCGCCTCGATGATGGCGGCGGTCGCGGCCTGCACGACGCCGATGGGCACGCCGGAGACCCGGGCGACGGTGTGCTCGTACTCGGCGAACGACAGCCCGTCGATCGTCTCCTCGGCGAAGATCTTCCCGGCGCGGGCCAGCGCTGCCGTCCGCTCGTCGGCGGGCAGCGAGCCGGCCTTGCGCAGGGCGTCCATCGCGCGGGTCACGAACAGCTTCGGGACCAGGCTGAGTTCGGCGACCGGGGCGCCCGTCACATCGGTGACGGTCATGCGCTTGCGGGCGCGGAAGGGTCCGGAGGGCCCGAGTGCGTCCAGCGTGATCAGGCCGGCGCCGCCGGTACTCCCGGCGCTGCCGCCGCTCCCCGCGCTCATTAATAGACCCCTTCGATGACGGTCTCGTTGTCGAACTCCTGGACCGGGGCGATGTCCGCCACGGAGTCCCCGAGCTGCCAGATGCCCTCGGGGGCGGGCACCCGGGTCGCGTAGTCGCGCTCGAGGTTGTTCGGCATGAACAGGCTCTTGCTGATGTGGTGCATGACGACCTGGCCGCGCTCGCCGTACGGGACGGTCTCGCGGGTCTCCGGGTCGACCACGTCGAAGATCATGTGGGGGGAGAAGGGGTCGTAGATGCACGGGTCGTCGTCGGACAGGCCCGGGCGCTCGCTGGCGTTGCCGAGGATCATCGTCGAGCCGTAGCCGCTGTACAGGTGGGCCTTGGGGAAGACCTCGGTGCGGTACAGGTAGCGGGTGTCGGCGTCCATCTGGGTGCCGACCCAGTTGATCGCCTTGACCTTCTCGTCGATCAGCTTGGCGAGGTCCTCGCGGCGGGCGAGGCGCTCCAGGACCGGCGGCGTGCACATCAGGACGCCGATGTCCTGGGTCTGCAGCAGGAAGGCGACCTGGTCGACGATGTGCTCGGCGTACGCGCCGGCCTCGGCGCCCTTGCCGTCGGATATCAACTTCTTGACCCAGCGCGGGTCGAGGTCGACGGTGAAGGCGAGGCCACCGCGGAAGGCGGTCTGCCGCTTGATCACGTCACCGACCATGTGGGGCCCCGTCGGCGCGACGACCAGCCAGTTCACGTTCTGCGGGACGCCGTGGCGGTCCAGCTGGGCGCTGCTCCAGGCGAGCAGCCGGTCCAGCCACTCCCGGAGCAGGACGATGCGCTTCGGTGCACCGGTGGTGCCGCCGCTCTCGTAGACGCCCACGACCTCGGGCTTCTCGCCGTAACCGCGGGGTATGAGGTCCTCGGCCCGTACGTGGCGCAGTTCGTTGGCGAGGTTGGGAAACCTGCCCAGGTCGGCGAATCCGCCGATGTCGGTCAGCGGATCGAATCCGAGAGTTCCTGCGCGTTCCAGCCAGAACGGCGAACCCGTTTCCGGGGAGAAATGCCACCGCAGGGCGGCGCGCAGGAATTCGTCGGGGTCCGGCTGGGTGTCGAGTGGAAATTCCAGCAAGGGATCAACGATGGACACAATGCTCCTTCCGGATACGGAGTAACGCCGTACTCTTCGCATCGTGCGCCTCGCCGCAGCAGCCGGTCCACGGCATTCGGATGAGTCCGTCAACTGTCTGTGTCAGGTCAGCTGGATCCCGACGGTCCGGTTTGCGCCACCGTCTTCGGGAGTTCGTCGAGCAGCATTCCGAAGTGGCTGCGGTAGGCGGCCAGGATCTGCTCGTCGCCCTCCAGCTGCTCGGTCGTGCGCACCCCGCCCTCGATCCTGACCAGGCGCTTCCCCTTGAGCGTGACCCGGCCGTCCGCGAGCGGCAGCGAGCAGAACAGCTCCTGGAGGAACGGCGAGTCGGGGCTGGTGCGCCACCACCACAGGGTGGGCCCGAAGTCCTCGAGGCGGCAGGTGCGGTCGTCGATCCGGTAGAGCGGGTTCCCCTCCAGGGACACGTCGAAGCCGCTGGCCCCGGCCGGCGCGACCCGGTACTCCCCGTTCGGGTCCTGCTGCACGTCAGTGGTGGCGAAGCGGAGCGGGTGGCGGCTGTTGCGGCCGAATCCGGCGTCGACCAGCCAGGGTTCGTCCAGGGTCACCCGCAGCGCGAGGTGGCACATCGCCGGCCCCAGCCCGTCCGGCCGGTAGACCCGGCCCGGCAGGACCTCGACCCGGTACCCGAGGGCCTCCAGCAGGACCGCGAAGGCCGTGTTCACCTCGTAGCAGCCGCCGCCGCGCCGCTGGCGCACGATCTTGTCGACGACCTGCTCGCCGAGGTGGATCTCGCGGTCGAGGTGGTAGTCGATGTTTTCGAAGGGCACCGAGAGGACATGCCGCTCCTGAAGGTGGCGCAGACCCTCGAGATCGGCTTTCTCCGGCCTTTTCGCGCCGATCCGCTCGAGATATTCGGCCACTCCTGCGTCGTCCAGCATCGCATTCTCCTTGACGATTCGAACCCGGCAGCGTACGCCGAATGAAAATACACCTCCACCCGTCGTTGCCGAATCGATCTGACGGACAACCCGGCACCTGACACAGTGCCGTTCCGCTTGTTGCGGGGTTCTCGCGCGGTTACCAGCATCGGATGGTCCGGAGTCATCCGACGCGGCACATTCGGTTCGAATGGGCACCGTGGAGTCGGCGTGACTGACCGCCCGCCGATGACGATGGAGAACCCACGGCAATGGCCACCTCAGCCGCCCACCGCCCTTCGCCAGAAAACGATGCCGAAGCCGGATCCGTGCTCGCGCACACCAGCGCCGGCGTGATCGCCGGGGAACGCTGCGGACGGCTGTCCGTCTTCCGCGGCATCCCCTACGCCGCGCCGCCGGTCGGCGGCCTGCGCTTCGCCTCGCCGCGGCCGGCCGCCTCCTGGAGCGGCGTGCGCGACGCCACGGCGTTCGCCCCCGAGTCGCTCCAGCCGATCATCCCCGGCAGCGCCGAGGACTCCCTGTACGCCAACGTCTGGACGCCGGCCGCGCCCCCCGCGCAGGCCCCGGGCAGCGCCGCCGACGCCGAAGAGGACGCCGAGGGCGCCCGGCCGGTGCTCGTCTACATCCACGGCGGCGGCTGGATGGTGGGCGGCGGCAGCCTGCCCGTCTACGACGGCGCCCGCCTCGCCGACCGCGGCGACCTCGTCGTCGTCACCTTCAACTACCGCCTCGGCGCGCTCGGCTTCGGCCTGCACGAGGAGTTCACCGACCCCGACACCGGTGACTTCGCCAACTGGGGCCTCCAGGACCAGGTGGCGCTGCTGCGCTGGGTCCACGAGAACGCCGCGGCCTTCGGCGGCGACCCCGGCAACATCACCGTCGCCGGCACCTCCGCCGGCGGGGCGAGCACCTGGCAGCTCGCGCTCCTGCCCGAGCTGCGCGGCATCATCCGCCGCATCGTCCCGATCAGCGCCTGCCACGTGTGGGAGCCGTCCACCTCGCTGTCCCCCGCCGACTCCCGCCGGGCGTACGAGTCGGTCGCGCGCCGGCTCGGCACGACGGTGCCGGGCCTGCGGGAGGTCCCCGCGGCGGCCCTGATGGGCGCCTGGGAGGAGGTGTTCGGCGGGCTCCCCGGCGAGCGCGAGGTCGCCAGCGGCCGCGAGTTCCGCGGCCCGGTCGTCGACGGCCGCTGGATGAGCGCCTTCGACTACGAACTGCCCACCCCCGAGGTGCCGATCATGGCGGTCCACGCCCGGACCGAGGGCTCGTTCTACACCGGCCCCTGCCCCCCGCAGCCCACCCCCACCCCGCCGCCCGCCGACGCCGCCGAGCTCCGCGAAGCCGTGCGCGGCGTGCTGGAGAAGGGGATGGACAAGGCCCCGTACGAGCTGGCCGACGCCTGCATAGCCGCCTACCGCGAGGCCGCCGAGGCCGACGGGCTCCCGCTGGACCCGCTGTCGCTGTGGACGGAGATCTGGGGCGACGCGCTGTTCCGCTACCAGATCATGCGGCTGTCCGAGCGGCACGCCCGGCACGGCCGGTCGCCGCAGTACGTCATGGAGTTCGCCCATCCCGTACGGCCGCCGCACCACGGCACCCCGCACGAGGCGACCTCGCCGTTCCTGTTCGGCACGTACGGCGACCCCTCGGCCGTCTCCGCCACCTACCCGGTCCCGCAGAGCACGCCCCTGTTCCACGACGGACCGCACGAGCGCGCCGTCTCCGAGACCTTCATGGACCTGGTGGCCGCCTTCGCCCGCGACGGCGTGCCCACCGGCCCCGGCAGCCCCGCATGGCCGGTCTTCGATCCCGAGCAGCCCAGCACGCTGGTCCTCGGCGGTGAGCGGGTCGCGGAGATCGCCACCACGTCGAAGCTGCGGCAGCTGCGGTTCTGGGACGAGTCCGGCTGGGTCCCGCGCACCTGACCTGCCCCGCGGCCGACCTGCCGGCTCCCGGCGGCGCGGCCCCCGCCCCCAGAGACACGAATGAGGTTCTTGTCATGGCAACACTCGAAACACCCGCCGAGACCGCGGCACCGGCGCAGGCGCCGGAAGCCACGTCCCTGAAGAGCTGGTTGGCCGTCGTCTCCGTGGCCGTCGGCATCTTCACCCTCGTCACCGCCGAGCAGCTGCCCATCGGCCTGCTCACCTCGGTCGGCGGCGCCCTGCACGTCTCCGAGGGCACGGCCGGCCTCATGGTGACCGTGCCCGGCCTGGTCGCCGCGCTGTCCGCGCCGCTGATCCCGGTGGTCGTCGGCCGCATGGACCGCCGCTTCCTGCTCGTCGGCCTGATGACCGTGATGGCGGTCGCCAACCTGGTCACCGTCCTCGCGCCCAACTTCGGGATCCTGCTCGCCTCGCGCGTCCTCGTCGGCATCACGATCGGCGGCTTCTGGGCCATCGCCGGCGGCCTCGCCTTCCGGCTGGTGCAGCCCGCGGCGATCCCCCGGGCCACCGCGCTCATCTTCGGCGGCGTCGCCGCCGCCAACGTCCTCGGCGTGCCGACCGGCACCCTGATCGGCGGTCTGGCCGGCTGGCGCACCGCGTTCGCCACGCTCGGCGTCCTCGCCTTCGCGGTCCTCGTCGCCCTGCTGGTCCTGCTGCCCTCGCTGCCCGCCACCAAGCCCGTCAGCGTGGGTGAGCTGATGGGCCAGTTCGCCAACCGCGGCGTCCGCTCGGGCATCATCGCCACCGCCCTCATCGTCACCGGGCACCTCGCCGCGTACACGTACGTCAGCCCGATGCTCCAGCAGGTCTCCGGCATCGACGAGGACCTGATCAGCGTCCTGCTGCTGGGCTTCGGCGTCGCCGGCATCATCGGCAACTTCGTCGCCGGCGCGGCCGTCGCGAAGAACCTGGGCCGCACGATGGCCGTCATCATCGTCGCGCTGGCCGCCGCGATGCTGCTCTTCCCGCTGCTCGGCAAGAGCCAGGCCGGCGGCATCGCCCTGCTGGTCCTGTGGGGCCTGGCCTTCGGCGGGGTCTCCGTCAGCCTGCAGACCTGGATGCTCAAGTCCGCGCCCGACGCCATGGAGGCCGCCTCGGCCCTGTGGGTGTCGGTCTTCAACCTGGCCATCGCGCTCGGCGCGCTCGTCGGCGGTCTGATCGTCGACCAGGTAGAGCTGATCACCGTGGCCTGGCTGGGCGGCGTCGTGGTGCTGCTCACCGCGCTCACCCTCCCGAGCCTGCGCACCGCCGGCAAGGCCGCCGAGTGAGCACCCCGCCAGCGAAAGGAACCTCCTCCGTGACCACCACCGCCGTGACCACCGACGACCTCGCCGCGCTCGCGTCCGAGCTGCGCGGGCCGCTGCTGCTGCCCGGCACCGACGCGTACAAGGACGAGGCGCTCGGCTTCAACCGGATCCTGCCGGACGCCCGGCCCGCCGCAGTGGTCCTCGCCGACGGCACCGCCGACGTCCTCGCCTCCGTGCGCTTCGCCGCGCGCCGCGGCATCGCGGTCGCGGTCCAGGCCACCGGGCACGGCGTCGCGCTGCCCGCCGACGGCGCCCTGCTGATCAGCACCCGCAACCTCGACGGCGTACGGATCGACCCGCGCACCCGCACCGCCCGCATCGAGCCCGGCGTCCAGTGGAGCCGGGTCATCGAGGAGGCCGCCGCCTTCGGGCTGGCCCCGCTCAACGGCGCCTCCCCCGGCGTCGGCGTCGTCTCGTACACCCTGGGCGGCGGCCTCGGCCCGCTCGGCCGCTCGTACGGCTACGCCGCCGACCACGTGAAGAACATCGACCTGGTCACCGCGGACGGCGAGCTGCGGTTCGTGTCCCCCGAGGAGCACCCGGACCTGTTCTGGGCGCTGCGCGGCGGCAAGGGCAACTTCGGCGTGGTCACCTCCATCGAGATCGGCCTCTTCCCCGTCGCCCGGCTCTACGGCGGCGGCCTGTTCCTGCCCGGCGAGCACATCGACGAGATCCTGCGCACCTGGCGCGACTGGACGCGGACCGTCCCCGACGCGATGCAGTCCTCGATCGCCGTGATGCGCTTCCCCGACATCGACGTGCTGCCGCAGCCGGTCCGCGGCCGCTTCCTCGCGCACATCCGGATCGCGTACAACGGGCCCGTGGGGGAGGGCGAGGAACTGGTGCGCCCGTTGCGGGAGATCGCGCCGGCCGTCCTCGACACCGTCGCGGACATGCCGTACACGCGGGTCGCCGAGATCAACATGGACCCGACCGTCCCGTTCGTCTACTACGAGCGCTCCACCCGGATCCGGGAGCTCGACGACGCGGCGATCGACACCCTGCTGCCGCTGATCAAGGAGGGGGTGGACGCGGTCCGCCCCGGCATCGAGCTGCGCCACCTGGGCGGCGCCCTGGGCCGGCAGCCCGAGCACCCCAACGCGCTGCCGCACCGCGAGACCGCGTACACGCTGTTCGCGGGCGCCCCCGTCTGGCCCGAACACATCCAGGACGTACGGGAGTTCCAGGAGCGGCTGATCGAGACGATGGAGCCCTGGCGGATCGGCGGCCCGTTCCTCAGCTTCATCAGCGCCCTGGAGAGCACGCCCGAGCACCTGCGCTCGGCCTACGACGAGGCGACGTACGCCCGGCTCGTCGCGGTCAAGGACGCGTACGACCCGCAGAACGTGTTCCGGGTGAACCACAACATCCCGCCGACCGGGTGGTCCCGATGACCGAGGAGAGGACGAAGACCATGCTCAGCGATGCGATGGTGGACGCGTACCTGGAGCGCATCGGCGCGCGCCGGCCGGAGAAGGCGGACATCCACGCCCTGCGGCACCTCCAGGAGCGCCACGTGCTGTCGGTGCCCTTCGAGAACATCGACTACCACGTCGAGGGCGCCGAGCTCAGCCTCGAGCGCGAGTTCCTGTACGAGAAGATCGTCACCCGCCGGCGCGGCGGCGGCTGCTACGAGCTGAACCCCGCCTTCGGGCACCTCCTGGAGGCGCTCGGCTTCTCCGTGGAGATCCTCGCCGGCCAGGTCTTCCTGGGCGGCGGGTTCGGCGCGCCGCTGTGCCACCTGGCGCTGCGCGTGCGCCTGGACGGCCAGGACTGGCTGATCGACGTGGGCTTCGGCAAGAACAGCCGGTTCCCGCTGGAGACCGGGTCGGCGGAGGTCCAGAAGGACCCGCACGGCGATTACCGGGTGACCCGGCCCGAGGAGGGCTTCCTCCAGGTCCACTTGAACGGGGAGATCCAATACCGGCTCGACGAACGGCCGGTGCGGATCGAGGACTTCTACCCGACGCTGTGGTGGTACCGCACGGCGCCCGATTCGGTGTTCCTGCACAACCTCATCTGCTCGATCCAGAACGAGGGCGGCCGGGTCACCGTCAACGGCCGGGAGCTGACGCGCACGGACGAGAACGGCACCGTGACGGTGGAGCTGGCGGACGACGCCGCCCTGCGCGCCGTGTACGAGGAGGACTTCGGCCTGGTCATCGACCCGGCGGCCATGCCGAAGCAGCCGGACGTCGACCCGGCCATTCGCATCGTCATGCAGATCGACTGAATAACATTTCCCTGATATCCACACCCCTGTGCCGCACGCATTTCGCGTGCGGCACAGGGGTTTTTCTGCCATGGCGAACGCATCGAGCCGACCTGACGGATCGACACCTGGTCCATACCTCCCGTGAATTCACCGCGCCATCATAGGAATTGCAGGAATACTCATCAATTCCATGGGAGACAATCACATGCGCAAGAGCACCCGTATCAAGGTCGCCGTTTTCGCGGGCGTCGCCGCGCTCGCCACCGCGACGGCCGTCACGGGCTCCGCGAACGCCGCCGTCGAGGGCGGCAGCAGCTGCTACACCCTGCCGGGCAGCTGGAAGGTCGTCGACGACAACACCCACGAGACCTTCCTCGGCAGCTACTACGGCAGCGCCACCGCCACCGCCGGCGTCGTCAACTTCACCTCGCCGAACAACACCACGACCGCCTCGCACGGCGAGTGGCGCCAGACCGGCTGCGGCACCTACTCCGACACCGACGTCGCCTTCCTGATCGGCGCGGACGGCAAGGCCGCCTCCACCATCACCTTCAAGGCCAACATCTCGGTGACCGGCAAGAACACCGCGAACTTCGACTTCGCCTTCACCATCAACAACCTGGACGGCTCCTTCGTCACCAGCGGCGCCTCCACCGGCAAGGCCACCCGCATCGCCGTCCAGCCCCGCTGACCCCCGCGCTTCCCCCGCACACCCCCTGCACCGCCCTTCCCCTCGGCGCCCCCCTCAGGCGTCCGCCGTACGGGCCCGGCTCCCCCCGGCCGGGCCCGTACGGCTTTGTCACGCACGGGCGCCCGCACCGCACGCGGCCAACGCAACGGGGCCCGCGGTGCGCACCGGCCGGGTGCGCGCCACGGGCCCCGCAGGGTCCGTACGCGGGTTCAGGAGGGCTCGGGGGCCGGCAGCGCCGCGACGACCACCGCGGCCTCCTCCTCGGTCAGCTCGATCCCGAACTGCTTGGCCAGCAGCTCGCGCACCTCCCCGTCCGCCACGTGCCGGACCTCGACGGTGCCGTCGGCCCGGGTCAGGGTGAGCTTGCGGTGGTTGAGGTTGAGCCGCCAGTCCTCCGCGATCCGCTCCAGGAAGACGCGGCCGGTGAACGGCGAGCTCGCGTGCGTGGAGATGAAGTAGTTCGCCACCACGCAGTCGATGTGGTGGTGCGCCTCGGTGGCGTACCAGTACAGGGGGAACCAGCCCTCGTCCCGCTTCAGGGAGAGCACCCACTCCTTGTCGGAGCCCTCCTCGCGGGCCAGCCGGTACACCCAGCCGCCCTGGTCCGAGACGATCCCGTCCGAGACCGGGATCGGCTCCAGCGGGCCTTCGTCGCCGAAGCCCACGTCGGCGAGGTACGTCTCCTCGCCCACGGCCACGCTCAGCATCAGGTGGGTCCGGGGCAGCGGCTTGGGCGCGTCCAGGAGCGGGCGCGCGTACAGCCGCGTGACCTCGTACCCGAGCCGCTCCAGCAGCACCGCGAAGAGCATGTTGTGCTCGTAGCAGTACCCGCCGCGCCGGCTGCGCAGGAGCTTGGACTGCATGACGTCCACGTCGAGGTCGATGCCCCGCCCCAGCAGGATGTCGAGGTTCTCGAACGGGATCGTCAGGGCGTGCGCCCGGTGCAGCCGGCGCAGGGTCTCCGCATCCGGCTCCAGCGGCCCGGTGACGCCGAGGCGGTCGAGGTACGCCTCGACGTCGAGGAGTTCGGCCTGCCACTGGGCGGCGCTGCAGAACGGCCTCATGCTCAGCCCTTCTTCTCGCTGTCGAGCATGGCCATGCCCTCGGCGTCGAAGCGCGTACCGGCGACCTCATCGGCGGGGACGGCCCGCTCGATCTCGGCGACGTCCTCGGCGGTCAGCTCGAGGGGGAGCGCGCCGAGCGCCTCGGTGAGCTGGTCGCGGCGGCGGGAGCCGACGACGGGGACGATGTCCGGGCCCTGGGCCATGGCCCAGCCGATCGCCAGCTGCGAGGTGGTGACGCCCTTGGCCTCGGCCACCTTGCCCAGGGCCGCGACCAGCTGCAGGTTGCGGTCGAGGTTCTCGCCGCTGAAGCGCGGGAAGTTGCTGCGGCCGTCGTCGGAGGCGGCGGCGCGCTGGTGGTTCCAGCGGCCGGACAGCAGGCCCCGGGCGAGCACCCCGTACGCGGTGATCGCGGTGCCGAGCTCGCGCGCGGTCGGCAGGATCTCGTCCTCGATGGAGCGGGAGAGCAGCGAGTACTCGATCTGGAGGTCGGAGATGGGGTGCACGGCGGAGGCGCGGCGCAGGGTCTCCGCGCCGATCTCGGACAGGCCGATGTGCCGGACGTGGCCGGCCTCCACCATCTCCTTGATGGCGCCGATGGTCTCCTCGATCGGCACCGCCGGGTCGAGGCGCGCCGGGCGGTAGACGTCCACGTAGTCCGTGCCGAGCCGCTGCAGGGTCTGGGCGAGGGAATTCTTGACGGCCTCGGGACGGCAGTCGACGCCGAGGATGCCGCCGGACGGGTCGCGCAGGACGCCGAACTTGACGCTGAGGGTGAGCTGCTCGCGGTCGTGGCTCTGCAGCACCTCGCGCAGGAGGAGCTCGTTGTGGCCGCTGCCGTAGAAGTCGCCGGTGTCGAGGAGGGTGATCCCGGCGTCGATGGCGGCGTGCGCGGTGGCGACTCCCTCGGCCCGGTCGGCAGGGCCGTAGAAGTCGGACATGGACATCAGGCCGAGGCCGAGAGCGGAAACCTCAGGGCCGGCCGAACCAAGTGATCGCAGCTGAGTCATATACCCCAGCATTGAGCAGGCGCCTTCGGCGCAAAAACCATTCCGGGCCGGTCTGTCAGGTCGTGAATGGCCAAATATCGACGGGGATTCGGCTTGGCGAGTTGCGATCATTGAATGCATGACAGAAAAGATGCGCACGGTCCGCCAGGACGTCCTGGGCGGCACCGAAGTACTGAACCTGACGGATTCTCCGCTTCCCATTCCCGGCCCCGCGGGAATTCTGGTAAAGACCCACGCCGCCGGCGTCAATCCCATCGACTGGAAGATCCGGGCATTCGGATTGTGGATGACTCCGCCGTTCGGCGTCGGCTGGGACGTCTCCGGCACCGTCGTGGCGGTCGCCGCGGGCGAGAACCGCTTCAAGGTCGGCGACGAGGTCTTCGGCCTCCCCTCCTTCCCCGACGAGGCCGCCGGGTACTCGGAGTACGTCGCCGCGCCCGCGCGCCACTTCGCGCGCAAGCCGGGCAGCCTCGACCACGTCTCCTCGGCCGCCCTGCCGCTCGCCGGCTCGACCGCCTGGCAGGCCCTGGTCGACGGCGCGGACCTGCAGGCGGGCCAGCGGGTGCTGATCCACGCGGCCGCCGGCGGCGTCGGCCACCTGGCCGTCCAGATCGCCAAGTCCCGCGGTGCGTACGTCATCGGCACGGCCAGCGCGGCCAAGCACGGGCTGCTGCGCGAGCTGGGCGCCGACGAGCTGATCGACTACACGACGCAGGACTTCACCGAAGCCGTCCGGGACGTGGACGTCGTACTCGACCTGGTCGGCGGCGAGTACGAGGACCGCTCCCTGCGCACCCTGCGCCCCGGCGGGCTCTACATCGGCGTGACGAACCCCCTCGGGATCGAGGAGATCTCCGCGAAGGCGACCGCGGCGGGCGTCCGCGCCATCACGGTCAACGTGGCCCCCGACCACATGGTCCTGCAGGAACTGGCCACCCTCGTGGACACGGGCCGGCTGCGCCCCCTGATCGCCGAGACCTTCCCCCTCCAGGACGTGCGCAAGGCCCACGAGCTCGGTGAGGCCCGCCACACCACGGGCAAGATCGTCCTCACGGTCTGACTCGGACCGGACAGCCTCGCCGCCGCACCGGCCGCCCCGGCGGGCGGTGCGGCGGGCGGCGGCGGGCAGCGGCGGGCAGCGGCGGTGACGAAAACAAACCGTCCGGCCACTTAAAGTGATCATGCATCGTCGCCGACGATGGCCGGCATGAAGGGAACGGGAACCCCCTCAGCGGACTCCGGCGCATCGTCCGAGAGCCCAAAGCTGCGTCAGGACGCCACGGCGTCCGGTTCGGCCCGGGTCTACCAGGCCGGTCGCGACCTGCGCATCCTCAACATCCGCGTCCCGCGCAGCATCCGGAACACGTTCCTCCTCCTCGTGGTCCTGACGCTGCTCGGCGGCGGGGCCTGGGCGGTGGTGCGCTGGGTGCTGCCGGCCTACGCACCGACCTACAAGACGCAGTTCCTCATGGACGCGACCGCGGTCTCGGACTCCCAGGACGCGGACGCCGTCGCCGCCTCCCTCAAAGCCGTGGTGGGGAACGCGGGTGACTCCGACGCCCTGGCCCTGCGCCGCTTCGGCGGCGAGTGCGGTACGGACGGCAACACGGCCCGGCTGGTGGATTTCGGCACCGACAACCGGCAGGACATCGTCCGGGCCGCACAGCAGGCTGCGGTGGGCGGCCGGGCCACCCTGCTGCGGGGCATCGTCCAGGCCGTCGACGACTTCTCCGGCACGTTCGCGATCGGCGCGGGTCAGCGCGCCAAGCAGGTGAACCGCATCGTCGTCGTCACCCGGCACGGCAAGGACGCGTGCGACGACGACACCGACTTCGTACGGCGGGAGATCGCGGACCGGATCCGCGCGGCGGGCCTGAAGATCGAGTTCCGGCTGATCGGCTACCAGGTACCCGAGAACCAGAGCGAGAGCCTGAAGTCGATCGCCACCGCCGGCTCCAACCCGGCCGAGCCTGTCTTCGCCAACACCCGGGCCGACCTCGACGCGGCCCTCGAATGGTCGACCAACACCGAACCGGTCCTCCGCAACGCCACGAAGATCGTGGACGTCCTCAACCCGGCCGTGACCCGCATCAACACCGCCGTACGGGAGATCACCGAAGGCCGGCTCGGGGAGGCGGAGAAGAACCTCGACCGGGCCAGGGAACCGCACGTCGGCACCGAGTTCGAGGACCTCGCCGGACGGGCGAAGACCCCCGAGGGGCGCGACATCAACGACCGGGCGGCGAAGCTGCGCGAGCAGCAGAAGACCGTGCTGGACGCGGCCGACCGGCTGCTGGAGGCCGCGCGCTCCAAGGCGCCGCTCGGCCCCCGCCACGAGGCCTTCGAGCAGGCCGCCACCGACTACAACACCCAGGTGGACGCGATGAACAAGGCACTCGCCGCCCTGCGCGCCAAGGCCCCGGCGGCCCGGTGACGGCCCCGGTGGCGGCGCGGCCGCGCAGACGCTGGTTACGGATCGCCCTGGCGGTCCTCGCCGTGGCGGTGCTCGGCATCGGGGCGACCGTCGCGTACGTCGTACGGTCCACCCCGCAGTACCGCACCGCGTTCCTCGTCGACACCTCCGACCCCGGATCCCCGGGCGGCGGGCGGGACTTCGGCGCGCTCGCCGATGCGGTCGGTGCCGCGGTCGGCAACACCGGGGACCGCGACGCCCTGTCCCTGCGCCGGTTCGGCGGCGTCTGCGGCGAACGGGACAACACCCGCGAGCTGGTCGGCAGCGCAACCGGCAACGCGAAACGGATCAGCGCTGCGGCGCACGCGCTGACCCCGGGCGGCAAGGCCACCCTGAACAGCGGCCTCCTGGCCGCGATCGACGACTTCTCCGGGCGCTACCCGCTGCGCGCCAGCAAGCGCAACCGGATCGTCGTCGTCACCACGCAGGGCACCGACGGCTGCGGAGGCGACGCGGAGGCGATGAACAAGCAGGTCCGCGACCGCATGGACGCCCTCGGCCTGCAACTGGAGTTCCGGTTCGTCGGCTACCGCGTGCCGGCCGCGGAGCAGGAGGTCCTGACCAAGCTCGCCTCGGCGGTCAAGGCCGCCGCACCGCAGTTCACGCAGGACTCCGCCGAGCTGAACGCGGTGCTCGAGAAGCTGGTGATCCCCTCGCTGCCCGAGGCGAAGCCGGTCGAGGTCCCCTCCCAGGAGGTCTCCGTCACCGCCTGCTCGCGGACCGGTACGCCCCTGGAAGGAACACCCGCGCCCCCGCCGCCTTCGGTCCGCCTGCCGAGCCGGCTCACCGTGCCGGCAGGCGCCCGGGTGTACGCGGCGGATCCGAAGACCCACCTGATGGCGCCGGCGGGCAAGACGTGCACGCTCGCCTTCTACGACTCCGCAGTGGGCCGACAGGTACACGTGGGTGACACCCCGCTCGACTTCGAGGATTTCGGGGTGGGCCTGACGGAAGACACGGTGACCGGGGTGGCCCTGGACTGCTCCGACTTCGGCAGGACCGCACCCGAGTTGCTGAAGTACCTGGACGGGGACCCGGACGCCTCGGCGAGCACGTGCAAGGCACAGGACACGGGAAAGACGGTGAACCTCCCCACCGGCGTCCCGGGTCTCTACGTCGGAACCGTCCGAGAGTCCGGGGGGACGGACGTCAAGGGCCACCTCCGCCTCCTGAACTTCCGTGGCGAACGCCCCGTCACGAGCAGTCTCATCTGCCTGCTCCCCAAGGAGCAGGCAGACATCTGCACGGCCTCCCTCGTCTACTACTTCCTCCAGCAGGCGGCCGTCACGAACATCTCGACCGCCGACCGCGACCGTGTCACCGCAGCCATCGAGGCCTACGTCAAGAGCCTGCCGTGAGGCGGTCGAAGTCGTACGCGCCGTGCAGCCAGGCCACCTTGTCGTACATGTCGTCGTCCGACAGCGAGGCCAGCATCGCGTTGCGCTCGACCCGCGCCTCGCCCGCCGCGTGGTAGAGCTGCCGGCCCATCTCCCGGGCGACCAGCTGCACCTGCGCCGTCCGCTCGCGCCGCGCGGCGTTGTACTTCTCCAGCCGCTGCTCGTAATCGGCCGGGCAGCCGTCGAGCAGCCCGCTCAGCAGCACCGCGTCCTCGATGGCCTGGCAGGCGCCCTGCGCGGCGTACTGGAGCATCGGGTGCGCGGCGTCGCCCAGCAGCGCCACCCGGCCCTCGGTCCACCGGTCGACCGGGTCGCGGTCGCACAGCACCCAGGACTTCCAGTCCCGGCCGAGCTCCAGCAGCCGCCGTGCGGCGCCGGACAGTTCGGGGAAGGAGTTCACGACGTGGCCGTGCTCCGCCGGCAGGCCCGCCACCGCCTCCGTGGCGCCGTCGTCCCGGGTCGCGGCCAGGTTGAAGTGCTCGCCGCCCGCGATGGGGTAGTGGACGAAGTGCCACTTCGGGCCCGCCCACAGGGTGACGGTGTTCCACCGCAGCTCCTCGGGCACCTCCTCCATCGGGATCACCGACCGGTAGATGGTGTGGCCGGAGACCCGCGGGGCCCCGTCGCCGACCATCTGCTGCCGGATCGCGGAGTGCAGTCCGTCCGCGCCGATCAGCGCGTCGCCGGTGAGGCGCCGGCCGTCGGCGAGGACGGCGCGGACCGCGCCCGCCTTCTGCTCGTACGCGACGACGTGGTGGCGGCCCAGCAGCTCGATGCCGGGGTGGCGGCGGGCGGCCTCCAGCAGCGGCAGGTACAGGTCGACGCGGTGGACGACGGCGTACGGGTTGCCGAACCGGCCCCGGTACTTCTCCTTCACCGGCATCGCGGCGACCTTCTCGCCGGTCGTGCCGTCCATGAAGCGCAGCTCGTCGATGAAGACGGCGCGGTCGCGGACCTCCTGGCCCACGCCCAGCAGGTCGAGTGCGTGGAAGGCGTTCGGACCGAGCTGGATGCCCGCGCCGACCTCGGTGAAGACGTCCCTGCGCTCCAGGACGGTGACCTGGTGTCCACGCTTCGCGAGTCCGAGCGCCGCGGCGAGGCCACCGATGCCACCGCCGGCGATGAGTATGTCGGCCATGGGGGTTCTCACATCCCTTTCGTTGTCAGTGACTGTGGGTGCCCGAGCGGTGGGCCGGGAAGAGCCGTCCGAGTTCGGCGTGGAAGCCGGGGAAGGTCTTGCCGACACAGGACGGGTCGTCGAGCGTGATGCCGGGGACGCGCAGGCCCAGTACCGAGAACGCCATGGCGATCCGGTGGTCCCGGCGGCAGGCGATCCGGGCGCCCGTGGGCCGGCCCGGGTGGACGGTGAGCCGGTCCGGTCCTGACTCGGTGCGGATCCCGAGGGCCTTCAGGTTCTCCTCGACGGCGGCGATCCGGTCGGACTCCTTGAGCCGTGCGTGGCCGATGCCGTGGACGGTGATCGGCGCGTCGGCGAGCGGGGCCACCGCGGCGAGGGTCATGAAGGTGTCGGAGATGTCGCCCATGTCGACGGCGAAGCCGCCGCGCAGCGGCCCGGCGGCGGTGACGGTGGTCGCCCCGTGGGCGATCTCCACCCGGGCGCCCGCCCGGCGCAGCACCTCCACGAAGCCGAGGTCGCCCTGGACGCTGCCGCGGCCGAGGCCGGGCACGGTGACGGTGGTGCCGGTGACGGCGGCCGCCGCGAAGAAGTAGGAGGCGGTGGAGGCGTCGGGTTCGATGTCGAGTTCGGCGGCCCGGTAGCCGCCGGGCAGCACCTGGATCGCGCCGCCCTCGAACTCGTCGACGTACGCGCCGAAGTGGCGCATCAGCTCCTGGGTCATGGTGATGTACGGACGGCTGACCAGCCCCTCGCCCCGTACGGTCAGCGGCCGGCGCATCAGCGGCCCCGCCATCAGCAGTCCGGTGAGGTACTGGCTGCTGAGCGAGGCGTCCACGGTCAGCTCGCCGCCGGTCAGGCCCCGGGCGGTGACGGTCAGCGGCAGTCCGCCGACGGGCTCGGTGACCCGGGCGTCCGCGCCGAGCCGGCCCAGCGCCTCGGCGAGGGGGCGCAGCGGCCGGGCGCGCAGCTGGCCGGTGCCGTCGAAGGTGAACGTGCCGGCGCCGGTCGCCGCGAACGGCGGCAGGAAACGGGCGGCGGTGCCCGCGTCCTCGCACCACACCGCGCCGCCGACGGCCGGGGCGCGTCCGCTGCCGGTGACCTTCCAGCCGTCGGCGCCCTCCACGACCGGCACGCCGAGGCCGGACAGTGCCTCCCGGAAGGCGACCGTGTCCGCGCTGACCAGCGGGGCCCGCAGCAGCGAGACCCCGTCGGCCGCGGCGGCCAGCAGCAGCGCCCGGTTGGTGATGCTCTTCGAGCCCGGGATGCGGGCGGTCAGTACGGCCGTGTTCACGCGCTCTCCCGGTGTCCGGCGCGGGCCAGCCCGGCCCGGGCGGTGGCGGCGACCCGGGCGGCGCTGAAGCCGTGCTGCCCGTGGAGCGCGGTGTAGGGGCCGCGTGCGCCGCACTGGTCGAGCCGGACCGGGATGCCGGCCTCGCCGAGCAGCTCGTAGCAGCCGAGCGCGGAGCCGGCCGCCACGGACACCCGGGCCCGGACGCCGGGCGGCGACGGCGACGGCGTCGGCGGGCAGGGCATGGGCACCACCCGGGCGGCGATGCCCTCGCGGTGCAGGATGGCGCGGGCGTCGAGGGCGATGCGCATCTCGCTGCCGGTGGCGATCAGCACCACGTCGGGCGCGGCGCCCTCGGCGCCGGCCTCGAGCTCGGCCACGGCCTCGGCCTCGGCCTCGGCCACGACGCTGTCCCGCTTGGACCAGCCGGGCTCGCCGGGATCGCCGGGGGAACGGGGAGATGTCTGCATGGGGCGGGCCACCGCTCTACTCGCTGGTCTTGCGGTCGAGCACGAGGTCGTGCCCGACGATGTACGCGGCCGCGTCGGAGCAGAGCCAGACCACGGTGTCGGCGATCTCCTCGACGCTGGCTCCCCGGCCGAGCGGGCAGGGGCTGATGGCGTTGATGCGGATCGACTGGGCGACGTACTCGCGGGCCGCGGTCCGGGTCAGGGCGCTGACGGCGGCCGTGGACGCGGCGTACGCGCCGAGTCCGGGGAGCATGCCCTGGGCGCCGATGTTGCTGGCCGTGTTGACGATGACCCCGCCGCCGGCGCTCTCCATGTGGGCGATCTCGTGCTTCATGGACAGCCACACGCCGGTGAGGTTGGCCGTCAGGGTGTGCGCCCAGACCGTCTCGTCGATGTCCGCGACGGACTGGTGCGGGCCCAGTTCGGTGGTGTTGTTGAAGGCCACGTCCAGGGCGCCGTGCCGGCGCACGGTCTCGGCGACGACGTACGCGGCGCCGGCGTCCGCGCCGGCCGTCGTCTCCGACACGTCGGCGACCACGCTGTCGGCCTGCCCGCCCGCGTCGCGGATCAGCTTGACCGTTCCTTCGAGCGTCTCCGGGTGGCGGCCCGAGACCACCACCAGTGCGCCGAGCCGGGCGAAGGCAACCGCCGCTGCCCGGCCGATGCCTTCGCCTCCTCCGGTGACGAGGACGACCTGGCCGTCGAACCGTTCAGACATCAGCGTTCTCCTGATTCTCCGCTTCGGATTTAACGGGAAGGCGCTCTGCGGAACGCCACGACCAACCGTCACCCTGCAAGAAACAACTGCCGGTGAGGCAGTGGCCTTCTCTCATTCCGTCAGGTCCCGGGGGCAGGTGACGCAATACTCCGCCCGGCTTTGACACCACTGTTCGCCCGGCCGATGCTGCACGCCGGCTTAGCTGCGGAAAGGGGAGATCAATGCTGACGCTTTCATGGACCCGTCCGGTCGTCGGCGCAGCTCAGGAAGGGTGTCCGGCTCCTACGCGGGAGAGTCTGTGGCAGGCGCTGCTACACAAGGCGGAGTTCCCCACCGGCTATGTTCCGGCCATTACGGATTGCCGGATCAACGAACGGTACGCCGATGGATTTCTCCGGGAAATCCGGCGCGGCGAGCTGACCTTCGTGCAACGCGTCACTCCGCAGGAGAGCGCCGGGCGCATTACCTACCGGCATCTGGACGACACCGACATCGCGGAGATACGCAATGAGATCGGAGAGGACGAGGACGGCCGGCTCACGCTCACGCTGAGCATCACCCTGACCGACGGCCCGGCGGCCGCCGTCCTCGCGCAGAACACCTACCTGCGGGACCTGGACTGCGATTTCCACGGCACGCTGGACGCCATGACGGAGGTCCTGCGCGAGGTGATGACCACGGGGGCGGACCAGGGGGCGTGACCGCCACGCGTACGGCCCCTCACGCCCCCGGGGGGCCGTGAGGGGCCGTACGCGCTCTCGTGCCTCACACCTTCCCGGGCAGCGTGTGGACGCCCTCGACCGTCGCCTCCACGTCGAACACCGTGTACTGCACCGGCGCCCGCCCGATCAGCTCGGCCGCCCGCGGGGCCAGCGGCTGCGCCGCCGCCTGCGCGGACTCCCACAGCAGCACCGCGCCCCAGCGCTCCGTCGCCGGGTCCGCGATCCAGAACTTCAGCCGCAGCCCCTCGACCGCGGCGAACCGGTCGACCGCCTCATCGCGCAGGTACGCCCGCAGCGAGTCGATGCTGTGCCCCGAGTCCTTCAGGTCCCACCAGGCCACCGTCGCCTTCATGCTCATACGGACTGCTCCTGGAGCAGTCCGGACAGAGCCTCGCCGACGATGCGGATGCCGTCCTCCGTGAGCACCGACTCCGCGTGGAACTGCATCGAGCGGAAGCCGGGCCCGCGCAGGGCGTGCACCTCCCTGGTCCCCGGCTCCCGGCACACCTCGACCAGGCCGATCCCGGGCACCTCGACGGTGTCCGAGGCGCTCTGGGCGGCGAAGGTGTTGTAGAAGCCGACCCGCTCGCGCCGGCCGAACAGCTCGATCTCCCGCTGCACGCCCTGGTTGGGCTGCTCACGGCGCTTCAGCGCGAGGCCGAGCTTGGTGCTGAGCACCTGGTGGCTGAGGCAGACCGCGAGGAACGGCCGCCCCTCGCCGAGGAGGGTGTCCACCGCGGACCGCAGGTGCGCGATCTTCGGGTCGTCCACCTCCCGCGGGTCGCCCGGCCCCGGCCCCATGACGACCAGGTCGTACGGGGCGAAGCTGTACGGCTCGTCGAACCGGCGGACCGTGACGTCGGCGTCCATGGCCCGCAGCTGGTGCTCGATCATGGCGGTGAAGGTGTCCTCCGCGTCGACCACCAGCACCTTGCGTCCCATGAGGAGCGGGACCGGCCGGGCCCGGGAGGCGTCGTCGTCCAGCCAGAACCCGGCGATCGTCGCGTTGCGCCGGCTCAGGGCCGCCCGTACCTCCGGGTGGTCGCCGAAGCGGCGCGGCCCCGACGGCTCGAACATCGCGAGCAGGCCGGCCGCCTTCGCGCGGGTCTCGGCGACCTCGGACAGCGGGTCGGAGTGGCGCACGAGGGTGGCGCCGACGCCGATGCGCATCCGCCCGGCTCCGTCGATGTCGGCGGTGCGGATCAGGATCGCCGAGTCCAGCGTCCGCTCGCTGTTCTCGTCCTGTCCCATCAGGGCCAGCACGCCGCTGTAGTAGCCGCGGCCCTGGGGCTCGTACTTCTTGATGACCCGGCCCGCGCTCTCCAGCGGGGACCCGGTGACCGTCGGTGCGAACAGGGTCTCGTGCAGGATCTCGCGGGGATCGCGGGAGGTCCGGCCCTCGATGAAGTACTCGGTGTGGGCGAGGCGGGCCATCTCCTTGAGGTACGGCCCGACGACCCGGCCGCCCGATGCGCAGATCCGGGCCATCATCTTGAGTTCCTCGTCGACGACCATGTACAGCTCGTCGGCCTCCTTGCGGTCGGCGAGGAAGTCCATGACGCCGGGCAGTTCGGGCCCCGACGCGGGGAACCGGTACGTGCCGCTGATCGGGTTCATCACGGCCCGGCCGCCGGAGAGGCTGACGTGCCGCTCGGGCGAGGCACCGATGAGGGTGCGCTCGCCCGTGTGCACGATGAACGTCCAGTACGCGCCGGTCTCCCGCTCCAGCAGCCGGCGGAAGAAGCGCAGCGCAGCGGCGGTGGAGTACTCGCTGATGTCGGCCACGAAGGACCGCTTCATCACGAAGTTGGCTCCGGCGCCGGTGCCGATCTCGTCCGCGATGACGCGGCGAACCGTTTCGGCGTAGGTGTCGTCGTCGATGTCGAAGTCGCCGCCCGTCGCGAGGTGGACGGGGGCGTCGGGGATCCCCGCCAGGACGGCGGCGAGCGGCACCTGCGCCTGCTCCTCGATCACCATGGCGAGCAGCGGGGTGCCGTCGTCGGGCGCCTCGAAGCCGCGTTCGGCGAGCTGCCGGTACGGGACGAGGGTGAGGACGTCCTGGCGGGCGCCGGCGCCGGCCTCGACGTCCCGGAGCGGGATGTCGGCGAGCGTGGCCGCCTCGGTGAACTCGCCGAGGAAGAGGTCGAGGTGCCCGGTGACGGTGGTCTCCGGACGGTGGATCAGCGCGAAGGCCGGCGGTCGGCCGGTCAGGATCCGGCCCAGCAGGTCTCCGGTCATGCGGATTCCCCTCCCGCTCCCGCGTAGGCGGCCACCCGGTCCGGGAGGGCCGTCAGGAGCTCTTTGGTGGTGGTCAGACGGGCGCAGCGGCCGGCGGCGTACTCGAGCGCCATCCGGTGCTCCTCCCAGCTGAAGTCGGCGACGGCGTCGGCGACCAGGAAGGGCTGGATGTCGTTGGTGAACGCGTCGACGGCGGTCACCAGGACGCCCACGTGCGCGTACACACCGCACAGGATCAGCTGGTCGCGGCCCTGTGCGCGCATCCGCTCGAGCAGATCGGTCTTGAAGAAGGCGCTGTAGCGCCACTTGGTGAGCATCCAGTCGCCGGCGGCGGGCGCCACCGGGTCCACGACCTGGCGGTGCTCCGGGCTGGGCTGCATGCCCGGGCCCCAGAAGTCCCCGAGCAGTCCGCGCTCCTCGGGGGTCATGCCGCCCGGCTGCGCGGTGTAGGCGACCGGGATGCCGAGCTCGGCGGCGCGCACGCGCAGCGCCCCTGCGTTGCGGGACAGGTCCACGACGGGCTGCTCGCCCTCGGGGAAGGGGGCCAGGAAGTACTTCTGCAGATCGTGCACCAGCAGGACGGCGCGGTCCGGATCGATCTCCCAGTCGACGCCGGAGGCGGGCAGGTCGGCCGCCGACGGCATCGGATAGGGGTTGATCGCAGGTATGCCTGCCATGCGTTTCTCCCTCTCGTTCACGCTCTCGTTCACGGTTCGCTGACTGGTTGCACCGGTCTCAGGCACCGAGCGCCGCACCGCCGTCGACGGTGAGGTCGTGCATCGTGATGTGGGCGGCCTTGTCGGAGAGCAGGAAGACCACCGCCTCGGCGACGTCCTCGGGACGCGCCAGCTTGCCCAGCGGGATCCCGACGCGGTACGCGTCCGGGACCCCGTCGATGGAGGCCCGCGCGCTGCTCTCGTCCTGCCACATGGAGTTGAGCATCGGGGTGTCCGTCGAGCCCGGCGCCACGAGGTTCGCGCGGATGCCGTACTTGGCGACCTCCAGCCCCAGGCACTTGGTGAACATCGTCGCGGCGGCCTTGGAGGCGGCGTACGCGGACATCTCGGTACGGGCGGTGCCCGCGGCGTTGGAGGCGATCGTGACGATCGCGCCCCGCCGGCGCGGCACCATGCGGTTGACGACGGCCCGGGAGACGAAGAAGACGCCCGTGGTGTTGACCGCGAACGTCGTGCTCCACTCCTGGTCGGTCAGGGTGCGTGCCTCGGCCAGCCGCAGCACGCCGGCCGCGTTGACGAGGAAGTCGAGCGGACCGACGAGCGCCTCGACGTCGTCGACCAGCGATTCGACGTCGGCGCTGGAGGTGACGTCGGCCGGGAACGGATCGACCCGGCCGCCCTCCTCCGCGACGGACTTGGCGACGTCGCGCAGGCGGTGGGCGTCCCGGTCGACCGCGGCCACCCGGACGCCCCGGGAGGCCAGGGCGCGGACAATGGCCTCGCCGATGCCGCCGGCCGCTCCGGTGACCAGAGCGATCTTTCCTTCCATGATGGAGAAACCCCCTCTTTTTCTTCGGCCTCAGCCGCGCCAGGCCGAGACGACCTCGATGGCCTGGTCGACATTGAGGCGCGGGTCGCAGAACGAGGTGTACTTCTCGCCCAGTTCGTCGACGTGGTATTTGTCGGAAACGCATTCGTGGACCAGGTCCGGGGTCGTTTCCAGGTGGAGCCCGGCCGCCACTCCGCCGTTGTCGACGACGGCCTTCTGGAATTCCTCGACCTCGCGTACGACCGTTTCCACATAACGGGTCTTGACGCCGCCGGGCAGGCTGACGGTATTCCCGTGCATCGGATCGCACAGCCACAGCACCGGGTGCCCGGCCTCGTGCACCGCGCGGACCAGCTCCGGCAGCTTCTCGGCGGCCTTGCCCTGGCCCATCCGGGAGATCAGCGTGAGCCGGCCCGGCTCCCGCTCCGGGTCGAGCCGCCCGCACAGCTCCACGAGCTCGGCCGGGGTCATCTTCGGACCGACCTTGGTGGCGACCGGGTTGGCGATGGTCGCGAAGAGCTCGATGTGGGCGCCGCCCAGCTCGCGGGTGCGCTCGCCGACCCACGGCCAGTGCGTCGAGGTCAGCAGCACCGAGCCGTCCGGCTGGGTGCGCAGCATCGGGCCCTCGTAGTCCAGCAGCAGCGCCTCGTGGCTGGTCCACACCGGGGCCTCGGCCGCGGAGGGGCGCCCCTCGCCGTGCCAGCCGAGCCAGCCCATGGCCCCGGCGGCCGCCCGGTAGCCGGCGACCAGGCGCCGGGGGTCGGGACGGCGCAGCTCCGGGTCCGGCTCCGGGCTGTTGACCATGTGGCCGCGGTAGACGGGCAGCTCGATGCCGCCGACGGTCTCGGTCGGCTGGGAGCGCGGCTTGCCGAACTGGCCGGCCAGCCGGCCCACCCGTATGACGGGCTTGAGCGAACGCGTCTTCATGACACCGGCCAGCACGTCGAGGAGCGCCGCCTTGCGCGCCACATAGCCGGGAGTGCACTCCGCGGGGTCCTCGGCGCAGTCCCCGCCCTGGATGACCTGCACCTCGCCCCGCGCGGCCGCCGCGAGCAGCACGCGAAGGGCTTCGACGTCCTGCGGACGGACGAGTGCGGGCGCTTCGGCGAGTTCGGCCCTGGCATTCTCCAGGGCGTCTTCATCCGGCCAAACGGGCTGTTGGCCCGCGGGCAATGATTTCCAGCGTGCAACACCGTGCATGCGGCACCTCCCAGTGCTGAACCTGCCGTGACATCAGATGCAGCCAGAAGTCTGTGAAACAGGCATTCGGGGGAACCACAAGAGATTCGCCACTACGTCAGGTGGGGCCGTATTCGGTCAGGTTGAAAGCAGGGGCCCGAAATAAACCTGACGCAGTACCCGGGCGTTGGGACGGGGTCGGCGTCGAACCCTTTAAGGTCCGCACACGTGAGAGGACACGGGACCTGGAAGGTCCGGTACTTGACACACCATCAACCGCTCAGTTCATACAGATGTCATGACGTTCTAAGGTCGTGTTCGTGGTTAGTCAAGGAGCTGGAGCGCTGCTGAAGCAACTGGTGTCCGAGGGGGTTTCGCCGTGGCTGAGCACACAGGATCCCGGGGAGTTCGACGCCGGAGCCCGGTACCCGACCCTGGGCGCCCACTTCCACAACGCCCTCGCGCCGGCGGGCAGCAGCCTGGCCCAGCTCCGGCGGGCCTGCGATGTCCTGCTGCCCGTGTACGAGATCAGCAAGGGCGCGGTGGGCCAGGTCTCCGTGCCCGTCTCCCCGCGCCGCGCCCATGACGCGAAGGCGATGGGCGCGGCCGCCCGTGCGGTGCACCGGGCGGTGGACCGCCCCAACGCGCTCGTCCGCGTCCCCATGACCCCGGCGGGTCCCCAGGTGCTGTCCGACTGCCTCGCCGACGGGATCGGGGTGCACGCCTCGATGGTCTTCTCGGACGTGCGCTACGCCGAGGTGCTCGACGGCTACCTCGACGGGCTGGAGCGGTCCCTCTCCTGCGGCCGGCCGCTGGGCGCCGCCCCGATGGTGGCCTCCTTCCCGGTGGGCCTGCTCGACGTGGCGGTCGACGCCCGGCTTGACGAGCTCCGGGTCGGCTCCCGGCACGAGGTGCGCGGCGCCGCGGGACTGGCCGTGGCCCGCACGATGTACCGGCTGCGCGAGGAACGGCTGTCCGGGGACTGGTGGCGGGTGCTCCGGGCCAACGGCGCCCCGCAGCCGCGGCTGCTGTGGGGCACCGGCGCCGACGGCGGCGTGGGCGCCCTGGTGGGCTGGAACACCGCGCTCGCCCTGTCCGTGGACACCCTGGAGGCCGCCGCCCGCAAGCCGGAGCTGACCGGTGACACCCTCCTCAACGCCGACGGGGAGGCGGCCTGCGCCCTCCGGGCCCTGGAACGGCTCGGCGTGCCCGCCCGTCAGGTCGCCGCCGTGCTGGAGACGGAGGAGCTCGCCCGCCTCCAGCACGGCTGGGGGGTCAGGACGGGATCCGGTCTCGCCGCCTCTCCGGGAAGCGGGTATTCGTCAGCGCCAGCAGCGGAGCCGACTTGACGGCCGTCTCCTCGTACTCGGCGGCCGGATCCGACAGGGCCACCACCGCCCCGCCGACCCCGTAGCGGACGCGGTCGGCGGTGACCGTGGCGGTACGGATCACGATGCTCAGGTCCGCGGCGCCGGTCAGCGAGAAGTAGCCGATGGCCCCCGAGTACACCCCGCGCGGACCCGCCTCCAGCCGGTCGATGATCTGCATCGTGCGGATCTTGGGAGCCCCCGTCATGGACCCGCCCGGGAAGGCGGCCCGTACGCAGTCCACGGCCGACAGCTCCGGCCGCAGGCGCGCCCGTACGGTGCTGACCAGCTGGTGGACGGTGGCGTACGTCTCGACCCGGAACAGCTCCTCGGCCTCGACCGAGCCCGGTACGGCGCAGCGGCCGAGGTCGTTGCGGACCAGGTCGACGATCATGAGGTTCTCGGAGCGGTCCTTCTCGTCGGTCAGCAGGTCCGCGATCAGCTCCGCCTCCTCCTGCGGGGTGCCGCCGCGCGGCCGGGTCCCCTTGATGGGCGAGGACTCGACGACCCCGTCGCGGGAGACCCGCAGGAACCGCTCGGGCGAGGTGCTGAGCACGGACAGCTCGCCGAACTGGAGCAGCGCGGCGAACGGCGCGGGGCTGGAGCGGCGCAGGGTGCGGTACGCGGCCCAGGGGTCGAGCCGGGCCTCGGCCTCGGCCATGTTGGTGAGGCAGACCTCGTACGTCTCGCCGGCGGCGATCTCCTCCAGGCAGGAGTCGATGAGGTCCAGATAGGCCCCGCGGTCGTGGCGCAGCCGGATCTCCCCGCTCGGGGCGGTCGGCCGGGGGGCCGGCAGGCTCAGGCCCGCGAGCTGGGCCAGCCGCTCCGCCGTGCCGATCAGCCAGGCGTCGGCCGCGGCGGCGGACTCCTCGGCGGTCCCCTCCACCAGGGCCAGCAGGTGGGTGGTGTTCCCGACGTGGTCGAAGACCAGGGCGCGGTCGGCGAAGACCATGGTGGCGTCGGCCACCGGCGAGCGGTGCACGAGGTCGCCGCCGCATTCGGCCTTGAGCTCGTATCCGAGGTAGCCGACCCAGCCGAGCGCGAAGTCGAAGGGCAGCTCGGGGAGTTCGGTGTGCAGGGAGCGCAGGTCGCGGTCGACCCACTCCAGGAAGGGGGCGGCGACCAGCTCGCTCGCACCGCCCGCCGACTCGACGGTGACGCACCCGCTCCACACGTCGGCCGTGGCGACCCGGGCGAGCGGTCCGGTGGCGTCGCCCATGACCGAGAACCGGCCGCGGTCGCCGCCGGGCAGGCTGCTGTCCAGCCAGTAGGCGTGGTCGTTGCCGCGGAAGAGCTGGTCGTAGACGGTCTCGGGGCACCAGCGGGTGGGCAGCTCGCGCGTGACGAGCCGGAGCCGGCGGACCGGGACCTCGGAGGCGGGCGCGGGAGCGGTGGCGGTGGCGGGCGCGGTGGCGGCGGCAGGGCGGCGGGCCCGCGTCGCCTGGTGCTCGCGGTTCGCGCGATGCGTCTGGTTCGTCTGGTTCGTCTGGTGCGCGCGGGTCAGATCGGCGAAGTTTGCAAGCAGCTCGATCCCGTACTGACTGCAAATCGATTCGGGATGGAACTGCACTCCCCACATCGGCCGCGTCCGGTGCCGCAGGCCCATCAGGATGCCGTCCGGCGTCCACGCGGTGGCCTCGAGCTCGGCCGGCAGGTCCGTCACGGCGAGCGAGTGGTACCTGACCACCTCCATCGGGGAGGGCAGCCCGGCGAACAGGCCCGTGCCATCGTGCAGGACGGGCGAGGTGCGCCCGTGCCGGGGCTCCGGCGCACGGGCGACCGTGGCACCGTGCGCGTGCCCGATCCCCTGGTGGCCGAGGCACACGCCCAGCAACGGCACCGGCGAGCGCTCGACGATCTCGGCGCAGACGCCGAAGTCGGCCGCCCTGCGCGGGGTGCCGGGGCCGGGCGAGACCACGACGTTGTCGAACGCGCCGAGTTCCGTGATCTTCCAGTGCGGGTCGTCATTTCGAACGACTTCCGGCTCCCGACCATTGACCTCGGTCAGATAGTGGAAGAGGTTATAGGTAAACGAGTCGTAGTTGTCCACGAGCAACGTGCGCATGATGAAATATCCCCCCCGTCTGAATCAGGCCGAGATTGGCTTGATTTCGAGCAGCATGTGCTCGACCATGTCCTCTCCGTACTCCCCCTCGCGGACCCGGTAGCTCGCCACGGTGACCAACTCGCGCCCGCTGCTGTCGGCCATCTCGTGCAGTGCCGCCAGGTCGCCGCGGTCGCTGAAGTGCAGCAGGACGCGGCCGCCCGGGGTGGTCCAGTGCACGGACTGCTCCAGATACCGGCGGTGGGCCTGGTATCCGGTGTCCACGTATGCCCGTTCGTGCACCGACTTGTACTCGTAATCCTCGGGCCCCATCACGTAGTTGGAGCTCCAGAAGACGACGTCGAACCGCTCGCTCTCGCGCAGTCCGGAGAACAGGTCGCTGTGCAGCGCCTGCAGACGGTCCGCCACCCCGTGCCGCTCCGCGTTGACGGAGGCGTTCTCGACGGCGGAGGGGCTGATGTCGGCCGCCACGACCCGGTCGTATCCGGCCAGCGCGGCGGTCACGGCGATCACGCCGGTGCCGCACCCTATCTCCAGGAACGAACCCGAACGCGGGCCAGACCCGGGCTTGTTGAGGCCGAGCAGCTCGAGGGCCACACCCGTCGAAGGGGAGTAGACGGGGGCGAAGACCTCGTCGAACAGGTCCCATTCCCGGTCGCCGAGCGTGAACACCCGCGGCCGGTCCTGCCGGGTCAACGACAGCCGACTGCGCAGCAGCGACCGCTCGTAGCTCTGGAGCTGTGACAGCTGTGACACCTGAGACATGCGAACTCCCCCCAAGGAAACATCAGGCTGTTGGTGGTGCCGATGGTGGTGCCGATGGTGGTGTCGGCACCGGAACGCTCGGTGAGCAGCCTGCCCTTGAGTCAGCCTCGACCAGAAGGTGTTCACGTGACAGCATCAGTCATGGACCGTGGTGATCCGATCACCCTCCGCGTCGCTGACCTGGATCGCTTCTCGAGTGTTTCTTGACCGGTTCTTGCCCCAAGAGATACTTTCAGGCAGGCCAGGGATTGCTTGCACTCGGTTGGTGCAATCGTGAACGGCTTTTATGGGGGTCGGGGGAGAAGTCGTGGTTGACCACGCTTATGAAATGCTGGAACTGCTGAACAGAGAGGCGCCTGCGGCTGCCTTCGATGACGTGGTCCGCAAAGCCCGTCAATCCGGCCTGTCCGGGGACGCCCTCGCCCAGCTGACCAGGGCCAGGGACCAGAGTCTCGGCATCCGGGCCCTCTTCGTACGGCGCCAGCAGCGCGAGGCCGGCCTCGCCGCCCTCGTGGACACCGCGCGCGACCTGACCCTGCCCTACGACCTCGACGAGCTGCTGAAGGTGATCACCCGCCGGGCCCGGCTGCTGCTCGGGCTCGACATGGCCTGGGTCAGCTTCGACGACCTCGACGCGCAGTGCTCCAGGGTGCGTTCGGCCGACGGCCACGCCTCCGCGCTCACCATCGGCTTCGCCATCCCGCTGACCGGCGGGGGCGTCGGCAAACGCGCCGCGGACGGATCGGCCCCGTTCTGGTCGGCCGACTACATGAGTGACAAAACCTTCCAGCACAGCCCGGTCATCGACGAGGTGGTCCAGGCCGAGGGCCTGCACGCCGTCATGGCCGTCCCGCTGCGGCACGCCGGCACCACCCTGGGCGCCCTGTACGTGGCGGACCGGCACATTCGGCACTTCACCCCGGACGAGGTGTCGCTGATGAGTTCGCTCGCCGACCTCGCCACCGTTGCGATCGAAAAGGCGCGACTGCTGGAGCAGACCCGGTACGAGGTCGTGGAGCTGGAGCAGGACACCTCCCGTGCCCGGGACTCCTCGACCACCGCCCGCCAGCTCCGCGAGACGCACGGCCGCCTGCTCGACCTGGTGCTCCAGGGCGGCGGCCTCGGCAACCTGGCCGCCGAGGCGGTCAAGGACTTAGAGGGCACGCTGCTCGTACGGGACGCGGCCGGCCGCAACCTCGCCTGCCCGGGCGGCGAGCCCCCCGAGCTGGACGAGTCCGAGATCCGCACCGTCCTGCTGGACGCGCACACCGACCGGCAGCCGCGCAGCACGGGTGACGGGGTGTGGGTCGCCTCGGTCGCCGCGGGCGACGAGATGCTGGGCACGCTCATCCTGGCCTGCGACCAGCCGGCCACCGACCGCCAGATCCAGCTCCTCGCGCTCACCGCGCAGGTCACCGCCGTGGTGCTGCTGATGGAGCAGGGCATGGCCGCCGCCGAGGGCCACATGCGGGACGAGTTCTTCCACGACCTGCTGCGGGGCACCTCGCTGTCCCCGGTGCAGATCGCGGAGCAGAGCCGGCGCCTCGCGCTCGACCTCGACGAACCCCACGTCATCGTGATCGCCCGGCCCGAGGGCGGAGTCCAGGGCCGTGTGCTCGCCTGGGCCGCCTCGTACGCCAACCGCCACCACGGCCTCAAGAGCGTGGACGGCGACGTCGTGGTGCTGCTGCTGCCCGGCACCCAGGCCGGGGCCATCGCCCGTACGGCCTCCAAGGAGCTCTCCGAGGTGCTCGGCAAGCCCGTCACGGCGGGCTCCGCCGGTCCCGTCGACGATCCGGCCGGGATCGTCCACATGTACCAGGAGGCCCGCCGGGTCCTGGACGCGGTCGCGGCGCTCACCGGCCCCGGAAGCACGGCGTCCCCCGGGGAGCTGGGGTTCCTCGGCGTCCTGCTCTCCGAGAAGCCGAACATCGCCGGATTCATCAACGACACCATCGGTCCCGTCCTCGACTACGACGACCAGCAGTACACCGAGCTGATCCGCACCATGGAGGCGTACTTCGCCTCGGCCAACAGCCCCTCCAGGGCGGCCGAGTCCCTGCACGTCCACCCGAACACGGTCTCGCGCAGGCTGGAGCGGATCACCGAGATCCTGGGCGAGGACTGGCAGAAGCCGACCCAGGCCCTCCAGGTGCAGCTGGCCCTCCAGCTCCAGCGGACCCGGCAGGCGCTGAACAAGGGCCCCCGCGGCGACCAGCCCCGGCAGACCATCGGCTGAGGGCCGGCTGCCCGGGCCCGGGGCCGGAGCTCGGGGCCGGAGCTCGGGGCCGGAGCTCGGGGCCGGAGCTCGGGGCCGGGGCCCGGAGGCCTACCGGTCGCCGGCGCCCTGGGTGAGCACCCGCACCGCGTGCGCGGCGGAGGCCAGGGTGGTGTGCCGGTGCCAGCCGCCGAAGGAGCGGCCGCCGAAGTCGGTGAGCCCCACCTTCCGCGAGACGTTCGCGAAGTCCGCCTCGACGTGCTGCGCCCGCTTCGCGAGCCGCAGCAGCCCGCCGGGGGGCGCCTGCGTCATGTCGGTGACCCAGCACTGCTCGGGCCAGCCGCGCGGATCGCTCCACTCGCCGAACAGCAGGAGCGGCCGGGGCGCCTGCGGCAGCTCCACCCGTACCCCGACCACCAGCGTGGTGCGCTGCTGGAGGGTCAGCGGGTCCAGCCAGGTCACCGGGCGGCGCAGCGTGCCCGCCATCAACAGCAGCTGGTGCGCGGCGAGTTCCCGGTTACCGCTGCTCGGCAGGACCGGATCCACGCAGCGGACCCGCATCGAGCCGCGGGCCGAGGCGACGAAGTGCGTCCCGGCCGGGCCGAACCGGCGGGCGACCGCGGCGGGATCGACGTCGGGCAGGTCGAACACCACCGGGCGGCGGATCTGCCCGACCCAGTCGCGCAGCTCCTCGACGGCTCCGGCGGCGCATTCGAGCGGGCTGGTGGCCAGTTCCGACTCGTGGACGTTGGGGGAGAGGGGGCCGACGCTGTCGCGCCACTTCTGGGTGAGCGCGAGCCGCCAGTTCACCGGGCAGCCGTGCTCCTCGCCGACGGACCAGACCCCGAACGCCACCTGGCTGTTGACCATCTGGCCCCGTTCGGGCACGAAGCGGCGGGCCACCCCGACCGACTCCGTGCCGGCCTTGGAGATCACCACCGGCTGCACGACCCAGGCACGGGGGCGCAACGCGCGCTCCAGATACCGGGCGAGGGCGGCCCGTACAGGACCCCAGTCCCAGGTGGACGAGACCACGAAGTGGTGCAGGCTCTGCTCGGCCGCCCGGTCGCCGACGTGCGCCGCGATATTGCGTATCGACTTGCGCCCCTCGGCCTTCAGGAGACCGCGCAGGTACACCTCCCCCTTGCGCCGCTGGTCACTGCGCGGCAGCGAGGCGAACAGCTCGGCGCAGAGTTCCGCCACGACCAGGTCCGGTACGAACCGGCTGCTCATGGTCTCCAGGCGTTCGAGACTCGGTGCGCTCATGACGGATCCATCCCTTCCCCCGACGTTCTCTCCAGCCCCTCAACCCTGCGGTCGTGGAAGGCGGGAGAACCAGGTGGACCCGTCACACACATTCGGCCCGGCATGCACTGCGGGTCATCAGCCCCGAACGGACCAGGCCGGTCCGAATGATCATTTGATGGAGTGCGCCACAGGGCCTTGGCCAGGGCAGCAACCGTTCGCAGACTCCTGGAGCACCGCTGGAGCCGGGGTGGACCACCCACCCCACCCGCACCACGCCCCGGGCATACGCCGCCCGAGGTGCCCCGCCCACCATCCCGGCGCCCCGGCGTGGTGACCCACCCACCACCCCACGGCCCGGCGGGCGGAACGGCGCGCGGCGGGCCCCGTTAGGGTTGGCCCGCATGGGGACCTGGATCGCGCCGAGCGCCATCGAGAGAGAGCTGTACGAGGCCAAGAGCGCCGGCGAGTGGGGCCGGTACCTCGACGCACTCGCCCGCGCCGAGCTGTTCCTCCCCCAGCCCCGCACCCAGGTCGACGCCGAGCCCACCCAGGCCCGCTTCCACCCGGTCGGCCACAGCCTGCCCGTCTACACCCGCGGGATGCTGCCCGTCCCGACGGCCGAGACCGTCTTCGTGCGCCAGAGCCTGGCCTGGTTCGCCAACGCCTGGGACCACCGCGACCCCCCGTACCTCGCCGTGAACCCGGGCAGCCCCGCCGAGGCCTACCTCACCACCGGCCCGGCCGACCTCGCCCGCTGGCGCGCCCACTGGGACGCCGCGACCACCTGGGGCCTGGCCCCTGGCACCCTGCACGCCCTGCACACCGGCGGGCCCCTGCACGGGCCCGTCGCCCGCGGGCTAGCCGTGGGCGCCCATCTGGCCGTGACCAACGGGGAGTTCTGGAACGCACTGGCCTACCACGGCAGCGGCTACACCCGCGAGCGCGAGCGCCTGCGCAAGCTGTGGGGCATCACCACCCGCGAGGAGTGGCTCGACGTCCTGCACCGCATGCTGAACGCCGAGATCGTCAGCCCCGTCTGGGAGTTCGTCCTGCGCATCCGCCGGATCCTCGCCTCGGACTTCGCCGGGCCCGTCGACGTCGAGCACTGGCGGTACGCCGCCGAGGCCAGCCTGCGCCGCAGCGCCGAACGGGCCGCCGAACCGCAGCTCACCCCCGACGGCGTGACGGTCGCGCAGCCGCGGCCCACCGCCGAGGTCGAGGGCGAGGTCGCCGGCGTACAGCGCCTGATCGGCCGCATCGCCCGGTACGAGCAGCGCTTCCGGGCCGACGGACTGCTCCCCGAGGGGGGTTACGTACGCTCCGTCGAGGGCTGGGACATCGGCCGGGCCTCCCAGATGGCCCGCTGGGGCCTCGGCACCCGCTACGGCACGCTGGAGGAGGCGGAGCGCGCCGTGCTCCGCGCCGGCGAGGCGGCGGGCGACACGTACCGCTCCTGGGCGGAGTTCTCCGCCGGCTACCTGCTCGGCCGGTGCCTGCACTTCGACGAGGAGGAGTTCGGGGAGTGGTACACGAGCTCCCTGGCCACGCACCTGACCCTGACCACGGAACCGTCCAGCCCCTGGCTCAACATCCCCTGGAACTAGGCCGCTTCCTCACTTCGGCGGCGTGGGCGATACGTCGGCGGAGGGCTCGCCCTCAGCCATGTCCATGAGTTCCGCGAAGGGTTTCTGCTGCATCGAGCTGCGCAGGTGTGCAAGACCGTAGCGGTCAATGGCTTTCTTGTTCCGATTGGGATCGTTGATGTCGAAACCCACCCTGTCGCCCGGCGGCTCCACAACCGCATAGATGTAGGGGTAGGGATTTTTGTGCACATACCACAGAGTGATGCGTTGACGCCCTCGAGTCGCATTGAGGATCTCATTGCTGTTCGAGATGCCGGTCTGGTACCTGAAGTAGGTTTCGCCCTTTTCCGCCTTCAACTGCGGACCTTGAGGATCCTTATCCAGGCCCTTCCCCTTGAGGACATTCAGATTCTTCCCTGAACGCTCATAGTCGCCAACTATTGTCATCCTGTCCTTTCTGATGGCATATATCTCACCCTGGACGGTGAGTTTCCCGTGCACGAACTTGCCAGGATACGGGATCTCAACGACCTCGTCCGAAGAGAACTCCTCTCCGGGATTCAACTCCCGGCCGGGCGGCTTGATGAACTCACCATCCCGGATCAATGTGAACGTCTCTTCCTTCTTCATGTCAGGGTACCCGTGGATCCAGTAGATGGAGCCCAGGACGTAGAGGGGCACCTGACCGGAGTTCTTCACGTACAAATGGACCGGTAGGTACATGCTCTTTCGGTTCTCGTTCAGACTCGGCTTCCCGAAGGAAGCTGCACTGTTCACGATGGGAGATGTCGCATAGGGCACATATATCTGCGTATACGTCACATTGGGGATGGCGAGGAGAGCAGAGACAACCGCCCCGATCGCGATCCGCTTGGGATTGACAATCGTCTTCCACACCCGATCGCGGACGAGTACGCACACCGCCCCCACTGACAGCATGGTGAAAATTACCCAAAACGGCACGTAATTCGTGTACCTCCTACCGTCGATCACCTGCATAAGGAGCATGAACAAACCGACGGCAATCGACACCGAAGCGCCGAGCAGGACGACCATCCCGGAATAAGAAACTTTTCGGTTGTGCCAGTAGTCGAAAGCGGCCAGTGCGGCACCGATTTCCAGCACTGACGCAAGAAGGAAGATGATTCCCGTGACGCGTCCCGAGTAGGTGAGCGCACCAAAGGTGTCCTTCAATCCGATCACGAAGAGCATGCACGCCGTCACCAATAGGCCGACGACCATCAGAGTTCCGACGATGCGTCGGTACCACGGGCGATCCGGCCAGACTGTGCAGTTCCCACCGATCCAATGGGGCTCGATCCCGGATGCGATCCCAGCACCGCGTATGAGCTTTCCGAGCGCCTCCATCGAGCGGACCTGGCCCGCGGGACGGTCGTTGATGGTGACGTGCCGCCAGCCAAGGCCATCCGGTGGACCCACGGCAACCACGGGTGTGTTCGCCATGACACCAGTCTGCTGCCGTATGCCTGTGATCGCTCCTGGAGTGCGCCCTGAACCGATCGGAGTAACGTCATGAGCATGGCCTGTCTTCACAGGAGGTCTCCATGCGTACACGAGTTTCCGGGCTCATTGCTGCCGCCATACTGGCCGTTCTCGGCGTGATGGGCCCTGCCGCGCAAGCTGCTGCACCCGCTGCCACCGGTGCCGAATGCGTAGCAGGCACAGGGAGTGTGGAGTACAACTCGGCAACCGGCCAGTGGACCTGCATCGGCGGCACGCACAACGGCGAACCCATCGACTGACTTGGCGAGCCTGCCCGCGACTTCGCACAGTCGCAGCGCTTTCCTGTACGGCCGCTGGCCCTGCCAACTAGCCTCGCCCGCATGACGATTGAGTTGAACGAGACCGTGCGCGGCTTACTGGACTCACCCCACCCCGCGGTGCTCTCCACCCTCAACCCCGACGGCAGTCCCCAGAGTTCGGTGGTCTGGGTGACCCGGGACGGTGGGGATCTGCTGGTCTCCACCGAGCAGGGGCGCCGCAAGGAGCGGAACATCGCGCGTGACGGGCGCGTCGGGCTGACCGTGTTCGACACCGCCAACCCCTTCCTCTACGTCGAGATCCGCGGCACGGCCACCCTCGCCGAGGACGCGGGCCGAGAGGTCGCCATCCGCATCTCGGAGCAGTACCTGGGGCCGGGCGCCGGCAAGGAGTACGCCGAGGCCCCGTCCGAGAACGTCCGCGTCGTCGTGCGCATCACCCCGACCAAGGTGCTCGGCAACGCCGCGAAGGCAGGCTAGGGCAGCAGCGGGCGGACCTCCGACCAGGCGTCGACGGCCTCCGCGAGGGGGTCGCCGACCGGGAGGTGGGGGCGGGCGAGTTCGAGCCAGGGCAGCAGGAGCTTGATGCGCCGCAGGTGCCGGATGCGGGGTCGCGGCAGGTCGCGCCAGGTGCGGGCCTCCGCGGCCGCCTCCGCCGGGGCCAGGTCGATCACCGCCAGCGCGTCCCGGCACAGGGCCGCCGGGTCGGCGCCGCGGCCGGGGCCGAACTGCCGGATCAGGTAGCCCCGTACGGCGGCCACCTCGACCGCGCGGTCCAGCTCGTGCGACCCCGCCCACTGCGCCTTGCGGTGGGTCGCGGCCAGCGCGACCCGGCCCCAGCGCAGCCGGGTCTCCTCGGGCAGCCAGTCCCCCTGCATCCGGCCCACGGCCAGGGTCCGCAGCGTCAGCGGATGCGGTTCGTCCTGCAGCGGCGGATCGGTGGCCAGCCAGGCCTCGATGTCCTCGAGCGCATGCCCGCCGGGCGGGACCGCGGTCAGCACCTGCCCCCGGGTGAGCAGCGCGACCAGGGCGCCCGTGAGGTGGACCTTGGCCACGTGCCCGGCGTCGAAGAAGGCCACGCAGCGCCCGTGCCGCTCGATCCGCCGCAGGCCGAGCCGCAGTTCCCCGACGGCGTAGACCTGTCCGGCGCGCGCGACCCCGCCGAGGCAGCGGACCACGCACACGCCGCCCGTGACGTCGGCCTCCTCGACGGAGTACACCTGCAACTCGGCGATGGCCACCCCGGCCCCCCTTCCCCGGGCGGGAGGCTACCCCTCACCGGCCCCGCCCGCCGCCCGTCTGCCGCCGCCGGCAGGAACGGTTCCCCAGGAGATCGCCCCGCGGGGACAGACCGTGTGATGAGATGGCCGACGATCATCCGATCGCCACTTTCCCGGGGGGAAATCTCATGCGCGCATCCCGCGCCGCGGCCTTGGCCGCCATCGTCCTGGCCGGCAGCACCCTGCTGCCCATCGGTACCGCCGCTGCGGCGGGCGGCCCGCAGGTGGGTGTCGAGAGCACCTACTTCTCCGTGTCCAACTACCGCCTCGTCGACACCCGCGTCGGCAACGGAGCCCCGTCCGGCAAGGTCGGCCCGGACAGCGTCACCAAGATCGACATAGCGAATGCGTTCCGTCTGGGCAGCGGCGCCGTCCCGACCGCCGTCGTCATGAACGTGACCGTCGTCGACCCGACCGTCGACAGCTTCGTCACCGCCTACCCGGACGGCCGGGCCATGCCCGTCGTCTCCAGCCTCAACGTCACCGCGGGCCGGACCATCACCACCAACCGCGTGACCGTGCAGGTCGGCGCCAACGGCGTGGTCGACCTCTACAACCACGTCGGCAACGCCCACCTGGTCGTCGACCTCCAGGGCTTCTACACCGCCAAGGGCGCCAACGGCGGCTACGCGGGCTCCACGTTCACGATCGGCTCGCCCAAGCGGCTCCTCGACACCCGCACCGCCATCGGCGACCGCCAGGGCCGCGTGGGCGCGGGCGAGCAGAACGCGCTCGCCGCGGACGTCTCCTCGGTCACGGACCCGTCCCAGCCCGACACCGAGCTCGCCCTCCAGGTCACGGCCACCGCGCCGACCGAGGCCAGCCACGTCACCGTCTACCCGGCCGGCCAGCGGGTCTGGAACACCTCCGACCTCAACTTCGGGCGCGGCCAGACCGTCACCAACATCTCGTACATGGACGTGGGCCGCAGCGGCCTCGGCCTGTACAACAACGCCGGCGAGGTCGACCTGGTCGTCGACTACATCGGCCGGTTCAAGCACAACCGGGACGGCAGCGACGTCGGCACCAGCGGCCTTTTCGTCCCCGCCAACCCGACCCGCGTCCTGGACACCCGCATCGGCCAGGGCGCCCCGGCCGGCAAGGCCGGACCGGGCTCCGCCACCCGCGTCAAGGTGACCGGGCTGAACGGCGTCCCCGCGAACGTCGCGGCCGTGGTCGTCAACCTGACCTCGACCAACGCCACCGAGGACGGCCACATCACGGCCCACGCCGCCGGCACCCCCGTGCCGAACACGTCCAACCTGAACTACCGGGCCCGCACGGACATCGCCTCCATGACGGTCGTCCCGGTCAGCGCGGACGGCTACATCGAGCTGTACAACCCGCACGGCCGCACCGACCTGGTCGTCGACGTGCAGGGCTACTACACCTCCTGAGCCTCCAGGACCAGGCGGATCTCCGTGACCTCGTAGCCGGCGCGGTCGAACGCCGCGGCCATGGGCACGTTGACCGTGTCCGTGGTCGCGGTGATGCGCTCGGCGCCCGCGGCCGCGTGGAAGCGGGTGATCTCCGCGAGGACCTCGTCGATCAGGCCCCGGCCGCGCTGCTCCGGTACGACGCCCAGGTAGCCGACGTTGCGGTGGTACGGGGTCGCGGAGGGGATGGCCATGCCCGCGAGGGTGCCGTCCGGGAGCTCGGCCAGGCGCCACCAGGAGCGCTCGCCGGGGCAGTCGAGGTAGAACTCGACGTCCTCGCGGGCCAGCTGCTCGGCGTCCATCGAGCGCAGTTCGTTCTGCGTGTGCAGATCCAGGCTGTCGGCGGACAGCCGGGCGAAGGCCTCGAGGAACTCCTCGTCGGTGCCCTCGCGGAAGACCAGGCGCCCGGTGGGTTCGGCGGTCCCGGCGGCTGGGGTCCACTCGTAGCGCAGCCGCTCGATCTCCCGGGTCAGACCCGCCTTGTACGCGGCCTCCTGGCGCCAGGCGACGGCCTCGACCAGGTCGGGGCGGGTCCGCCAGTCGCCGGGCAGCGAGACGTTGTAGAGCGGCAGGTTCCCGAAGGCCTCGTGACCGGCGGCCAGCAGGGCAGCGGCGACGCCCGCCGGGTCGGCCACGGATTGCCGTACCTGGAGGCAGTCGAGCGCGAGGGGCCGCTCGCTGTCGGCGCGGCCCCACCACAGCGCGCGGGCCAGGACCTCGCCGTTCTCGTCCTCCGCGCACCAGATCCACTCGGGACGGAACCGGTTCTCGGCGAGCTCCTCGCGGATCTTGTCGGCGGAGAGGGCCTCGACGGGCCCGTCGGCCGGGTAGGCGACGGCGCGGTCGATGTCGGTGGGGTCTGTGGTGGCGGCACGGAATCTCATGCGGCTGATCATCGCCGAGGGTCCGGCGCCCGACCAGGGCTTTTCCACGCCGAAGCCCCCCTCGCGGTGCGGTGGCGAGGGGGGCTTCGGATGCTGGCTACGACCAGGTGATGAGCCGGCGCGGGTGCTCCAGGACGGCCGCGATGTCCGCCAGGAAGCGGGAGCCGAGCTCGCCGTCGATGAGCCGGTGGTCGAACGACAGCGCCAGGGTCGTGACGTGGCGCGGCTTCACCTTGCCCTTGTGGACCCACGGCTGGAGCTTGATCGCGCCGACCGCGAGGATCGCGGACTCGCCGGGGTTCAGGATGGGCGTACCGGTGTCGACGCCGAAGACGCCGACGTTGGTGATGGTGAGGGTGCCGTTCTGCATGTCGGCCGGGGAGGTCTTGCCGTCGCGGGCCGTGGTGACCAGCTCGGACAGGGCCGCCGACAGCTCGGGCAGCGTCTTGGCGTGCGCGTCCTTGATGTTCGGGACGATCAGGCCGCGGGGGGTGGCCGCCGCGATGCCCAGGTTGACGTAGTGCTTGAGCACGATCTCCTGGGCCGCCTCGTCCCAGGACGCGTTGACGTCCGGGTTGCGGCGGACGGCCACGAGGACGGCCTTGGCGATCAGGAGCAGCGGGTTGATCCGCAGACCGGCGAGGTCCGGGTCGTCCTTGAGCTCCTGGACCAGCTTCATCGTGCGGGTCACGTCGAAGGTGATGAACTCGGTGACGTGCGGCGCGGTGAACGCGGAGCCGACCATGGCCTGCGCGGTGACCTTACGGACGCCCTTGACCGGGATCCGGGTCTCGCGGGCCGACGCCTCACCGGGAACCGAGGCGGGAGCCACGGCCTGGGCCTGGGCGGGCACGGCGGCAGCGGCCGGAGCCTGCGCGACCGCGGCCTGCGGGGCGATCGCGGCCGCCGCGGCGGCGTGCACGTCCTCGCGGGTCACGACCCCGCCGTCCCCGGTGGGCACCACGGCGGCCAGGTCGATCCCGAGGTCCTTGGCGAGCTTGCGCACCGGCGGCTTCGCCAGCGGGCGCTCCCCGCCGGCGTGGCCGTTGCCGTTCAGCCCGGCGGCCGCACCGGCGGTGCCGTTCTGCGCGGCGACGGGCGCGGCGACGGGCGCGGCAGGCGCGACGGGCGCCGCCGCGGCGGACGCGGCCGGCGCAGCCTTGCGCGGGCGGCGCTTCGTGGAGGCCTCGGAGACGCCGTAGCCCACCAGGACGGGCTGACGGGCCGCGGCGGCCGGCGCCTCGGCGGGAGCCTCGGCCGCAGCCGGGGCGGCAGCGGGAGCGGCCACCGCAGCGGCCGGGGCCTGGGCCTCGGCCGGACCGGTCTGCACGGAGATGATCACCTGGCCGACGTCGACCGTGGTGCCCTCCTCGAAGAGCAGGGCGTGCACGACCCCGTCGAACGGGATCGGCAGCTCCACGGCCGCCTTCGCCGTCTCGACCTCGCAGACGACCTGGCCGTCGGTGACCGTGTCACCCGGCTGGACGTACCACTTGAGGATCTCGGCCTCGGTGAGGCCCTCGCCCACGTCGGGCATCTTGAATTCGCTGATGGTCATGAACGTGGCTCCTCAGTACGCCAGCGAGCGGTCGACGGCGTCGAGCACCCTGTCCAGGCCCGGCAGGTACTCGTCCTCCAGGCGGGCCGGCGGGTACGGAGCGTGGAAACCGCCCACGCGCAGCACCGGAGCCTCCAGGTGGTAGAAGCACCGCTCCGTGATGCGGGCGGCGATCTCCGCACCCGTGCCCAGGAACACCGGTGCCTCGTGGACGACCACGAGCCGGCGGGTCTTCTCCACGGAGGCCTGCAGCCCGTCGAAGTCGATCGGGGACATCGAGCGCAGGTCCACGACCTCCACCGACTTGCCCTCCTCGGCCGCCGCGGCCGCCGCCTCCAGGCACACCTTCACCATCGGGCCGTAGGCCGCCAGGGTGATGTCGGAGCCCTCGCGCGTCACGCGCGCCTTGTGCAGCTCGCCGGGGATGGCGTCGGTGTCGACCTCGGCCTTGTCCCAGTAGCGCCGCTTCGGCTCGAAGAAGATCACCGGGTCGTCGCTGAGGATCGCCTGCTGGAGCATCCAGTACGCGTCGCTCGCGTTCGACGGGGAGACCACCTTCAGGCCCGGGACGTGCGCGAACAGCGCCTCGGGGGACTCGGAGTGGTGCTCCACCGCGCCGATGCCGCCCGCGTACGGGATGCGCACGACGACGGGCATCTTGACCTTGCCCAGCGCCCGCGCGTGCATCTTCGCGAGCTGCGTGACGATCTGGTCGTACGCGGGGAAGACGAACCCGTCGAACTGGATCTCCACCACCGGGCGGTAGCCGCGCAGCGCCAGGCCGATCGCCGTGCCGACGATGCCGGACTCGGCGAGCGGGGTGTCGATGACCCGCTCCTCGCCGAAGTCCTTCTGCAGCCCGTCGGTGATCCGGAAGACACCGCCCAGCTTGCCGACGTCCTCGCCCATGATCAGGACCTTCGGGTCCGTCTCCAGGGCCTTGCGCAGGGACTCGTTGAGCGCCTTCGCGATCGACATCTTCTCGACAGCCATCAGTGACCCTCCTCGAAGGACGCGAGGTAGGCGGCGAACTGGGCGCGCTCCTCGTCGACGAGCGCGTGCCCGTCCGCGTAGACGTTCTCGAAGATCGCCATGGTGTCCGGGTCGGGCATGGCGCGCACGACCTCGCGCACCCGCTTGCCCAGCGCCTCGCTCTCGGCCTCGAGGGCCTCGAAGAAGGCCTCGTCCGCCCCGCCGCTCGCCAGCAGGTACGTCTTCAGGCGCAGGATCGGGTCCTTCGCCTCCCAGGCCTGCGTCTCCTCGTCCCGCCGGTACTTCGTCGGGTCGTCGGAGGTGGTGTGCGCACCCATGCGGTACGTGAACGCCTCGACCAGGGTCGGGCCCTCGCCGCGGCGCGCGCGCTCCAGCGCCCAGCGGGTGACCGCCAGGCAGGCCAGGACGTCGTTGCCGTCGACGCGGACGCCCGGGAAGCCGAAGCCCTGGGCGCGCTGGTACAGCGGCACGCGCATCTGGCGCTCGGTCGGCTCGGAGATCGCCCACTGGTTGTTCTGGCAGAAGAACACCACGGGGGAGTTGTAGACGGCCGAGAAGGTGAACGCCTCGGCGACGTCGCCCTGGCTGGACGCGCCGTCGCCGAAGTAGGCGATGACCGCGGAGTCCGCGCCGTCCTTGGCCACACCCATCGCGTAACCGGTCGCGTGGAGCGTCTGCGAGCCGATGACGATCGTGTACAGGTGGAAGTTGTTGGTGTTCGGGTCCCAGCCGCCGTGGTTCACGCCGCGGAACATGCCGAGCAGGTTCGTCGGGTCGACGCCGCGGCACCAGGCCACACCGTGCTCGCGGTACGTCGGGAACACGTAGTCGTCGTCGCGCAGCGCGCGGCCGGAGCCGATCTGGGCGGCCTCCTGGCCGAGCAGCGAGGCCCACAGACCCAGCTCGCCCTGACGCTGCAGAGCCGTCGCCTCGCCGTCGAAACGGCGGGTCAGGACCATGTCGCGGTAGAGCCCGCGCAGGTCCTCGGTGGTGATGTCCTCGACGAAGGACAGGAACTCCGCAGCGTCGGGATTGTCTGCGGCGCTGACCCGTTCCCCTTCGGGCGTCAGCAGCTGTACGAGCTGGGGCTCGGCGTTCTGCGCGGTGGCGACAGCCTTGGCAGCGGGGGCCTTGGCGGCGCTCGCCGCGCCTGCCGCCCGCTTGGTGCCGCTGCTGCGTCGCGGCTTGCGCGCGGCAGTGCTCTCCACGGTCACGTGTTGCTCCTCCGTCGGTCCGGCTCCCGGGTTCTCCGGGGTCCAGTGCGGCTCACCCGATCCGTACCAGCGCACGGGGTGGGTGCGCGTCGTGTGCGGATGCGAGCGTGACAGGTGCCCCGGCAAGTGCCCTGCGCAATGCACGTTACCCAGTGCGCCGCATAACTGCGAAACCCCACTTGACCTGCGTTTTTGCTTGGATTTCCAAGTAAATCCGCAGTGCGGGGAACAACCACTGGTCACAGCCTTGCAGGGGGCCGGAACAACGGCACGTTATCCCGGGTAACGACCGCAGGGAAGGGGTGAGTGTGTGAAACTGAGTTCGTGCGCGAAGACGGAAAAATCAAGGTATTCCTCCTGGACGACCACGAAGTGGTACGTCGCGGTGTCCATGAGCTCCTTTCGGTCGAAGAGGACATCGAGATCGTCGGCGAGGCAGGCACCGCCGCGGACGCCTTGGTCCGGATCCCCGCCACCCGCCCCGACGTGGCCGTCCTCGACGTGCGCCTGCCCGACGGCAGCGGGGTGGAGGTCTGCCGCGAGGTCCGGTCCCAGGACGAGGACATCAAATGCCTGATGCTGACCTCGTTCGCCGACGACGAGGCGCTGTTCGACGCGATCATGGCCGGGGCCTCGGGCTACGTGCTCAAGGCGATCCGCGGCAATGAGCTGCTGAGCGCCGTACGGGACGTCGCGGCCGGCAGGTCGCTGCTGGACCCGGTCGCCACCGCGCGCGTGCTGGAGCGGCTGCGCGACGGCAAGAACGGCAAGGGCGACGACCGCCTGGCGGGCCTCACCGAGCAGGAGCGGAAGATCCTCGACCTGATCGGGGAGGGCCTGACCAACCGCGTCATCGGCGAGCGCCTGCACCTGGCCGAGAAGACCATCAAGAACTACGTCTCCAGCCTGCTGTCCAAGCTGGGCATGGAGCGCCGCTCCCAGGCGGCCGCGTACGTGGCCCGGCTGCAGGCCGAGCGGCGCGTCTGACCCCGGGGCGGTTCACTCGGGACCAACGTCCCCGATCGTCGGGGCGGCTTCCTCTTTTCCGGCGGAGCGTCCGTACCGGAGAGTGGACGCATGTCACCGGAGGAACTCCACGCCATCGAACTGCTGCGCCGGGTGCCGTACGGCAGGGTGGCCACCAGCATGCGCGCGCTCCCCTTCCTCGCCCTCGCCCGCCACGTCGTGGTGGACGGCGAGGTCGCCTTGAGAATGCACGCCGGCTTCGGCTACCACCAGGCCTGCAACGGCAGCGTGGTGGCCTATGGCGCCGACAACTTCAATTCCCGGGACACCCTGCTTTGGTCCGTGCAGTTCACCGGAACGGCCCGGATCGTGGAGCCGACCACTCCGGAACTCGAGTTGTTCGGACCGGTCCCGCATTTCGTGGACGGTGCGGTCTTCGACCCCGTCTACATGCGCATCGAGCCGCAGTTCGTCACCGTGCACGCGCTGGCCGGGAATCCGGACCGGGAGTACCAGCACGCCCTCTGAGCTGCGCATTCACCGGCCAAAGCGAACGGGCCCGGCGGAATCGAATTCCACCGGGCCCGTTCACCCGTAACGCCTAAGGCTCGTCAACCGGATTCGGCGGGTCCACCGGCGGACTCACGCTCTTCGACGTCGACGGCTTCGTCGACGGCGACTTCGACGGACTGGTCGACGCCGAGGGCGACGAGCTGAACGACGGCGTCGTCGACGGGCTGGAGCTCGGCGTGAACTTGCTGCTGCGGGTCGGCTGCGGCGCGGACTCCTCCGACGAGCGCGAGGGCTGCGTGTCGTGCGACGGCGTGCTCTGCTGCGCGGACGGGGACGTCTGCTGGCCGCTCGAGGAACTCTGGACGGCGGGCGGAACGCTGTCGTCCTTGTTCTTGTGCGACATGGAGTTGACGGCGTACGCCACCCCGCCCGCGATCGCGACGATCGCCAGCACCGCGAACAGCCACAGCTTCCACCGGCTGCTGCCGCGGTCGTCGTAGCCGTCGTAGCCGCCCTGGCCGCCCGGTCCACCGCCGTGGCCGTGGTTGCCGTACCCGCCCCCGCCGGGGAAGGCCGAGCCGTCGTCCGGGTTCAACGGCGGCACCATCGGCTGCTGGAACTGCGAGGTCGTGGCGTGCGCCGGGTAGTTCTGCTGGCCGCCTGCCGGACCCAGCGGCATCGCCGTGGTCTGCGCCGCGCCGCCGCGCCCGTGCGGCAGGGCCATGCTGACCGGGCCGGTGTTCCAGGTGCCCGTGTTCGGCCCCTGGTCGTGCAGCATCTGCAGCGCGTACTGGACCAGCCCGCGCATCTCCTCGGCGCTCTGGAACCGGTCGTCCGGGTCCTTGGCCAGGGAGCGCATGACGAGCCCGTCGAGCTCCTGCGGGATGTGGTGGCCCTCCGGCAGCTGCGACGGCGGGACCGGCGCGTCCTGCACGTGCTGGTAGACCACCGACAGCGGGGTCTCACCCGTGAACGGGGGGCGCAGCGCGAGCAGTTCGTACAGCAGACAGCCCGTCGCGTACAGGTCGGAGCGGTGGTCCACCGCCTTGCCGAGCGCCTGCTCGGGCGACAGGTACTGCGGGGTGCCCATGACCATGCCGGTCTGGGTCATCGTCGACTGGGCGCCGTGCAGGGCGCGCGCGATGCCGAAGTCCATGACCTTGACCGCGCCGGTCTCGGTGATGATGACGTTGGCGGGCTTGATGTCACGGTGCACGATGCCGTGCTGGTGCGAGTACGCGAGCGCTTCGAGCACGCCCGAGGTGATGATGAGCGCCTGCTCCGGGCCCGGGGCCTCGGCGCTGATCAGCAGATCGCGGATGGTGCGGCCCTCGACCAGCTCCATCACGATGTACGGGACGGTGTTGGGGCCGACCTTGTCCTCGCCGGAGTCGTACACGGCGACGACGGCGTGGTGGTTGAGCCCGGCGACCGACTGCGCCTCACGCGTGAAGCGGGCCTTGGAGACCGGGTCCTCGGCGAGGTCGGCGCGCAGCAGCTTCACGGCGACGGTCCGGCCCAGCCGGACGTCCTCGGCGGCGAAGACCTCCGCCATGCCGCCACGGCCAAGGCGGTGGGTGAGCCGGTACCGGCCGTCGCCGACCAGGCCGCCGGCGCCCCAATGCTCAGGACCCTCGGCCATCCCGGCGCCGTTTCCCTCGGGTTCGGGTGCCATCAGTCCTCGCCGTCGTCTCTCTCGGCCGCCGCTCAGCGGTAGGTCCTTTTCGGGTGCTCCGATGAACGCTACAGCCTCGGAACAGGTCGCCGTTCGGACAATGGCGCGCCGTGGCCCCGTGGTCACGGAACGGGCACCCGGCTTGACGTGTGCTTGCCCTCCGGCAGACTGGGCCCGACATGCGCTCAGCCAGAGGCGTAGGGACACATCCCGAGGGGAAGCAACAGTCATGAGCCAGGACGGCACTCAGGGCCAGTACGCGGGCGGCTCTCTGGCCGGTGGCCGTTACCAGCTAAGGGACTTGCTGGGTGCGGGCGGCATGGCGTCCGTCTACCTTGCGTACGACTCGGCGCTCGACCGGCAGGTCGCCATCAAGACCCTGCACAGCGATCTCGGCCGTGAACAGTCGTTCCGCGAGCGCTTCCGCCGTGAGGCGCAGGCTGTTGCGAAACTGTCGCACACGAACATCGTCTCGGTCTTCGATACGGGCGAAGGCGAAGTGACGTTCAGCAACCCCGGGGCGGGCGACGCCGCGGTGATGCCGTACATCGTGATGGAGTACGTGGAGGGCCAGCCGCTCGGCTCCGTGCTCGATACGGACGTCCGCCAGTACGGGGCCATGCCCGCGGACAAGGCCCTGAAGGTGACGGCCGACGTGCTGGCCGCGCTGGAGGTCAGCCACGAGATGGGCCTGGTCCACCGCGACATCAAGCCCGGCAACGTGATGATCACCAAGCGCGGCGTCGTCAAGGTGATGGACTTCGGCATCGCCCGGGCCATGCAGTCCGGGGTCACCTCGATGACGCAGACCGGCATGGTCGTCGGCACCCCGCAGTACCTGTCGCCCGAGCAGGCGCTGGGGCGCGGCGTGGACGCCCGCTCCGACCTGTACTCGGTCGGCATCATGCTCTTCCAGCTGCTCACGGGCCGGATCCCGTTCGACGCGGACTCGCCGCTGGCCATCGCGTACGCCCACGTGCAGGAGGAGCCGGTCGCCCCGTCCTCCATCAACCGCTCCGTCACCCCGGCCATGGACGCGCTGGTGGCGCGTGCCCTGAAGAAGAACCCGAACGAGCGCTTCCCCACGGCCGCCGCCATGCGCGACGAGGTGGCGCGGGTGCTGTCGGCCGGCCAGACCGGAGCGCCGGTCATCGTCCCGGGCTCGCACACCGGCTCCAGCGGGGCCGGCGTGGGCTCGGCCGTGTTCCCGCCGGTGGACTCCGGGTTCCAGGCGCCGTCGGCCCAGTCGGTGCAGCAGCCGTACGCGCCGACCCCGACGCCGTCCCCGTACGCACCGCAGACCCCGCCGCCGGTGGCGCAGCCGCACGGGCAGGGCGGGTACGCGTACCCGCACCAGCAGCAGCCGGTCCCGCACCAGCAGCAGTACGCGCCGCAGACCCCGCCGCCGTTCACCATCTCGCCGGCGGCGACCGCGGCCCCGGCAGGCGGCGGCTCCGGCAGCGGTGACAAGCGCAACATGCCGGTGATCGTGGGCGCCATCGCGGTGGCGCTGCTGGCCGTCGGCGGTCTGATCGCGGCGATCTCGATGAGCGGCGACGACGACAAGGACAAGGCCGGCGGTACTTCCGCTTCGCCCGGTGCCTCCACGTCCGCCTCGGCGAAGTCCGGCTTCAAGGGTCCGGACGTCTCGCGCACGATCGAGTCGTCCAAGTGCAAGGAGCCGAGCAAGCACTACAGCGACGCCACCAAGTACACGGCGCCCGACCTGCGCTACAAGAACCTGCTCTCGGTCAAGGAGTGCATCCAGGCCTCGGGTGGCAAGTACAAGATCGTCGAGAAGGACGAGGCCGTGTACGGCAAGGACACCGTCCTCGACCAGAACCCGCGGCCCGGAGACAAGATCGACAAGGAAGGCACGGAGTACACGCTGACCGTGTCGACCGGCAATCCGGAGTAGCCGGGGCGGTACGGAGTAACGGGACGACATCCCGGGCGACCCTGACGGGGCGCCCGGGATGCCCGTTTTGCCCCATCGTGTCAACCTGAGCACAACATTTCGGTGCTCGGGACGGGAGGGGCCCCCGTGACTCAACGCCTCCGCGCACAGCGCTGGCTGGCCGGCGCCGCCGTGGCCGCCGCCGCGCTGTCCCCCGCGGCCTCCGCCGCATCCGCCCCGTCCGCCTCGTCCGCCGCCGCCTCGTCCCCCGCCGGCCTCGCCGCGGGCGTACGCCCGCTCGCGCCGGCCGCCGCGGACTTCGCCGCCCGGACTCCCGGCAGGGCCCCGAAGACCGACCCGGACGACACCGCCGACGCCACTGGCACCGACCCGGTGGCCGACGTACCCCACGAGGCGTACGAGGAGCTCGCCGGCAGCGCCGCCGGGGTCGGGCGGGAGCGGCCCGGGCGGCCGGCGGCCGAGCCCGCGAACCCGGACACCGTGCTGGCCGCGCGCCCGCTCCCGGTGCGCCCGCACCACCGGCCGGCCGGCCCGAAGGCAGTACCGCCGGTCGCGCCGGTCCCGCCGGCCGTGCCCGTCCCGCCGAGTCCGCCGTCCGCGGTCACCGCGCTCGGCACCGGGCCGAACGAGCGCGCCGCCGATCTGGCCGCGCACATACTGCCGCTCGGCACCGGATTCGCCCTGATGGGGCTGGGTCTGGGCTACCTCGGGATGCGGCTGCGCAAGGGCCTCTGACGCACCCGCTCCCCCTCCCCGAGTCGGAGGCGAGGGCTCCCGTCCCCCTTCCGGCCTCCGCCTCAGGATGGTTGCGCGGGCCGACATACTCGGTATACATACTGAGTATGTCGATCCGCCACGGCCTTCTCGCCCTGCTGGAAAGGGGTCCTCGGTACGGCTCTCAGCTGCGTACCGAGTTCGAATCCCGCACCGGCTCCACCTGGCCGCTCAACGTCGGGCAGGTGTACACCACCCTCGCCCGGCTGGAACGCGACGGCCTCGTCGCACCCGGCGGCGAGGATCCCGCCGGGCACACCCTCTACGCCATCACCGACTCCGGACGCGCCGAACTGCACCAGTGGTACGAGCGCCCCGTCGACCGCACCAACCCGCCCCGCGACGAGCTGTCCATCAAGCTCGCCATGGCCGTGGGCGCCCCCGGCGTGGACATCCGCGCCGTCATCCAGGCCCAGCGGCACGCCACGATCAAGGCGATGCAGGACTACACCCGGCTCAAGGCGCAGGCGCTCGCCGCGATCGACAGCGGGAAGTCCCGCGAACGCGACGACGTGGCCTGGCTGCTGGTCCTGGAACAGCTGATCTTCCAGACCGAGGCCGAAGCCCGCTGGCTCGACCACTCGGAATCGCGGCTCGTACGGCTCTCCCTGCCGGCCGACCGGAGAGCCGAGCCCGACCAGCCTCAGGCCGCCGAGACCGACGGCGCCGCCGTCACCGCACCCCAGCCCCGCGCCTCCCGCACGCCGCGGAGCTGAGGCCACCACCGTCCCAGGGGGGACCTCCCATGCCTGACCAGCAGTCCGCGCCCCACATACAGCCCGTACCGCCCGCACGGCCCGCTCAGCCCGTGCTGCAGCTCGACAAGCTCACCCGCACGCACGGCAGCGGAGCCACCGAGGTGCACGCCCTGCGCGGGATCGACCTGGCCGTGTACCCCGGCGAACTCGTCGCCGTCATGGGCCCCTCCGGCTCCGGCAAGTCCACGCTGCTCACCCTGGCCGGCGGCCTCGACACGCCCACCAGCGGCCATGTCATCGTCGAGGGCACCGACATCACCACCGCGAGCCGCAAGCAGCTGGCCGCGCTGCGCCGCCGCAGCATCGGGTACGTCTTCCAGGACTACAACCTGATCCCGGCCCTCACCGCCGCCGAGAACGTGGCCCTGCCGCGTGAACTCGACGGGACCTCCGCCCGCAAGGCCCGCGCCTCCGCCCTGGCCGCCCTGGAGGAGATGGGCCTCGGGCAGCTCGCCGACCGGTTCCCCGACGAGATGTCCGGCGGCCAGCAGCAGCGCGTGGCCATCGCCCGTGCCCTCGTCGGCGACCGCCGCCTGGTGCTCGCGGACGAGCCCACCGGCGCCCTCGACTCCGAGACCGGCGAGTCCGTCCTCGCGCTGCTGCGTTCGCGCTGCGACGCGGGCGCCGCCGGCATCCTCGTCACCCACGAACCGCGGTTCGCCGCCTGGGCGGACCGCGTGGTCTTCCTGCGCGACGGCAGCGTGGTCGACGAGACCCTGCGCAGCCAGGCCGACTCGCTGCTCTCGGGGCAGGCGGCCCGCCGGTGAAGTCCTCGTACCACTCCTGGATCGCGGCGATCCGCATCGCCCGCCGCGACGCCTGGCGGGCCAAGGGCCGCAGCGCCCTCGTCCTCGCGATGATCGCCCTGCCGATCGTCGGCGTGAGCGCCGCGGACCTCACCACGCGCAGCGCCGAGCTCTCCCCCGAGCAGAAGGTCACCCGCGCGATCGGCACGGCCGACGCCCGGTTGAAGGACTCGGAGCTGAGCGGCCCCGTCTACCAGGACGTCGAGGGCAGGAACTCCATGCCCGTCGGCGGCTACGACAAGTACAACCCCCGGTCCGAGAAGAATCCGAACCTCCTGCCCTCCGCGATCCCGCCGGGCGCCCAGTCCCTCAAGGACAGCACGGCGCACACCAAGATCCGTACGCGGTACGGCCTGTTGGAGACCGATCTGCGGGAGATCGACGCGACCAGCCCGCTGGTCAAGGGCATGATCGAGATGAAGCGGGGCCGGCCGGCCCAGGAGGTGGGCGAGGTCGTCACCACGACCGCCTTCCTGGAGGAGTCCGGGTTCTTCGTGGGCTCCGAGTTCCGCGCGCGCGGCTCGGACACCTGGTACCGGATCGTGGGCGCTTACGAGCTGCCGTCCGAGCTCGGCAGGAGCGAGATCCTCGCCCCGCCCGGCACCCTGCTGGCCCCGCTCGACAAGGCCTTCCAGGCCGCCGGGGTCCCCGGAGTGGTCGCCACCGACAGCTACTTGGTCAAGGTCGGCGGCGATGGTTTCACGTGGAACATGGTCAAGGCGCTCAACACCAAGAGCGTGCAGGTCGTCTCCCGCGCCGTGCAGCTCGACCCGCCCGCCGAGTCCGACGTGCCCTACATCGTCCAGCAGAAGGAACTGGGCTACTACACCCCGGACAAGGGGCTCCCGACCACCGAACTGGCCGCCCTGGCCACGGTCGTCGGCCTCGCGATGCTGGAGATCTGCCTGCTGGCCGGCCCCGCCTTCGCGGTGGGCGCCCGGCGCTCGCGCCGCCAGCTCGGACTGGTCGGCGCCAACGGCGGCGACCGGCGCCACATCCGGGCCATCGTGCTCTCCGGCGGCCTCGTCATCGGCGCCGCGGCCGCCGTCACCGGCACGGTCCTCGGCGTCGCCCTCACCCTGGGGCTGCGGTCGACGCTGGAGGAGTATCTGGGCGCGCGTTTCGGCGGATTCACGTTCCGCCCGCTGGAAATCCTCGGGATCGCCCTGCTCGCCGTCGTGACCGGCCTGCTGGCGGCGATCGCCCCGGCCGTCACCGCCTCCCGGCAGACGGTGCTGGCCTCGCTGACCGGCCGTCGCGGGGTCCGCCGGGCCAACCGGGTGCTGCCCGTCCTCGGCCTGATCGCCCTCGCCGCCGGCGCCGCGATCGCCCTCTACGGCACGGCCTCCCGGATGGGCTCCACCGTCGTCGCGGGCGGCAGCGCCATCGCCGAACTGGGCATCGTCGCCCTCACCCCGGTGCTGGTCGGCCTGTTCGGTCGGCTCGGGCGCTGGCTGCCGCTGTCCCCGCGGCTCGCGCTGCGCGACGCCGTGCGCAACCGGGGCCGTACGGCCCCCGCCGTGGCCGCCGTCCTGGCCGCCGTCGCCGGCACCGTCGCGGTGGCCACGTACCAGCACAGCGCGGAGGTCCAGGCCCGCCACGAATACGTCGCCGATCTCCCGGACGGCGCCGGGCTGGTGGCGATCCACGAGCTCGGCCGCAGCAAGGACATGCCCGCCGTCCGCGAGGCCCTGGCGCAGGAACTCCCGCTGGCCGTACGCGCGGACGTGTCCTACATCTCGTACGGCAAGCCCGGCTGTGAGCGCCTCACCGGCCCGGACGGCTGCGGCCGGGCCGAGATCATGCGGCCCAAGGAGCAGCGCTGCCCGCTCTACGAGGCCAAGGACGGGATCGACTCCTTCAGCCCCGCGGAGAAGAAGGCGCTGCGCAAGGACCCTCGGTGCACCTACAACCGCCACTCCGCGCAGTTCAGCGTGGTCGTCGCCGACGAGAAGCTGATGGCGGCCCTCGCGGTCGCCGATCCGGGAGCGGCGTCCGCCCTGAAGGAAGGCAAGGGCGTCTCCTTCGACAAGCGCAACGTCAAGGACGGCAAGGTCACCGTCCGGCTGATCGACAACAAGAACGACGTCTTCGAGCCGGGGGTCGACCCGAAGGGCGAGGACAAGGTCTTCGCCGTCCACCAGGCTTCCGACACCACCGAGGGGTACGGCCTGGAGCTCGTCGTGCCACCCGGCGCGGCGAAGAGCGCCGGGCTGACCACCCTGCCGTTCGCCTCGTACTTCACCCTGGACGGCACGGCCACCAGCCAGCAGAAGCAGCGGGTGGCCGGGCGGATCGACCAGATCGGGGTGGATGCCCCCGTCACCATCGAGGCCGGCTACCAGGCAGCGGCCGACATCACGATGCTGGCCCTGACCATCTTCGCGGGCCTGGTCACCATCGGCGCGGCCGGCATCGCCACCGGACTCGCGCAGGCCGATGCCGAGGCCGACCTGAAGACCCTGGCGGCGGTCGGCGCGCCGCCGCGGGTGCGGCGCACGCTCAGCGGCTTCCAGTGCGGGGTGGTGGCCCTGATGGGCGTGGTCCTGGGCTCGGCGGCGGGCATCCTGCCCGCGGTCGGCCTGCGGCTGGTCCAGCGGCGGGAGACGGAACACCTCCTGGAAATGGCCGGGGACGCGAAGGACTCGCTGTACGTGCCCATCGCGGTGCCGTGGGAGACCCTCGGCGGGCTGCTCGTCGTGGTCCCGCTCGGCGCGGCCCTGCTGGCCGCCCTGGTCACCAAGTCCAGCGGCGCCATGGCGCGGCGCGAGGCGGGCTGACGGTCACTGTGCGTTCTCGCCCCCGTACAGGGTGGATCACGCCCGTACGGGGGCACACCGTGTGAGTAAGACGGTGTGCGAGAGAATGACGGCATGGAGATGCCGAGGAGTGAACGGTCGCAGGACAGCCCCCCGCACGGCCTGATCGTGGGGCAGGACGGGATGCCGGTCGGCGGCGCCGATGACGAGTCGCGCGAGGTCCCGGTGACGGAGATGGTCGAACAGCCCGCCAAGGTCATGCGGATCGGCAGCATGATCAAGCAACTTCTGGAAGAGGTCCGCGCCGCACCTCTGGACGAGGCCAGCCGGGTCCGTCTCAAGGACATCCATGCAGCGTCCGTGAAGGAGCTGGAGGACGGTCTGGCTCCTGAACTGGTCGAGGAACTGGAGCGCCTGTCCCTCCCGTTCACGGAGGAAGCGATCCCCTCAGAGGCGGAACTGCGCATCGCGCAGGCCCAGTTGGTGGGCTGGCTGGAAGGCCTGTTCCACGGTATCCAGACGGCCCTGTTCGCGCAGCAGATGGCCGCGCGGGCCCAGCTGGAGCAGATGCGCCGCGCCCTGCCCCCGGGCGCCCCGACGGACGAGGAAGACGCCCACGGCGCCATCCGCTCGGGCCCGTACCTGTAAGCACGGCCCCCGGGGCCCGGGCGATGCCCGGGCCCCCACCCGGCCCGACCGAATCCGCACCCGGCCCGACCGGGCCCGCCCGGAATGGGTCCCGGCCAAGTGCGGCTCCCCCCGAGGGACATGGCCCGCGCATACTCATGGGTATGACCTACGACGCGATCGTCCTGGCCGGCGGCGCCGCAAGACGACTCGGCGGCGCGGACAAACCCGCCCTCCAGGTCGGCGGGCGCGCCCTGATCGACCGCGTCCTGGACGCCTGCGCGGACGCCGCCACCACCGTCGTCGTCGGCGGTCGCCGCCCCACCGCCCGCCCGGTCCGCTGGACCCGGGAGGACCCGCCCGGCGCCGGCCCCGTCGCCGCCCTGGACGCCGGCTTGCGCCAGACCACCGCCGAGCTGGTCCTCGTGCTCTCCGCCGACCTCCCGTTCCTCGACCGGGCCACGGTCCACGCCCTCCTCCACGCCCCCGCCCCCACGGGCGACGGCGCCCTGCTGCGCGACCCCGCCGGCCGCGACCAGCCGCTCGTCGCGGCCTACCGCGCCGAACCCCTGCGCCGCGAGCTCGCCCTCCTGGCGACCGAGCACGGAAGCCTCTCCGGGCTCCCCCTGCGCGCCCTCACCGCCGAGCTGGATCTGGCCAAGGTGACGGACACTGCGCCACTCGCCTCCTTCGACTGCGACACCTGGGACGATCTCGCCGCCGCCCGCGCAAGGATCAGGGAGCATGGAAGCGTGCTGGACCAATGGATCACCGCCGTCAAGACCGAGCTGGGCATCGACCTCGCCGTCGACACCAAGACCCTGCTCGACCTCGCCCGCGACGCCGCGCACGGTGTCGCCCGGCCCGCCGCCCCCCTGACCACCTTCCTGGTCGGCTACGCGGCCGCCCAGGCCGCAGCCACCGGCACCGACCCCGCCACCGCCGTCGCCGAGGCCTCCCGCAAGGCAGCCGACCTGGCCCTGCGCTGGGCCGCCGAAGCCGAGGCCGAGGCCGAACAGAACGGCTCAGGATGACCCCCACCGATGCCGACCACGCCCTGCAGGCCCTCGACGAGGCCCTGGCCCTGGTCAGCCGCGATCCCCGGTCCGCCGCGGCCGGCGCCCACCGCGCCGCCGCCTGGCCGCAGGCCCGTCAGGCCGCCGTCGGCGCCGGCTCCGGCATCCGGCCCCGCACCCACCGGGTCCCCCTCGCCGACGCGCTCGGCGAGGTGCTGGCCCAGTCCCTGGAGGCCCTCACCGATCTGCCGTCCTTCGACACCTCCGCCATGGACGGCTGGGCCGTCGCCGGCCCCGGCCCCTGGACCGTGCGCCCCGGCGGCGGTGTGCTGGCCGGCTCCGACCGCCCCGAACCGCTGGCCGACGGCGAGGCGGTACGGATCGCCACCGGTGCCCGGATCCCCGCCGACACCACCGCCGTGATCCGCAGCGAACACTCCCGCGAGTCCGGCACCCAGCTGTACGCCGACCGGGCCGTGCTCACCGGCCAGGACATCCGCCCGCGCGGCCAGGAGTGCCGCTCCGGCGATCTGCTGCTGCCCGCCGGCTCCCTCGTCACCCCGGCCGTCCTGGGCCTGGCCGCGGCCGCCGGGTACGACGAGCTCACCACCCGGCCCCGGCCCCGCGTCGAGATCCTGGTGCTCGGCGACGAACTGCTCACCGAAGGCCGCCCGCACGACGGGCTGATCCGGGACGCCCTCAGCCCCATGCTCGGCCCCTGGCTCACCCGGCTCGGCGCCGAGGTCACCGCCACCCGGCAGCTCGGCGACGACCCCGAGGGCGCCAAGGCCCTGCTGGACGCCATCACGTGCTCCGACGCCGACCTGGTCCTCACCACCGGCGGGACCGCCTCCGGCCCCGTCGACCACGTCCACCCCGTCCTGCACCAGGCCGGCGCCGAGCTGCTGGTCGACGGGGTCGCCGTACGCCCCGGACACCCCATGCTGCTGGCCCGGCTCGGCGACGGGGCCCCCGACCGGGACCCGGTCCGCCACCTCGTCGGCCTGCCCGGCAACCCGCTCGCCGCCGTCTCCGGGCTGCTGACCCTCGCCGAACCGCTGCTGCGCGCCCTGGCCGGCCGCCGCCAGCGCCCCCGGTACACGGTCCCGGTGCAGGGCGACGTACCCGGCCACCCGTACGACACCCGGCTCGTGCCCGTCGTGCTGACCGACGAGCACGCCGTACCGCTGCGCTACAACGGCCCCGCGATGCTGCGCGGCGTGGCCGCCGCGGACGGGCTGGCCGTCGTACCGCCGCACGGAGCGCGCGACGGGCAGGACCTCGAGATCCTGGATCTGCCGTGGGTCTCGGGAGGATGTTTCACGTGAAACTCCACGGCCAGGACGCGATGGCCCGTGGTGCCGACGAGAAACTCGCCTCACGGCGCATCAAACTGCCCAAGCGCGTCGTGGAGAAGCCGCTCCGACAGGTCGGCAAACGCCTGTTGATGGCCCTGTTCGTACTGTTCCTGACGGTCCTGATCGTGTGGCTCGACCGCGAGGGGTACCACGACAACGCCAACGAGCAGGTCGACTTCCTCGACTGCGTCTACTACGCCACGGTGACCCTGTCGACGACCGGCTATGGCGACGTCGTCCCGTACAGCGACAGCGCGCGGCTGACCAACATCCTGCTGATCACGCCCCTGCGCGTGCTCTTCCTGATCATCCTGGTCGGCACCACCCTGGAGGTCCTGACCGAGAAGACCCGGGAAGAGTGGCGGCTGAACCGCTGGAGGAAGAACTTGCGTGAGCACACGGTCGTCGTCGGCTTCGGCACCAAGGGCCGCTCGGCCCTGCAGACGCTGCTGGCCACCGGCCTCCGGAAGGAGCAGGTCGTCATCGTGGACCCGAGCGCCAAGGTGATCGACACGGCCAACGCGGAGGGCTTCACCGGAGTCGTCGGCGACGCCACCCGATCCGATGTACTGCTCCGTGCCGAGCTCCAGAAGGCCCGTCAGATCGTCATCGCCACGCAGCGCGACGACACGGCCGTGCTGGTCACGCTGACGGCTCGGCAGATGAACCGCGGCGCGAAGATCGTCGCGGCGGTCCGCGAGGAGGAGAACGCACCGCTGCTGCGCCAGTCCGGCGCGGACGCGGTCATCACGAGCGCGAGCGCGGCCGGCCGGCTGCTGGGGCTCTCGGTGATGAGCCCGAGCGCGGGCACGGTGATGGAGGACCTGATCCAGCAGGGCAGCGGGCTTGACCTGATCGAACGGCCCGTGCGGAAGGCCGAGGTCGGCAAGGGAGTACGGGAGACGGAGGACCTGGTGGTGAGCGTGCTGCGCGGGCACCGGCTGCTCGCGTACGACGACCCGCACGCGAGCCCGCTCCAGCTGACGGACCGTCTCATCACCATCGTGCGCGCGGCGCCGCTCGCCTCGCCGCCGATCACGAGGGGCCCGGCCTGATCCACAAGACACCCCCAGCCGCCGGGGCGCCGCGGTGGCGTACTCTCCGGGCCATGCATGCGATCACCATCGAACAGCCCGGCGGCCCCGAGGCCCTCGTCTGGGCCGAGGTACCCGATCCGGTGGCCGGCGAGGGCGAGGTCCTCGTCGACGTCGCGGCGAGCGCCGTGAACCGCGCCGACATCCTCCAGCGCCAGGGGTTCTACGACCCCCCGCCCGGCGCCTCCCGCCATCCCGGCCTGGAGTGCTCGGGGCGGATCGCCGCCCTGGGGCCCGGGGTGTCCGGCTGGGCGGTGGGCGACGAGGTGTGCGCGCTGCTCGGCGGCGGCGGGTACGCGGAGCGGGTCGCCGTCCCGGCGGGCCAGCTGCTGCCGGTCCCGGCCGGCGTGGACCTGGTGACGGCGGCGGCGCTGCCCGAGGTGGTCTGCACCGTGTGGTCGAACGTGTTCATGGTGGCCCACCTGCGCCCTGCCGAGACGGTGCTGGTGCACGGCGGCTCCAGCGGCATCGGCACGATGGCCATCCAGCTGGCGAAGGCGGTCGGCGCAACGGTCGCGGTGACGGCCGGCGGCCCGGAGAAGCTGGCCCGCTGCAAGGAGCTGGGCGCGGACATCCTGATCGACTACCGCGAGCAGGACTTCGTGGCGGAGCTGCGGGCCGCGACCGGCGGCGCCGGCGCGGACGTGATCCTGGACATCATGGGCGCGAAGTACCTGGCGCGGAACCTGGACGCCCTGGCCGTGAACGGCCGGCTCGCGGTGATCGGGCTCCAGGGCGGGGTGAAGGCCGAGCTCAACCTGGGCGCGCTGCTGGCGAAGCGGGCGGCGATCACGGCCACTTCCCTGCGGGCGCGGCCGGCGGCGGAGAAGGCGGCCATCGTCGCGGCCGTGCGGGAGCACGTGTGGCCGCTGGTGGCCGCGGGCCGGGTCCGGCCGGTGGTGCACGCGGCGTACTCGATGGCGGACGCCGCCGAGGCCCACCGCACGATGGAATCGAGCACGCACGTGGGCAAGCTCCTGCTCACCACCTGACGGGCCCGCTGCGCGCAGGTGCGGGGGCAGCGCCCCCGCACCTGCTACAGCGAACGCAACAGCACCGCCGGGGACTCCACGCAGTCGGCCACGTACCGCAGGAAGCCCCCTGCCGTGCCGCCGTCGCAGACGCGGTGGTCGAAGGTCAGCGACAGCTGGACGACCTGACGAACCGCCAGCTCACCCCGGTGCACCCACGGCTTCGCCACGATCCGGCCGACGCCGAGCATCGCCGCCTCCGGGTGGTTGATGATCGGCGTGGAGCCGTCCACGCCGAACACGCCGTAGTTGTTCAGGGTGAACGTCCCGCCCGTCAGGTCCGACGGAGCCAGCTTCCCGGCCCGGGCGACCTCGGTGAGGCGGGCGAACTCCGCCGACAGGGACTCGGCGCCGCGCGTCTGCGCGTCCCGGACCACCGGGACGACCAGGCCGCGCTCCGTCTGCGCCGCGAAGCCCAGGTGCACGGACGGCAGCCGCACGATCTCGTTCGCCGCGAGGTCCACGGTCGAGTTGAGCTCCGGGTACTTCGCCAGCGCGGCCGTGCAGATCCGGGCCAGCAGCGCGAGCACCGAGACCTTCGGCCCGCCCACGGCGTTCATCGCGGCCCGCGCCGCCATCAGCTCGGTCGCATCGGCGTCGACCCAGCACGTGGCGTCCGGGATCTCCCGGCGGCTGCGCGACAGCTTCTCGGCCACCGCACCCCGCAGGCCCTTCAGCGGAATCCGCTCACCGCTCACCGCGGCCGCCACGGGGGCGGAAGCGGGCACGGCCGCCGTCTGCGGCGCGCGGATCGCCGCCTCGACGTCCGAGCGCAGGATCAGGCCCTCGGGCCCGGACCCGTGCAGCGCGCGCAGATCGATGCCGTGGTCCCGTGCCAGCTTGCGCACCAGCGGCGAGATCACCGCGACGGGACCGAGCGCGACGGGAGCCGGCGCGGCGGGAGCGGGTGCGACGGGAGCCGGCGCGATGGGAGCAGGTGCGGGAGCAGCGGCAGCAGACGGCGCTGCGGAGCCAGGTCGCACCCGCCTCCGACGCGCCGTGCGCGAGTGGTCCGTCCCGTAGCCGACCAGGACGTTGCCCGAGCCGGCGTCCTCGGGCTCCACCACCTCGTCCGCGCCCGCACCCACCGCCACCGTGATCAGCGGTGCTCCGACGGGGAGTTCCGTGCCCTCCTCCCCGAACCTGGCGGTGACAACACCGCCGTACGGGCACGGCACCTCCACCATCGCCTTGGCCGTCTCGACCTCAACCACCGGCTGGTCGATGGCGACGACGTCGCCCACCGCGACCAGCCAGCGGACGATCTCGGCCTCGGTCAGTCCCTCCCCGAGATCGGGGAGCTTGAACTCCATTACCTGCGGCATCAGTTCTCCCACTGCAGGCGGGCCACGGTGTCCAGGATCCGGTCCACACCGGGCAGATGGTGCTTCTCGAGCATCGGCGGCGGGTACGGGATGTCGAAGCCCGTCACCCGCAGCACCGGCGCCTCCAGGTGGTGGAAGCACTTCTCCTGGATGCGGGCGACGAGCTCCGCGCCCGGTCCGGCGAAGCCGTTGGCCTCGTGGACCACCACCGCGCGCCCGGTGCGGCGTACGGACGCCACGACCGTGTCCTCGTCGAACGGGACGAGCGAGCGCAGGTCCACGACCTCCAGGTCCCAGCCCTCCTCGCGCGCCGCCTCGGCCGCCTCCAGGCACACCGGCAGCGAGGGCCCGTACGTGATCAGCGTGGCGCTCGTGCCGGTACGCCGGACGAGTGCCTTCCCGATCCCCGGCACGGCCGCCGGCGTCTCGGGGTTCCACTGCGCCTTCGACCAGTACAGCCGCTTCGGCTCGAGGAAGACCACCGGGTCGTCGCTCGCGATCGACGCGCGCAGCAGCCCGTACGCGTCCTCGACGGTCGCCGGGGTCACCACGTGCAGGCCGGGAGTGGCCACGTAGTACGCCTCGGAGGAGTCGCTGTGGTGCTCCACCCCGCCGATCCCGCCGCCGTACGGCACCCGGATGGTGATCGGCAGCGGCATCGCGCCGCGCGTGCGGTTGCGCATCTTCGCCACGTGCGAGATGAGCTGCTCGAACGCCGGGTACGCGAACGCGTCGAACTGCATCTCCACGACCGGCCGCAGCCCGTACATGGCCATGCCCACCGCGGCGCCCAGGATCCCGGCCTCCGCGAGGGGGGTGTCCGTACAGCGGTCCTCGCCGAACTCCTTCGCCAGGCCGTCCGTGATCCGGAAGACCCCGCCGAGCGTCCCGACGTCCTCGCCCATGACGTGGACCCTCGGGTCCTCCGCCATGGCGTCGCGCATGGCCCGTCCCAGGGCCTGCGCCATCGTCGCCGGCTTCACGGCCACCGTGGTCACGACTGCTCCTCCGCGTCGAGCTCGGCGCGCAGCATCTCCGCCTGCTCGCGGAGCCGGCCGGTCTGCTCCGCGTAGACGTTTTCGAACAGGTCCATCGGGTCGAGCACGGGCTCGGCGTTCATCCGCTCGCGCAGCGTCGCGGCCATCGCCTCGGCGGCGTCCTTGGCCTCCTGGATGCCCGCCTCGTCCAGCATCCCGCGCGCGGTCAGCTCGCGCTCCAGCAGCTCCACCGGGTCGTGCGCCTTCCACGCCTCGACCTCGGCGTCACCGCGGTAGCGGGTCGCGTCGTCGGCGTTCGTGTGGGCCTCGATGCGGTACGTGACCGCCTCGATCAGCGTCGGTCCGCCGCCGGCCCGGGCCCGCCGGACCGCCTCGGACAGCACCTCGTGCACGGCGGCGATGTCGTTGCCGTCGACGAGGCGGCCGGGCATGCCGTACCCGACGGCCTTGTGGGCCAGGGTGGGGGCGGCGGTCTGCTTGGCGAGCGGGACGGATATGGCGAAGCCGTTGTTCTGGACGAGGAAGACCACCGGGGCCTGCCAGACGGCCGCGAAGTTCAGGGCCTCGTGGAAGTCGCCCTCGCTGGTGCCGCCGTCGCCCACCAGGGCGAGGGCGACCACGTCGTCGCCCTGCAGCCGGGCCGCGTGCGCCAGGCCGACCGCGTGCGGCAGCTGGGTGGCGAGCGGGGTGCTCAGCGGGGCGATCCGGTGCTCGCGCGGGTCGTAGCCGGTGTGCCAGTCGCCGCGCAGCAGGGTCAGGGCCTGGACGGGGTCGAGTCCGCGCGCCACGGCCGCGAGGGTGTCGCGGTAGCTCGGGAACAGCCAGTCCTGCTCCTCCAGGACCAGTGCGGCCGCGATCTCGCAGGCCTCCTGGCCGACCGTGGAGGGGTAGACGGCAAGCCGGCCCTGCTTGGTGAGGGCGGTGGCCTGGGCGTTGTAGCGGCGGCCGCGCACCAGCTCGGCGTAGCAGCGGCGCATCAGCTCGGGATCGAGCTTCTCGGCGGCCGGCGTGCCCAGCACCCGGTACGGCTCGGGGTCCGGGAGCAGCGGGGCGGCATCCGTACGGGGCCTCCAGGCGGGCGGCGGGGTGGATCGGTAGGACGCACCGGCACCGGGCAGCTCTTGGACCGTCATGGCGGCGTACACCTCCTCGTGGGAAGTCGTCTGGGCGCCCGGGGGGTACCCCCCGCGGTGGCTGGGGGATTGTGAGGCGCCTCACCAACCGATTGTTCGGTCGATGGCGCAATTTGGCTACAGGCGGCTCCAGGCTGTGGACAAAGTGGCGCCGGGGCCCTGGGATGGGTGCAGGACGTCCAGGAGAGGGAGGCAGTGGGCCATGCCGGATGAACAAATGGCCGCAGCGGGTTCCGCACCGGTCCCCGCGGGAGGTGCGCCTTCCGCCCCACAGGCCCCGCCCCGCGCCCTGGATCCGATCGACCGTTCGATCATGCGGCTGCTCCAGGCGGACGGCCGCGCCTCGATACGGTCGGTGGCCGAGCAGGTCCACGTGTCGCGGGCGAACGCCTACGCCCGGATCAACCGGCTGATCGACGACGGGGTGATCCGCGGGTTCACGGCCCGCGTCAACCACGAAAGAGCAGGCCAGGGCGCCTCCGCGTACATCACCCTGAAGATCGTCCAGAATTCCTGGCGCACGGTCCGCGAGAAGCTCCGCGAGCTCCCGGGCGCGGCGCACATCGCCCTGGTCAGCGGCGACTTCGACGTCCTGCTCCTGGTCCACACGCCGGACAACCGCACCCTGCGCGAGCTGGTGCTGACCCGCCTCCAGTCCATTCCGGAGGTCCTCTCGACGCGCACGCTGCTGGTCTTCGAGGAGACCGACCTCCTCGACGCCGGCCCGAGCGGCGGCCCGGCGATCTCCGAGGAGTAGGGGCACGGAACGCGACAGCGCCCCGGGAACGGGCCCGGAGGGCCGTTCCCGGGGCGCTGTGCGAGGCGCCTACGGGTGGATCACTTGGTCTCGTAGTAGCCGAAGATGTCGACGATCAGGTCGGCGGTGTCCCAGCTCTGGTTCCAGAAGTCGACGACTCCGTTGACCCCGCCGGAGCTCGCCTGGACCAGGTTCGGGACGGTCTTGCCGGCCGTCCAGTTCAGGGTGGATGCGGTGGGACGCGTCAGCTGCGCCTCGGTGCCGCTCTCGTACTGGTCCGGCGTGTTCGTGTCCGGGGCGACCGAGAGGAAGCCCGCGTCCTTGGTGTTCGTCACCGTGGTGTTCAGGACATAGCCCGCGATGCCCTGCTCGCCGTGGGAGATGGGCATCCAGATGTAGCCCCGGGGGTACATCGGCCCCTGGCCCCAGGCACGGGTGTCGAGCATCCGGCCCGGGGTAACCGGCATGAAGGAGCCCGAGCTGTCGGGGCTGTAGTAGCCGACGACGTCGACGATGACGTCGGTCCCGGCCCAAGCGCCGTTGAAGACGTTGACCTTCCCGTCGCCGCCGACCGGGACGACCACCGAGTTGGCGACGGTCTGCCCGGCCTTGAAGTTCACGTTCGAGGTGTTCGGAGCCTGCTGGCCGCTCGGGTAGGCCGTCAGGTGGCCGTCCTCGCGCGGGCCGGTGGCGGTCACGTTCAGCGCCACGGCGGTGGCGTTGGCGGGCACGTACCAGCCGCCGAGCTGCACGCCGATCGTGCCGCGGCCGGCGACCTGGCCCTGGGGCGCGCCCTGGCCGGAGCGGGTGTCCACGGCGCGGACCGGGGCCATCGGCGTGTAGCCGCTGGCCGCGGTGCGGGTGAAGTAACCGGTGATGTCGGCGATCAGGTCGACCGCCGTCCAGCTGCCGTTGTAGAGCTCGACGGTGCCGTCCTTGCCGACCGGCACGACCACCAGGTTCGGGACGGTCTGCCCGGCCTCGAAGTTGAGGTTCGAGGTGGTCGGACGCGTGCCGCCGCCGGGGAAGGCCGTGACGTGCCCGGGGTTGGCGGCGTTGGTGACGGTGACGTTCAGGGCCACGGCCGTGACGCCCGCGGGGATCTTGCCGTTGCCGGCGATCTTCACCTTGGCCGAGGAGTACGCCTGGACCATGCCCTTCGGGGCTCCGGTGCCGGTCCGGGTGTCCAGGAGACGGGTCGGGGCGTACGGGGTGAAGTCCGAGCCGACCGTCGACAGCGGGAGCTCGTTGACGACCTCGGCCTGGTTCACGGAGTCCGTGACGGTGACCTTGACGTTGTACTCGCCGAGCTCGGCGTAGCTGTGCTTGAGCGACACCTCCTGGCCGGGGAAGGCGTCGACGCCGTCGGTCGTGCCGTCACCCCAGCTGTAGGTGACGCGGAGCGTGGCGCCCGGGGAGCTGAGGACCTGGGCCCGCAGTTCGATGCCGTGCGCGGACGTGCTCTGGGCGTCGAGGACGAGGCCCAGGTCCGGGTTGCCGGCGGCGGCGGTCTCCGCGCCCTGGGCGGTGGCACTCGCGCCGGCCTTGCCCTTGGCCGCGGGCAGGGCCTTGCGGACCGAGTGCTCCGCGGGGCTGTGGAACTTCTTGACTTCGGATGCACCGAGCTTGCCCAGGTCCGCTCCGGGAGCGGACACCCCCTTGGCCGCCGGTGCGGACGGACCCGCGGCCGGACCGGCCGCCTGAGCCATGCCCGGGATGAAACCAACGCTGGCCGCGACGACGACGGCAGCGGAAACTACGAGACGGCGACTGCGCACCGGCCCCCCCATTTTCTCTTTTGCTTGAACATGTTCGAAAGCATGTTCATCGTACATACCTGCGCGGCGATCGATCAGAGAATATGCCGCCAGTTCGAACGGATCATGGCCGGTCACCGACCGCGTACGGTCCGCAGGCCGTCGAGCGCCATGTGGACGACCGCGTCGGCCAGTTGGTCCGCGGTGGTGCCGGGGTGCGGGCGGTACCACTCCACCAGGGAGTTCACCATGCCGAACAGCAGCCGGGTGGCCAGCCGGATGTCCACGTCCGCCCGCAGGTCCCCGTCGGCCGCGGCGGCCTTGAGGAGCTCCGCGACCTGGTGGTCGAACTCCCGGCGGCGTTCCAGGGCCCAGCGCTCGGTCCGGGTGTTGCCCCGGACCCGCAGCAGCAGCGTCACGTACGGGAGCTCGGCGACCAGGACCTCGACCGTGCGCCGCGTGACGTACTCGACCCGCTCGACCGCCCGGCCGCGTACGGCGCCCGGCTCCTCCAGGACGGCGAAGAGCCCGTCGAGCGCGCGGCTGACGGCCCGGCGCAGGAGCTCCTCCTTGCCCGCCACGTGGTGGTAGATCGAGGACTTCGAGATGCCCGCCGCCTTGGAGAGGTGCTCCATGGAGGTGCCGTCGTAGCCCCGCTCGTTGAAGACCTGGACGGCGACCGACAGGAGCGTCTCGGGGGTGTACGTGTCGCGCCTGGCGGTGGTCATTCGGCATCCTCCGCGTAGCCGAGCTTGAACAGCGCCAGCGAGGGCGCGTAGCGGCCGCCGGGACAGCGCTCGTCGAGGTGGTGCAGCAGGTCGTACGCCCAGTCGCGGCCGAGCCGGCCGTGCCATTCGGACGGACCCAGCGGGTAGTTGACGCCGAGCCGCATCGCCGTGTCGATGTCCTCGGCGGTGGCCGCGCCGCGCGCGACGGCGTCGGCGGTCAGGTCGATCAGCATCGCGACCGTGCGCGCCACGATCATGCCGGGCACGTCGCCGATGACGGAGACCTGCTTGCCGAGCTTCTGGAACAGGCCGACCGCCTCGGCGAGGGTCCGCTCGCTGGTGTCCGCGCCGGCGGACAGCGCGATCCGGGTGGCGCCGCGGTAGTCGAGTGCGAGGTCGAAGTAGACGACGTCGGCGAACTCGATCGAGGTCTTGCCGTCCGCGAGCACCAGCTGGCCCTCGCCGGGCAGCTGGATGTACGGGCCCCCGTGCTCGGTGGAGGTGACCGCGATCCCGGCCTCCTCGAGCAGCTCGACGAGCCCGGCGGCGGGACCGAGGTCGCCGACCACGGTGACCTTCTCCGGGGCGTCCTCGGGACCGGCGGTGTGCGGGGCCTCGGCCTCGGCGTCCGGTCCGTACGGGAACCAGCCGTGCCCCGACTTGCGGCCCAGGCGGCCCGACTGGACCAGCCGGCGCTGCGCGAGGGACGGGGTGAACTTGGGGCTCCGGAAGAACGACTCCCACACGGAGCGGGTGACGGCCTCGTTGACGTCCTGCCCGATCAGGTCGGTCAGCTGGAACGGGCCCATCTTGAAGCCGCCGCACTCGCGGAGCACGGCGTCGATGGTGGCCGGGTCGGCGCCCTGCTCCTCGTACACCGCGAAGGCCTCGGCGTAGAAGGGGCGGGCGATCCGGTTGACGATGAAACCGGGGGTGTCGGCGCAGCGGACCGGCGTCTTCCCCCAGCCCAGCACGGTGCGGTACGCGCGCTCGGCGGCGGCCGGGTCGGTCGCGAAACCGCTGACCACCTCGACGAGCGGGAGCAGCGGGGCCGGGTTGAAGAAGTGCAGGCCGAGGAAACGGCCGGGGTGCGCGAGGCCGGCGGCGAGCTCGGTGACGGAGAGGGAGGAGGTGTTCGTGGCCAGCAGGGCGTCCGGCGCGACCACCTCTTCGAGTGCTCCGAAGAGCGCGCGCTTGACGCCGGTGTCCTCGACGACGGCCTCGATGACGAGTGCGGCGCCGGCGAGATCGGCGAGGGCGGAGGCCGCACCGATCCGGCCGATCGCGTCCTCTGCCTCGGCGGGGTCGAGACGGCCCTTCGCGGCCATGCGGTCGACGCGGTCCTGGACGATGCCCACGCCGCCGGCGGCGAGCTCGGCGTTGATGTCGTAGATCAGCACCCGGTGACCTGCGAGGAGGGCGACCTGGGCGATGCCCTGCCCCATGGTGCCGGCGCCGACGACCGCCACAGTGCGGGACCGCTCGATTGCTGTCATGTCCTGATCCTCCCGCACCGGGTTATCCACAGGCCTGCCGGGCCCTCTTGTCCCGACCGATCGTTCGGTTACTCTAACTCCAGTCTGCTCTTCTTCACCCGCCCCTGCCTGATCTCAGTCTGCGACCCAGCCTGATCTTGCCCGGCTCAACGAGGAGTTGGTCCCTGATGGCCGCCGAGCTCACCGTCCCCCAGCTGTCCGACAAGCACCGGTCCACCCTGGACCAGGCCCTGGCGGCCATCCGCAGCCGCGCCTACTGGTCCCCGCATCCGGAGCACCCCAAGGCCTACGGGGAAACCGCGCCGGCCGACGGGCTGGCCGCCTTCGAGGCCGTCCGCGGCACCCGCTTCGACCTGGGCCAGCCCGGCACGGACGGCTGGACGGGCGCCGAGGTGTCCCCCTTCGGCCCCGAGCTGGGCGTCGAGTACCCGCACGTCGACCCCGACGTGCTGCTGCCCGCGATGAAGGCGGGCATGGGCGCCTGGCGCGACGCCGGCCCCGAGGCGCGCGCCCTGGTCTGCATCGAGATCCTGGCCCGGATCGGCGCGCGGACGCACGAGTTCGCGCACGCGGTCATGCACACCAGCGGCCAGGCCTTCATGATGGCGTTCCAGGCGGGCGGCCCCCACGCGCAGGACCGCGGCCTGGAGGCGGTGGCCTACGCGTACGAGGAGCAGATCCGCGTCCCGGGCCAGGCCGACTGGTCGAAGCCGCAGGGCAAGAAGGACCCGCTGGAGCTCGGCAAGACCTTCACGGCCGTCCCGCGCGGCATCTCCCTGATGATCGGCTGCAACACCTTCCCGACGTGGAACGGCTACCCGGGCCTGTTCGCCTCCCTGGCCACGGGCAACGCGGTGCTGGTCAAGCCGCACCCGCGCGCCGTGCTCCCGCTGGCGCTGACGGTGCAGGTGGCCCGCGAGGTCCTCGCCGAGGCGGGCTTCGACCCGAACCTGGTGGCGCTGGCCGTGGAGCGCCCGGGCGAGGGCATCGCCAAGGCCCTGGCCGTCCGCCCCGAGATCAAGCTGATCGACTACACCGGCTCGACCGAGTTCGGCGACTGGCTGGAGACCAACGCCCGCCAGGCGCAGGTCTACACCGAGAAGGCCGGCGTCAACACGGTCGTCGTCGACTCGACGTCGAACTACAAGGGGATGCTGTCCAACCTGGCGTTCTCCCTCTCCCTGTACAGCGGCCAGATGTGCACCACCCCGCAGAACCTGCTGATCCCGCGGGACGGCATCGAGACGGACGCCGGCCACAAGTCGTACGACGAGGTCGTCGCCGACCTCGCGGCCTCGGTCGGTGGCCTGCTGGGCGACGACGCCCGGGCCAACGCGCTGCTCGGCGCCCTGGTCAACCCGGACGTCAAGACCCGCCTGGAGGCGGCGGCCGGCCTCGGCGAGGTGGCGCTGGCCTCCCGCGAGGTGGTGAACCCGGAGTTCCCGGACGCGGTCGTGCGCACCCCGGTGATGGTGAAGCTGGACGCAGCCAAGGCCGATCCGCAGGCCCCGTACCTGTCGGAGTGCTTCGGCCCGGTCTCCTTCGCGGTCGCCGTGGACTCCACGGCGGACGCCCTGGACCTCCTGCGCCGCACGGTGCGGGAGAAGGGCGCGATGACGGTCGGCGCGTACACGACGTCCGCCGACACCGAGCGGGCCATCGAGGAGGTCTGCCTCGAGGAGTCGGCGCAGCTGTCGCTGAACCTGACGGGCGGGGTCTACGTCAACCAGACCGCGGCCTTCTCGGACTTCCACGGCTCGGGCGGCAACCCGGCGGCGAACGCGGCCCTGTGCGACGGAGCCTTCGTCTCGAACCGCTTCCGCATGGTGGAGATCCGCCGCCAGGCCTAGGCCTGGCGGGGCCCGCCCCAGTGGAAGAGGGTCATGGCCACGCTCGTGGCCAGGTTGTAGCTGGAGACCTGCGGCCGCATCGGCAGGGAGACCAGGTGGTCGGCCCGGGCACGCAGCTCGGGCGAGATGCCGTGGCGCTCCGAGCCGAAGGCGAGCAGGGCGTCGTCCGGGAGGGTGAGGGCACGGATGTCCTCGCCCTCCGGGTCGAGCGCGTACAGCGGCCCGGCGGGCAGGGTGTCGATCTCCACCCGGTCCACGGTGGTGGCGTAGTGCAGCCCGGCCCCGGCCCGGACCACGTTCGGGTGCCAGGGGTCGAGGTCGCCGCGGGTCACCACACCGGTGGCGCCGAAGCCTGCGGCCAGCCGGACCACGGCGCCGACGTTGCCGAGGTTGCGGGGGTTGTCGAGCACGACGACGGGCGCGGTCCGGGGCCGGCGCTCCAGCCGGGCCCGCCCTTCGGCCCGGTCGGGCCGTACCGCCAGCGCCGCGACCCCGGTGGGGTGGACGCGGGGCAGCAGCGTCTTCAGCTCGGCCCTGCGCACCAGCCGTCCGACCTCGTCCGCCACGTCCGGCGCCAGCTCCCCGGCGAGCGCCCGCACGGCATCGGGGTCGTCGGCGACGACGGCCCGCACATCGGCCCCGAACCGCAGGGCGTGCTTCAGCGCATGGAACCCGTCGAGGAGGACGAGGTCCGCCCGCTCGGCCGCGTCCCGCCACTCCCGCCCGGTCTGCTCACTCATGCCGCCGAGCCTACGGGCCCCCGGCCTGCGCCTTCCCCACCAGGGCGGGCCCGGCATCGGCGGCCGCCGGAGCCGCGGCCGCGGCCCGGACCCGCGCAGCCACCCGCACCCCGCCGCAGGCCCTGGCCCCCGCCCACACCAAGAACCCCGTCGGCAGGAACACCGCATCGGCGGCGATCATCGCCAGCGAGAAGAACGGCAACCCCAGCAGCACCGCGATCCCGGCGTGCTCCAGCATCATCAGCCCGAGCAGCACGTTCTTGATCCGCCGGTTGAACACCGTGAACGGAAACGCGACCTGTACCGCCACGGTCCCGTACGACAGCAGCATCACGAGCGTCCCGCTCCCCGCCACCACCGACGACAGCCCCGGCCACGGCGTGAAGTAGTCCAGCCCGAGCGGGTAGTACAGCGCGGTCCCGTCCTGCCAGCGCGATCCCTGGATCTTGTACCAGCCGGCCGTCGCGTAGATCAGGCAGACCTCCGCCATGATCACCAGCAGCCCCGCGTTGTGCACCAGGTTCGCCAGGACGTCGAGGACCGCCCGTCCCTCGCCCTCCGGCTCGTACCGGTCCACCATCCACCACACCGCGCAGACCACCCACAGTGCCGCGAAGGCCGCCAGCCAGCCGTAGCCGAGCCGCGCCGTCACCGCCCCGTACCCGAGGACCGCGCCCAGCACACCCCACAGCACCGGCCCGGCCGACCCCGCAGAGGCCGACCCGCGCAGCCGTGCGCGCCGCGCGTCCAGCGACCACACCTGTGCGCACCGCGTCAGCACCAGGTACATCGCCATCAGGTGGATGACGTTGTCCCCGCCGTCGCCCATGAACACGCTGCGGTTCTGCAGCGACAGCACCCCGACCATGAACACCACGGACGTCGCGCGCGTCCGCCAGCCCAGCATCAGCAGCAGGCTCGACAGCACCGACACCGCATAGACGATCTCGAACCACGGCGTGGAGTCCGACCACATCAGCACCGTGAAGGCGTGGTTCGAGTCGATCAGCCGCTCCGCCAGCCCGAAGCTCCAGGGCCCGTCCGGCCCGTACAGCTCGTGCCGGTTCGGGAATTCCCTCAGCAGGAAGAACAGCCAGGTCGCGGAGAAGCCGATGCGGACGACGGCGCTCTGGTACGGGCCCAGCGCCCGTCCGGTGACCCGGGCGACCGCCCGGCCGGCGGCGGCGCGCGCCCGCCTCACACCCTCCACCACGGCAGCTCCCGGTAGTAGGTCTGCGTGTCGGTCTTCTCGTCGCTCCACGGCGGCGCCGCCACCGCCCGCGTCGCCGAGCGCAGCTGGATCCGTACGATCTCGCCCGCGGCGACCCCGTCGTCCGCGAGCCGGTCCAGCGCGATCCGCCGCAGGTACTGCTCCGACAGCTCCCCGCGCTCGCCGATCGGCTTGTCGTCCTCGTCGTGCGACCCGGTGAAGAAGTCCCAGGCCCGGCGCAGCTCGTTCTGCCGCACGTGGCTCGGCAGCAGGCTGTGCCGGATGGCCTCGCCGTCCTGCGCGGACAGGTCGCGCCAGGCGCTCGCGACCGGCTCGCCGCCGGCCGGCGTGCGCACCTCCGCCCGTACCTCCACCGCGATGTTCTGCTGGAGCGGGTTGGGGGCGAAGAGCTTCCAGTTCTGCTCGAACTCGGGGTAGATCCAGTCGTCGACCGTCTGGGCGTGCTGCTTGCTCACCGTGTTGGACGGGGCGACGTGCAGGAAGACCAGCGCCAGGTGCCCGCAGGCGGCGAGGCCCACGGCCGCCAGGGCGAGGGCCGTGACGACCCGGTAGGGGGCGGACAGGCCGGCGATCCCGGGCGCCCGGGGCGGCACCGGACCGGCGGGCGTCTCGGCGGACGGACCGGCGGGCGGACCGGCGACCGGATCGGCGGGCGGATCGACCGGCGGGCGCGCCGACGGGACAGCCGGGCGATCGACCGGCGGAACGACCGGCGGAACAGCCTCTTCCGCGGTCTCGCGCTCGTTCGAATCCATCCCGCCCCGATCGTCCGGCGTCCACAGGGTTGACCTCAGAGGTTGACACCCTACGGGCCGCCGACCCACCATTGAAGAGTACGAACCGAACGATCGGTCGGTCGGGCGGTCAACAATCTCTGGCAGGGGGCCGGGATGGTGGCAGTGACCCCGGAAACGGGGCAGGACTCAGGCCTCGGGGCTGACCTCGGGGCACAGCTCGCGGCAGCCTTCGACGCCGCCGTGGCGGCCGACGAGCGCGTCGAGCCGCGCGACTGGATGCCCGAGGCGTACCGCGCCTCGCTCGTCCGCCAGATGGCCCAGCACGCCCACTCCGAGATCATCGGGATGCAGCCCGAGGCCAACTGGATCACCCGTGCGCCCTCGCTGCGCCGCAAGGCGATCCTGATGGCCAAGGTCCAGGACGAGGCCGGGCACGGCCTCTACCTGTACAGCGCCGCCGAAACCCTCGGCACCAGCCGCGACGAGCTGCTCGACAAGCTGCACTCCGGCAAGCAGAAGTACTCCTCGATCTTCAACTACCCCACCCTGACCTGGGCCGACGTCGGCGCGATCGGGTGGCTGGTGGACGGCGCGGCGATCACCAACCAGGTGCCGATCTGCCGCTGCTCGTACGGGCCGTACGCCCGCGCGATGGTCCGGATCTGCAAGGAGGAGTCCTTCCACCAGCGCCAGGGCTTCGAGCTCCTCATGGCCCTCTCCAAGGGCACGGAGGCGCAGCACGCGATGGCGCAGGACGCCGTGGACCGCTGGTGGTGGCCCTCGCTGATGATGTTCGGCCCGCCGGACGACGAGTCGGCGCACTCCGCGCAGTCCATGGCGTGGCGGATCAAGCGGCACTCCAACGACGAGCTGCGCCAGCGCTTCGTGGACATCGCCGTTCCCCAGGCCGAGGCGCTGGGTCTGACCCTGCCCGACCCGGACCTGAAGTGGAACGAGGAGCGCGGGCACCACGACTTCGGCGCGATCGACTGGGCCGAGTTCTGGGACGTGCTCAAGGGCAACGGCCCGTGCAACGAAGAGCGGATCGGCCAGCGGCGCCGGGCCCACGAGGAAGGCGCCTGGGTCCGCGATGCGGCCGCGGCGTACGCGCAGAAGCACACCGCCCGGACCGCAGCCGCCCAGGCAGCCGTCGAGGGCGCGGTACAGAGCACGGCAACGAACGAGGAGGCAGGGGTATGACGCAGAACTGGCCACTGTGGGAGGTGTTCGTGCGCTCGCGCCGCGGTCTCTCGCACACGCACGCGGGCAGCCTGCACGCGCCCGACGCGGAGATGGCCCTGCGCAATGCCCGCGACCTGTACACGCGGCGCGGCGAGGGCATCTCGATCTGGGTGGTGCCCTCCACCGAGATCACCGCCTCCTCGCCGGACGAGCGGGACCCGTTCTTCGCCCCGTCGGCCGACAAGCCGTACCGGCACCCGACCTTCTACGAGATCCCCGAGGGGGTGCACCACCTGTGACCAGCACCGATGCCGTTCAGCCCGATGTCGTCCGGTCGGCAGCCCTCGCGCTGGGGGACGACGCCCTGATCCTGTCCCACCGCCTCGGCGAGTGGGCGGGTCACGCCCCCGTCCTGGAGGAGGAGGTCGCCCTCGCGAACATCGCGCTCGACCTGCTCGGCCAGGCCCGCATCCTGCTGTCCATGGCCGGCGACGAGGACGAGCTGGCCTTCCTGCGCGAGGAGCGGTCCTTCCGCAACCTCCAGCTGGTCGAGCAGCCCAACGGGGACTTCGCCCACACCATCGCGCGCCAGCTCTACTTCTCCTTCCACCAGCACGAGCTGTACACGGAACTGGCCGCCGGGGACGGCCCGTTCGCCCCGCTGGCGGCCAAGGCCGTCAAGGAGACCGCGTACCACCGCGACCACGCCGAGCAGTGGACCCTGCGGCTCGGCGACGGCACGCAGGAGAGCAGCGCCCGCATGCAGGCCGCCCTGGGCGCGCTGTGGAAGTTCACCGGCGAGATGTTCCAGCCGGTGGACGGCATCGACGGGGTCGACTGGGCCGCACTGGAAGCCCGCTGGCTGGCCGCCGTGGGCGGCCTGCTGGAGCGGGCCGGGCTCGCGCTCCCCGAGGGCCCGCGCACCGGCGCCTGGGCGGCCGGGGCCGGCCGCCAGGGCCTGCACACCGAATCGTTCGGCAGGCTGCTCGCCGAGATGCAGCACCTGCACCGCAGCCATCCGGGGGCGTCATGGTGACGGACACGCCCCGCGCCCCGGCCCCGACCAGCGGGCCCGAGGCCCCCGAGGCCATGACCCGCCTGGAGGCGGAGCTGGCCGAGCTCGCCGGCTCCGTGCCCGACCCCGAGCTGCCCGTGCTCACCCTCGCCGAGCTGGGCGTGATGCGCGGCGTGCGGATGCACGAGGACGGGCACGTCGAGGTCACCCTCACGCCGACCTACACCGGCTGCCCCGCCATCGAGGCCATGTCCGCCGACATCGAGCGGGTCCTGACCGGCCACGGCATTCCCGACGTGCAGGTGCGCACCGTCCTGGCCCCGGCCTGGTCGACCGACGACATCAGCGCCGAGGGCCGGCGCAAGCTCGCCGAGTTCGGCATCGCCCCGCCGCGGCCGCACGCGGCCGGCGGGCCGGTCCCGGTCACCCTCTCGGTCCGCTGCCCGAACTGCGGATCGACCGACACCGAACTGCTCAGCCGGTTCTCCTCCACCGCATGCAAGGCGCTGCGCCGCTGCACCGCCTGCCGTGAACCGTTCGACCACTTCAAGGAGCTGTAGATGGCCGCGTCCACGCCGTCGCCCACGTCGGGCTCCGGGCGCCCCGCGCGCCACGGCGCCTTCCACCCGCTGACGGTGGCGGCGGTCGACCGGCTCACCGACGACTCCGTGGCGCTGACCCTGCGCGTCCCCGCGGAGCTGCGCGGCGAGTACCTGCACGCCCCCGGCCAGCACCTCACGCTGCGCCGCAGCACCCCCGAGGGCGTGGAGATCCGCCGTACGTACTCGATCTGCTCCCCCGCCCCGGACCCCGCGGGCCCCGGCCCGGCGGCGCTGCGGGTGGGCGTGCGGCTCGTGGAGGGCGGCGAGTTCTCCACGTTCGCGCACAAGGAGATCGCCGCCGGCGACGTGCTGGACGTGATGGTCCCGGCCGGCCGGTTCGTCCTGGAGCCGGCCGCCGCGCCGGCCGCCGGGCACTACGCGGCGATCGTCGGCGGCAGCGGGATCACCCCGGTGCTGTCGATCGCCGCCTCGCTGCTGGCGGCACGGCCCGACGCCCGGTTCTGCCTGGTCCGCAGCGACCGTACGGCGGCGTCGACGATGTTCCTGGACGAGGTCGCCGACCTCAAGGACCGCTTCCCGGACCGGTTCCAGCTGGTGACGGTCCTGTCCCGGGAGGAGCAGGAGGCCGGGCTGCCGTCCGGCCGCCTCGACGAGGAGCGGCTGAAGGCCCTGCTGCCCGCGCTGCTGCCGGTCGCGGACGTCACGGGCTGGTTCCTGTGCGGCCCGTACGGGCTGGTCGTGGGCGCGGAGCGGGCCCTGGGCACGCTCGGCGTCGTCCGGACCCGGATCCACGAGGAGATCTTCCACGTCGAGGACACGGCGCCGCCGGCCCCGGCGGCGGCCCCCTCCCACGTACGGGTCACGGCCCGGCTCGACGGCCGCTCCGGGACCTGGCCGGTCCGCGACGGGGAGTCCCTGCTGGACGCCGTGCTGCGCAACCGCGCGGACGCCCCGTACGCCTGCAAGGGCGGGGTCTGCGGCACCTGCCGGGCGTTCCTGGTCACGGGCGAGGTCCGGATGGACCGGAACTTCGCGCTGGAGGCGGAGGAGACGGAGGCCGGGTTCGTGCTGGCCTGCCAGTCGCACGCGGTGACCGAGGAAGTGGAGATCGACTTCGACCGCTGAAGCGCCGTCCACTTCCTTCCCTGTCCATTTTCAACCGCGTGCTCTATCTTGACGCACCGTCAGGTCCGGACCGGGCCTGACGGGATCCGGTGCGCGCGGGAGGACAGGCAGTGGACTTCACCTTCACCGAGGAGCAGCAGGCCGCCGTCGAGGCGGCGAAGGCCGTCTTCGCGGACGTCGCCCCGGACGGCGTGCCCAGCCCCGCGCTGACCCCGGGGGCCGTCGCCGAGGACTTCGACCGGCCGCTGTGGGCCAAGCTCGCCGCGTCCGACCTGCTGAGCCTGGTGCTCGCCGAGGAGCACGGCGGGGCGGGCCTCGACGCGATCGCCCTGTGCCTGGTGCTGCGCGAGGCGGCGAAGGTGCTGGCCCGGGTTCCGCTGCTGGAGCACTGCGCCACCGCGATGGCCGTCCAGGCCCACGGCAGCCCCGAACTGGCCGCCGCCCTGCTGCCCGACGCCGGGCGCGGGATGCTCGTCCTCACCGCCGCCGCGCACGGGCGCAGCGGCCACGATCCCGCGGAACTCGCCGTCACCGCCCGCCGCGAGGGCGCGCAGTGGACCCTCGACGGGGTCCAGACCGCCGTCCCGTGGGCGCACGGCGCCGACTGGATCGCCGTACCGGCCCACACCGGTGAGGGCGTGGCCGTCCTCGCGCTCGTCCCGCGCACCGCCGAGGGCCTCACCCTGGCCGCGCAGGTCTCCACCAGCGGCGAACGGCTCGCCGAACTCGCCCTGGACGGCGTACGGGTGCCCGCGAGCCACCTCATCGACACCCCGGGGGCCTGGGAGCGGCTCCGCCAGCTCCTCGCCACCGGAACCTGCGCCCTGGCGCTCGGACTCGGCGCGGGCGTCCTCGCCATGACCAGCCAATACACCAGCAAGCGCGAGCAGTTCGGCTTCCCCGTGGCCACCTTCCAGGCCGTCGCCGTCCAGGCCGCCGACCGCTACATCGACCTGCGCGCCATGGAGGTCACCCTGTGGCAGGCCGCCTGGCGGCTCGACGCGGCGACCGGCGGAGCCGGCGGCCCGCTGCCGAGCGCCGGGGACGTCGCCGTCGCCAAGATCTGGGCCTCGGAGGGGGTACGCCGGGTCGTGCAGACGGCTCAGCACCTGCACGGCGGCTTCGGCGCCGACACCGACTACCCGCTGCACCGCTACCACGCATGGGCCAAGCAGCTGGAGCTCCAGCTGGGTCCGGCCGCCGCGCACGAGGAGGCGCTGGGCGACCTGCTGGCCGCCCACGCCCTCGCCTGACGGCCGGCGTCCGCCACTACCCGGACGACAGGGACTAGAGCACGAAGGCCGGGTTCCCGGTTTCGGTCACCATCGGGCGCCCGGCGCCGTCCCAGGCCTGCATGCCGCCGTCGATGTTCACGGCGTCGATGCCCTGGCGCACCAGGTACTGGGTGACCTGCGCGGAGCGCCCGCCGACCCGGCACATCACGTGCACGCGGCGGCCGTCCTCGACGGCCTCCGTCAGCTCACCGAAGCGGGCCACGAAGTCGCTCATCGGGATGTGCAGAGCGCCTTGCACGTGTCCGGCAGCCCATTCGTCGTCCTCACGGACGTCGAGGACAAAGCCTTCGGAGGGCACCGCGGCGGCGTCCACCGAGGGAAGCGGTCCGAAGTTCATACGTCGCCTTCTCTCATCGCAGGTCTGACTCCCAACCTATCCAAACTCCGCGAGCTCGGCCTCGCGCTCGGAGACCTGGGCCAGCAGCTGCTCCGCGATCTCCTCCAGCAGCCGGTCCGGGTCCTCCGGCGCCATCCGCAGCATCGACCCGATCGCGCTGTCCTCCAGCTCCCGCGCCAGCACCGACAGCAGCTCCTTGCGCCGCGCCAGCCACTCCAGCCGGGCGTACAGCTCTTCGCTCTCGTTCAGCTGTCGCACGGCCTCCGGCACGGGACCCGCCGCCCACTCCTCGGCCAGCTCGCGCAGCGCCTGCTCCTCGCCCCGCGCGTACGCCGCGTTGACCCGCACGATGAACGCATCGCGCCGCTCCCGCTCGGCCTCGTCCCGGGCGAGATCCGGGTGTGCCTGGCGGACCAGCTCGCGGTAGAGCCGGCGCACCTCCTCCGTCGGCCGCACCCGCTCCGGGGGCCGCACCGGGCGGTCGGTGAGCATGGCGGACGCGTCGTCGGACATGCCTTCCGAGCCCATCCAGTCGTGGAACAGCTCGTCCACGCCCGGCATGGGCATCACCAGCGAGCGGGCGTCCCGGGCCCGCTGCAGGTCCTCGGCATCGCCGCTGCGCGCCGCCTTCGCCTCGGCGATCAGCGCATCCAGCTCGTCGAGCCTCGAGTACATCGGGCCGAGCTTCTGGTGGTGCAGGCGGGAGAAGTTCTCCACCTCCACCCGGAAGGTCTCCACGGCGATCTCGAACTCGATCAGCGCCTGCTCGGCGGCCCGCACGGCCCGTTCAAGGCGTGCTTCGGGACGCTCGTCGCCGGTCTCTTCAGTCTGCTGCTCGCTCACCCGGCCACCCTAAGGCCGGTCGACCGGGGTCGATGTTTCACGTGGAACATCGACCCGGGACCGTGACCCGGGACCGTGGCCCGGGTCACCACCCGCTCAGACCCCCGCCTCCGCCGCGATCCGCCCGGACCGCACCGCCGCCAGCAGGTGCGCGTGGTCGGCCTCGCTCCGGTCGGCGTACGCCACCGCGAAGGCGGCCATCGCCTCGTCCAGCTCGTCGTTCTTGCCGCAGTACCCGGCCAGCAGCCGCGGATCGGCGCTGTGCGCGTGCGCACGGGCCAGCAGGGCGCCGGTCATGCGCCCGTAGTCGTCGATCTGGTCGGCCGCCAGCGCCGCCGGGTCCACGCTGCCCTTGCGGTTGCGGAACTGCCGCACCTGGTACGGCCGCCCCTCCACCGTGGTCCAGCCCAGCAGGATGTCGGAGACCACCTGCATCCGCTTCTGCCCGGCCACCACCCGGCGGCCCTCGTGCTCCTCGGCCGCGGACGGGAAGCCCAGCGCGGGCAGGTGCGGCAGCAGCACGGACGGCCGCGCCTCCTTGACCTGGAGCACCAGCGGCTCGCCCCGGTGGTCCAGCAGCAGCACCACGTACGAGCGGGTGCCGACGCTCCCGGTGCCGACCACCCGGAAGGCCACGTCGTGGATGGCGTAGCGGGCCAGCAGCGGCAGCCGGTCACCCTGGAGGGTCTTCAGGTAGGGGCCCAGCGAGGCCGCCACGGCCGCCGCCTCGGCGTCGCCGACCCGGCGCAGCACCGGCAGGGCGTCGACGAAGCGCCGCCCGCCGTCGGGGGCCGCCTCGGTGGACTTGGCGGCGAACCGCGCCGAGGTGTTGTTGCGGGCCTTCTCCGAGACCCGCTCCAGCGTGCCCAGCAGGTCGCGGGCATCGGTGTGGGAGACGAGCTCCTCGTCCGCGATGGCGTTCCAGGCATCCAGCGCCGGCAGCTTGGCCAGCAGCCGCATGGTCCGGCGGTACGCGCCCACGGTGTCGTGCGCCGCGGCCCGGCAGGTGTCCTCGTCCGCGCCGGCCACCCGCCCGGCCAGGACCAGCGAGGTCGCCAGCCGCTTCAGGTCCCACTCCCACGGGCCGAACACGGTCTCGTCGAAGTCGTTCAGGTCGATGACGAGCCGGCCGCGGGCATCCCCGTACAGGCCGAAATTCGCCGCATGGGCATCGCCGCAGATCTGCGCGCCGACCCCGGTCACCGGGCCGCCGGACAGGTCGTGCGCCATCAGCCCGGCCGATCCGCGCAGGAACGCGAAGGGGTTGGCGGCCATCCGGCCCACCCGGATCGGCGCCAGCTCGGCGACCCGCCCGACGTTGGACTCCTCGACGGCCTGCACCGCGTCCGGCCGCCCGGCCGGCGCCTCGAAGTGCGCGTGCGCGGAACGCGGCACCCGCGTGCGCAGCGCCTTGCCCGCCTCCTTGGGCGAGCCCGCCACGGTCCGCGGGGCGAACCCCTCGACCACGGGTATCCGCCCGCCGCCCGTCGCCCCGTCCGGCTCCGCAACCCGCTGCTCCGGTACCGCCACCATCTGCGCCGCCCCCGCCCGTACCCGTGCTCGTACTCGCCGGACCGTGCCGTCCGGCAACATCAATTCGGCCCGACCGTATCTAGAGCCCGGCGTCCCTGGCCAGCAGGGCGGCCTGAACCCGGTTCTCGCAGCCCAGCTTCGCCAGGATCCGGCTCACGTACGTCTTCACCGTCGCCTCGCTCATGTGCAGCCGCCGGCCGGCGTCCGCGTTGGACAGCCCCTCGCCCAGCAGCGCCAGCACCCCGCGCTCGCGCTCGCTCAGCTCCGCCACCCGGCGCCGGGCCTCCTCGCCGCGCCCCGCGGCCCGCCCCGAGGCCAGCTGGTCGACCACGTGCCGGGTCGCCCCCGGCGAGAGGTACGCATCCCCGGCCGCGGCCGCCCGCACCGCGCCGATCAGCTCGCCCGGCGCCGAATCCTTCAGCAGGAACCCCGCGCCGCCCGAGCCGAGCGCCCGCAGCACGTTCTCCTTCTCCCCGAAGGTGGTCAGGATCAGCGCCCGGACCTCCGGTGCCGCCCGCCCCAGCTCATCGAGCGCGGTGAGGCCGTCCATGACCGGCATCTGGATGTCCAGCAGCATCACGTCCGGCGTGTGCGCGCGGGCCAGGTCCACGGCCTCACGGCCGTTCGCCGCCTCCGCGACGACCTCGATGTCCGGAGCCGAGGTCAGGATCATCCTGATCCCGGCCCGGATCAGCGGCTCGTCGTCAGCGATCACCACTCGGATCACCTTGGCTGTCACCCGCGCTCCTACTGCTCGACCTCGTACGCCTGCTTGTCGACGAGCTTGCCGTCCTTGAAGCAGAACCGGAAAACGGTATCGGTGGACAGCCCCGAGTCCTCCGAGGACAGCAGCGCCAGGCACCGCGCGCCCTCCGGCCGCTGGGGCCCCTTCCGGTCCAGGCCCGAGGTGAGGAAGCTCTCGCCGTCGGGCAGCAGGTTGCGGACCGCCTCCTCCGACTCGCCCACCCGCACCTTGTCGTAGTCGTCCCGGCTGATCATCGCGTTGCCCGCCGTGCCCAGCAGCAGCACCACCCCGGCCCCGATCACGATCACCAGCAGCACCACCGCCGCGAAGGCGATCCCGCAGCCCATCGCGATGCCCCCGGTCCGGCTGCGGCTGCGTACGGCCAGCTCCCGGTCCACCGCCGCCCAGTCCATCGGCGGCGCACCCGCCAGCCCCAGGGCCTGCGCCTGCTGCCCGAAGTCGTCGGCGATGTCCTCCACCCCGGCCGGCTCCGTCCCGTACGGCAGCACCCCGGCCACCCGGAAACCGCCGTCCTCGGTCGCGCCCGCGTGCACCATCCCGCCGACCAGCCGGGCCCGTTCGCGCAGCCCCGTCAGCCCCTGCCCGCCCGAGACCACCTCTCCCGTGCCCGGCCCGGCCGCGGGCCCGTTGGCGATCTCCACCACCAGCGAGTCGTCCTCGTACCGCAGTTCCACCGAGATCGACGCCCCCGGAGCGTGCTTGTACGCGTTGGTCAGCGCCTCCTGCACGATCCGGTACGCCGCGTGGTCGCACGCCGCGACCAGCGGCCTCGGCCGCCCCGCCGAGGTCATCCGCACGTCGGTCCCCGCGCTCCGCGCCGCCTCCACGATCCCGGCGATCCCGGCCACCCCGCGCGCCGCGGGCTGCGCCTCCTCGACGGGCACCGGGGCCTCCACGCCGTCGCGCATGATCCCGACGACCTCGCGCAGCTCGTGCATCGCCGCGACCGAGGCCTGCCGCAGCACCCCCACGGCCTCGCGCTGGCGGTCGGTGAGCTTCGGGTCGACCTCCAGGGCGCCGGTGTGCACGGAGATCAGCGCCAGCTGGTGGCCCAGGCTGTCGTGCATGTCCTGGGCGATCCGCTGGCGCTCGCGCAGCCGGGCCTGCCCGGCCACCATGACGCGCTCCCGCATCAGCTGCCCGTTGCGCTCCTGGAGCGCCTGCAGCAGGGTCCGGCGCTGTGACCAGTAGCGGCTGGCCAGACCCGGCATGACCGTCATCGCGAGGAACATCAGCGTGGAGAAGACGATCACCAGTACGGGCCGCTGGTCGGACCACGCCTGCACCACACCGAAGCCGACCGAGGCGAGGAAGGCCAGCGTGAACGCGGTCAGCGCCCGGCCCACCCCGACGATCCGGCGCCCCGCCGACCAGCCCAGCAGGATCATGACCAGGAACGAGCCGGGCAGGAACGGGGACACGGCCGCCGCCACGACCAGGGTCGCCGCCGGCAGGCGGCGCCTCAGCAGCGTGAGCAGCACCACAGCCGCGGCACTGCCGACCATCCGCTGCACGCTGCCGTTGTCGAGCTCCTCGACCCCCAGGCCGAGCAGCGCGAGCAGCCCGGCGATCACCAGGTCCCCCGCCAGCATCCGCCGCGTCCACGGCTCGGGGCCCGTCAGCCAGCCCCAGCCCGCCCGCATCCTCGCCGTCGCATCCACGCGACCGACCCTAGACACCGGTCCTCGCGCCCGGCCGCCCTCTTTCGTCGCGCCCTGCGTGACGAAAGTCGTACGGCCGACATCTCGGCCGTGCCGGTCCGGGCCCCAACTCCCGGCGCACGGGCCGGGATCGGCCGGCCCGCGGTCCGCAGGGACGACCCGCTCGCGACCAACACCCCACCAGAGCACGGGAAAAGCGAAACGGCCGCCATCGCTTTCGCGATGACGACCGTTTCGTCGATGTGGGCGAGGGGGGATTTGAACCCCCACGTCCCGAAGGACACTGGCACCTGAAGCCAGCGCGTCTGCCGTTCCGCCACTCGCCCGAGCAGCTCCCCAGTGGATCTTCCCTTTCGGTCCGTTCCCCTGGCGACGTCGAAACATTAGCACGTCGGACGGGGTGGATTCACATCGCTTTTCCCGCACCCGTCGACCCGGCTCCGAATGCCCCTCCCGCACCGCCCGTCCGGTGCGGGACACTGTCCTCTGAGCGCCCCTACGATCCCTTGTGAGGACCAACACTCCTGCGCATGGGACCCAGGGGGAACCAGCCGAATCCGCCACGCGTGGATACGATCAGTAAGCAGTACAGGGCGACAACGACGGAGGAGGTGCCCCATGGGAGTCCTGAAGCGGTTCGAGCAGCGACTCGAAGGTCTGGTGAACGGCACCTTCGCCAAGGTGTTCAAGTCCGAGGTCCAGCCCGTCGAGATCGCCGGCGCGCTCCAGCGCGAGTGCGACAACAACGCGACGATCTGGAACCGCGAGCGGACCGTTGTCCCCAACGACTTCATCGTCGAGCTCAGCTCCGGCGACTACGAACGCCTGAGCCCCTACTCCGGGCAGCTCGGCGACGAGCTCGCGGGCCTCGTCCGCGACTACGCCAAGCAGCAGCGCTACAGCTTCATGGGCCCGATCAAGGTCCACCTGGAGAAGGCCGACGACCTCGACACCGGGCTCTACCGGGTCCGCAGCCGTACGCTCGCCTCCAGCACCTCCCAGGCGCAGCCGCAGGCACCCCAGAACCAGCAGGGCGGCTACGGCTACCCTCCGGTCGCCCCACCGCCGATGCCGGCCGGACCGCCCCCGGGCGCACCCGCGCGCCGGCCGGGCGCCGGCGGGCCGGCCCCGGTGGCGACCGCAGGCGCCACCCGGCGCCACTGGATCGAGATCAACGGCACCCGCCACCAGATCTCGCGCCCCACGCTCGTACTCGGCCGAAGCACCGAAGCCGACGTGCGGATCGACGACCCCGGCGTCTCGCGCCGGCACTGTGAGATCCGGACCGGAACGCCCTCGACGATCCAGGATCTCGGGTCCACCAACGGCATCGTGGTGGACGGGCAGCACACCACCCGCGCTACGCTCCGCGACGGCTCGCGGATCGTCGTGGGCAGCACCACCATCATTTACCGGCAAGCCGAAGGGTGAAGCGGGGGCAATGTCAGAGCTGACCCTGACGGTCATGCGGTTGGGTTTCCTGGCCGTTCTGTGGCTGTTCGTCATCGTGGCCGTCCAGGTCATCCGCAGCGACCTCTTCGGTACGCGCGTCACGCAGCGCGGCTCGCGCCGCGGCAGCGCCGCGTCCGGAGCGCCGGCGCAGGCCGGAGGCCGGCAGACCGCCGCGCCGCCGCAGCAGCGCCAGCGCCGCGGAGCGCCGACCAAGCTCGTCGTCTCGGAGGGCACCCTCACGGGCACCACCGTCGCCCTCGCGGGCCAGACGATCACGCTCGGCCGGGCACATGACTCCACGATCGTGCTGGACGACGACTACGCCTCCAGCCGCCATGCCAGGATCTATCCCGACCGTGACGGCCAGTGGATCGTCGAGGATCTCGGGTCCACCAACGGCACGTATCTCGACCGGACCCGGCTGACCACCCCGACGCCCATTCCGCCGGGCGCCCCGATCCGCATCGGCAAGACCGTCATCGAGCTGCGGAAGTAGTACGAGAATGAGCGAGCGGAGCGAGCGAGCCGCGGCAGTCCGGCCCACCCAGGACACGGACCCGAGCGCGCTCCCGACCGGAGGGTGGGCAGTGTGGCTCGAGACCGGTTGTACCCGGAGGAAGCGTCGACTGGGCAGGTGCGCATGAGTCTGTCCCTGCGGTTCGCCGCCGGATCCCACAAGGGCATGATCCGCGAGGGCAACGAGGACTCCGGCTATGCCGGGCCCCGTCTCCTCGCCGTGGCCGACGGCATGGGCGGCCAGGCCGCCGGCGAGGTCGCGAGCTCCGAGGTGATCTCCTCCCTCGTCCAGCTCGACGACGACGTCCCGGGCTCCGACATCCTCACTTCGCTCGCCACTGCGGTGCAGCGCGCGAACGACCAGCTGCGCGTCATGGTCGAGGAGGACGCCCAGCTCGAGGGCATGGGCACCACCCTGACCGCGCTCCTGTGGACCGGCCAGCGCCTCGGACTCGTCCACGTCGGCGACTCCCGCGCCTACCTGCTCCGCGACGGCGTCCTCACGCAGATCACCCAGGACCACACGTGGGTGCAGCGCCTCGTCGACGAGGGCCGCATCACCGAAGAGGAAGCCACCACCCACCCGCAGCGCTCGCTCCTCATGCGGGCACTCGGCAGCGGTGACACCGTCGAGCCGGACCTCTCGATCCGCGAGGTCCGCACCGGCGACCGCTACCTGATCTGCTCCGACGGCCTGTCCGGCGTCGTCTCGCACCAGACCCTGGAAGAGACGCTCGCCGGCTACCACGGCCCCCACGAGACCGTGCAGGCCCTGATCCAGCTCGCCCTGCGCGGCGGCGGACCGGACAACATCACCTGCATCGTCGCGGACGTCCTCGACACCGACAGCGGCGACACCCTCGCCGCCCAGCTGAACGACACCCCGGTCGTCGTCGGCGCGGTCGCCGAGAACCAGCACCAGCTCTTCGACGGCGGCAACGCCATGCAGACCCCGGCGGGCCGCGCCTCGGGCCTCGGCCGCCAGGTCCCCCCGCCGGCCGGTGCCTTCGGGCCCCCCGGCAGCGGCGAGGCCCCCGGCTACGGGTACCCCGACCAGAGCCAGGGCGGCGGCGCGTACGGCAGCTTCGGCGAACCCGACCCGTACGACGACGACTCCCGCTACGACGACACGTACGACCACCCCCGCCGGCGCCGCAGCAAAGGGCGCAAGTGGACCACCCGCACCCTGATCCTGCTGATCGTCGCCGGTGTCGTCGGAGGCGGCCTCTACGCCGCCCACCGCTGGACCCAGACCCAGTTCTACATCGGCGTCAAGGGCGAGCACGTCGCACTGTTCCGCGGCATCAGCCAGAACCTCGGCCCGCTGGAGCTCTCCAAGGTGGAGACCGACCGCACCGACATCGAACTGAAGTACCTGCCGCCCTTCAAGCGCAAGCTGGTCGAGGCCACCATCACCGAGACCAGCCTCGACGGCGCCCGCCAGAAGATCGACGAACTCGGCGCCCAGGTCACCGCCTGCAAGAAGGACGAGGAGCGCCGCGCCGCGGAAGCGCAGAACCCACCAGCATCCGGCCCCAGCCTGACTCCCACGGAGCAGTCGCTGGTCGGCCTCTGCGGCAAGCAGTAGTAGACACCTGCGGGCACAGGGGGCCTGCCACACCATGAGCGTTGTCACCAACACGACCACCATCGGCGCCATCGAGCTGCCGAGCCGGCGGAACACCGAGCTCCTGCTGCTCGTCTTCGCCGTGGTCATCCCGATCTTCGCCTACGCCAACGTGGGCCTGTCGATCCACGGCAAGCTGCCTCCCGGCATGGTCGCGTACGGAGGCGGCCTCGCCGTCCTCGCCGGCATCGCCCACCTCGTGGTGCGCCGCTACGCGAAGTACGCGGACCCGCTGCTGCTGCCGATCGCGACCCTGCTCAACGGGCTCGGCTGCGTCCTGATCTGGCGACTCGACCAGTCCGAGCGGCTGCAGAACCTGGCCAAGCGCAGCTTCGGCCACTTCTCCGAGTCGGCCCCCCGCCAGATGATGTACACGGCACTCGCCATCGCCCTGTTCGCCGGCGTGCTGCTGCTGCTCAAGGACCACCGCACCCTGCAGCGGTTCACGTACATCTCGATGGCCGCCTCGCTTGTCCTGCTGATCCTGCCGGTCGTGCCGGGCCTCGGAGCCGACGTCTTCGGCGCCAAGATCTGGATCAGCGTCGGCGGCTTCTCCATCCAGCCCGGCGAGTTCGCGAAGATCGTCATCGCGATCTTCTTCGCCGGCTACCTGATGGTGAAGCGCGACGCGCTCGCCCTGGCCAGCCGCCGCTTCATGGGCCTCTACCTGCCGCGCGGCCGCGACCTCGGCCCCATCCTGATGATCTGGGCGATGAGCCTGCTCGTCCTCGTCTTCGAGAACGACCTCGGCACCTCGCTGCTGTTCTTCGGCATGTTCGTGATCATGCTGTACGTGGCCACGGAGCGCACCAGCTGGATCGTCATCGGCCTGGTCATGAGCGTGGCCGGCGCCGCCGTCGTCGGCGCGACCGCCAGCCACGTCAAGGCCCGTGTCACCGCCTGGCTCGACCCCTTCGCCTGCTACTCGAAGTCGGGCGCCTGCGAGCAGGTCGGCCAGTCGATCATGAGCTTCGGCTCCGGCGGGGTCCTCGGCACCGGCTGGGGCCAGGGCAACTCCGACCTCATCGGATTCGCCGCCAACTCCGACTTCATCTTCTCCACGGTCGGCGAGGAGCTCGGCCTCGCGGGCGTCATGGCCTTCCTCCTGCTCTACGGCCTGATCATCGAGCGGGGCGTGCGCACCGCCCTCGCCGCCCGCGACCCCTTCGGCAAGCTCTTCGCCATCGGCCTCTCCGGCGCCTTCGCCCTGCAGATCTTCGTGGTCGCGGGCGGCGTCATGGGCCTCATCCCCCTGACCGGCATGACCATGCCGTTCCTCGCGTCCGGCGGTTCGTCCGTCCTCGCGAACTGGGCCCTCATCGGGATCCTCATCCGGATCAGCGACACCGCACGCCGCCCCGCCCCGGCCCCGGCACCGTCCCCCGACTCCGAGATGACCCAGGTGGTCCGCCCGTCATGAACAAGCCCCTGCGCCGCATCTCGATCTTCTGCGGGCTGCTCGTCCTCGCACTGCTGATCCGCACCAACTGGCTCCAGTACGTCCAGGCCGAGGAACTCAGCACCCGCAAGGAGAACCGCCGGGTCCAGATCGCCCAGTACGCCACCCAGCGCGGCAACATCATCGTCGCGGGCGGCCAGGCCATCACCGGGTCCGACACCACCGACGGCAGCGACTACAAGTACAAGCGGACCTACACCGCCGGCGAGCTCTGGGCACCGGTGACGGGGTACGCCTCCCAGGCCTTCGGCTCCACCCAGCTCGAGTCCCTCGAGGACAAGATCCTCACCGGCAACGACGACCGGCTGTTCTTCGACCGCACCGTCGGCATGTTCACCGGCGAGAAGAAGGCCGGCGGCAACGTCGTCACCACGCTGATGCCGGACGTCCAGAAGGCCGCCTTCGAGAAGCTCGGCGACAAGACGGGTGCCGTCGCGGCGATCGACCCGCGCACCGGCGCCATCCTGGCCCTGGTCAGCACCCCCTCGTACGACCCGTCCAGCTTCGCCGGCAACTCCAAGACCGACGAGAAGAACTGGGTCGCGCTCAAGGACAGCCCGGAGAAGAAGCTCGTCAACCGCGCCCTGCGCGAGACCTACCCGCCCGGCTCGACCTTCAAGGTGGTCACCGCCGCGGCCGCGCTGGAGCACGGTGTCGTCACCAACATCGACGCGCCGACGGACACCCCCGAGCCGTTCCTCCTGCCGACGACGCAGACGCCGATGGTCAACCACGCCAAGGGCTGTGAGAAGGCGAGCCTCAACTTCGCGCTGCAGGTGTCCTGCAACTCCGTCTTCGCCAACGTCGCCGACAAGGTGACGAAGGACAAGATGCTGGAGACGGCGCAGAAGTTCGGCTTCAACAACGACAAGATCGACACCCCGGTCCGGGCGTTCGCCAGCGTCTACGACAAGACCATGGACCGGCCGAGCAACTCGCTCTCCGCGATCGGCCAGTACAACACCGCCGCCACCCCGCTCCAGATGGCGATGGTCGCCGCGGCCGTCGCCAACGACGGCAAGCTGATGAAGCCGTACATGGTCGACCAGCTCACCGCGCCCAACCTCGACGTCATCGAGAAGCACGAGCCGCAGGAGATGAGCCGCCCGCTCTCCGCGGCCAACGCGCAGAAGCTCCAGCAGATGATGGTCAACGTCGTCGAGAACGAGAACGGCACCGGCGGCAAGGCCAAGATCAAGGGCGTCCAGGTCGGCGGCAAGACCGGCACCGCCCAGCACGGCGAGAAGAACGCCAAGCGCCCCTACGCCTGGTTCATCTCCTACGCGAAGACGGACAAGGGTTCCCCGGTGGCCGTCGCCGTCGTCATCGAGGACAGCGACGCCGACCGCGAGGACATCAGCGGTGGCGGCCTCGCGGCCCCGGTCGCGAAGGCCGTCATGGAAGCCGTCCTGAAGAACCAGGGCTGACGGGGGAGCGCACAGGCCGAAGGGGCGTAAAAGCCGAACTGGAGTGATCCGCATCACTGTTCCCGCCCGGATCCGAGCGTACGGTACCGGTCCGGTATCAGGCTGTGGTCACGAACCGATCACCGACGATCGGCCGGTAGCCTTTGCGCGAACAGCACACCGCCGGACCACACACGGGTGCGGTCGGGACTGACGGAGAGGGCTGCAACGTTATGGAAGAGCCGCGTCGCCTCGGCGGCCGGTACGAGCTGAGCCACGTGCTCGGCCGCGGTGGCATGGCCGAGGTCTACCTCGCCCACGACACCCGGCTCGGCCGTACCGTCGCCGTCAAGACCCTGCGCGCCGATCTCGCCCGCGACCCGTCCTTCCAGGCCCGGTTCCGGCGCGAGGCCCAGTCGGCCGCGTCGCTGAACCACCCGGCGATCGTCGCCGTCTACGACACCGGCGAGGACTACGTCGACAACATCTCCATCCCGTACATCGTGATGGAGTACGTCGACGGTTCCACCCTGCGTGAGCTCCTGCACTCCGGCCGCAAGCTGCTGCCCGAGCGCACCCTGGAAATGACCATCGGCATCCTCCAGGCCCTCGAGTACTCGCACCGCGCCGGCATCGTCCACCGCGACATCAAGCCCGCCAACGTCATGCTCACCCGCACTGGCCAGGTCAAGGTCATGGACTTCGGCATCGCCCGCGCCATGGGCGACTCCGGCATGACCATGACGCAGACCGCGGCCGTCATCGGCACCGCCCAGTACCTCTCTCCGGAACAGGCCAAGGGCGAGCAGGTCGACGCACGCTCCGACCTCTACTCCGCGGGCTGCCTGCTCTACGAACTCCTCAGCGTCCGGCCGCCGTTCATCGGCGACTCCCCGGTCGCCGTCGCGTACCAGCACGTACGGGAGGAACCCCAGCCGCCGTCGAACTTCGACCCCGAGATCACGCCCGAGATGGACGCGATCGTGTTGAAGGCGCTGGTCAAGGACCCCGACTACCGCTACCAGTCCGCCGACGAGATGCGCGCCGACATCGAGGCCTGCCTCGAGGGCCAGCCCGTCGCGGCGGCCGCCGCCATGGGCGCCCCCGGCTACGGCTACCCCGACCAGGGCCACGGCTACGGACACCAGGGCTACGACCAGCCCACCACCGCCCTGCGCGCCGCCGACTCCGGCCAGACCTCCATGCTCCCGCCGATGCCCCCGGGCGACGGCGGCTACGGCTACGGGGACCAGGGCCAGGGCGGCTACGACCAGGGCGGCCACGGCCGCCGCCAGCAGAAGAAGAGCAAGGCCTCGACGATCCTGCTGGTCACGGCCGGCATCCTCGTCCTGGTCGGCGCCATCCTCATCGGCCGCTCCCTCTTCAGCGGCGGCGCCGACAACCGGCCCAGCGTGCCCAAGCTCATCGGCCAGACCCTCGAGCAGGCGCAGAAGACCGGCGACAACGTCGGCCTCAAGGTCGAGAAAGAGGCCGACGAGGCCTGCGAGAACCAGCCCAAGGGCAGCATCTGTTCGCAGAACCCGGTGCCCGACACCAAGGTCGACAAGGGCTCCACGGTCAAGGTCAAGGTCTCCTCGGGCGCACCGAACATCGACGTGCCCGACGTCCTCAACGTGAAGTTCGAGGACGCGGAGAAGGCGCTCAAGGACAAGGGCTTCGTGGTCGAGAAGAAGACCCAGGAGTCCGACCGGACCGCCGGCACCGTCCTGGACCAGACCCCGAAGAGCGGCGGCAAGGCCCCGAAGGGCTCGACCGTCACGCTGACCGTCGCCAAGGAGCAGTCGAAGGCGGACATGCCGGACCTCCTCGGGAAGACCAGGGAGGCGGCGGTCAAGGCCCTGAACGACGCCAAGCTCAAGCTGGGCAGCGTGACGGAGGTCGACTCTCCCGGTGCCCCGCCGAAGACGATCGTCGGCCAGCAGTTCCCGGCGGGTGAACAGCTCGCCGTGGGCACGACGGTCAACGTCCAGATCGCCAAGGCCGGCCAGAACACCCAGGTCCCGCAGCTGATCGGCAAGACCGTCGCCCAGGCCAAGGCGGACCTCGCGAGCCGGGGCCTGAGCCTCCAGGTCATCGCGGGCGCGACGGACGACAGGGCGGTCGTCGTGCAGACCGATCCCCCGGCGGGCACTCCCGTCGAGGCGGGCAGGGTCATCAACGTCCAGACCCTGCCCGGCCAGCAGAACGGCGGCAACGGCGGCAACGGCGGCGGCTCGATCTTCGACGGCCTGACGGGCGGCCGGAGCTAGCCTGCGGGTCATACCGCACCGAGACGCGGAAAGCCCCTGTGGGCGGCCTCAGAGCCGCTCACAGGGGCTTTTGCGTGTCCGTGCGAGGTCGGTGTCCCCGTCAGCGCAGCTCCGCCGGGGGTGTGCGCTGCGCGTCCACCTTCTCCGTCCGCACCAGCTCGCCCCACACGACGTACCGGAACTTCGACGTGTACACCGGCGTGCAGGTCGTCAGGGTGATGAACCGGCCCGGCGCCGTCCGCCCCGACTCCTTCGGGACCGCCGAGATCACGTCCACGTTGTACTTCGAGGTCTGGCGCAGCTCCGCGAAGACCTTGTAGACGTACCAGGTGTCCCGCGTCTCGAAGACGACCGCGTCGCCGTTCTTCACCTTGTCGATGTTGTGGAACTTCGCCCCGTGCCCGTCCCGGTGCGCCGCCAGCGAGAAGTTCCCCGACGGCTCCCACGGCAGGGCCGCCTTGACCGGGTCGGTGTAGTACCCGGCCACGCCGTCGTTGAGGAGGTCCGGCGCCGTGCCCCGCTTGACCAGGACCTCGCCGTTCTTCATCGCCGGCACGTGCAGGAAGCCGATGCCGTCCATGGTGTCCAGCGCCCCGGGCGCCGCGGGCGCGTTCGCCCCCGGGGCGCTCTGCCACTGCCGGCGGACGTCGTCGCCGCGCGCCGAGGCCTGCCGGTCCGCGAGGACGTTCGTCCACCACAGCGAGTACGCGACGAACAGGCCCAGCACCAGGCCCACGGTGATCAGGAACTCGCCCAGCAGGCTCAGGAACCCGGCGAGCACACTGCGGCTCTGGTGGGGCGGCGGTGCGGCACGTGACACTGCTTGTTCGTCCTTACGGGCTGGTCAGCGCGGGCGGAGCACCCTGGCTGCGGGGGCGTTCACCGGTCATCCTGCCCCATACGATCATCCGGTAGGTGCTCGTGAACTCCGGGGTGCAGGTCGTCAGCGTGATGTACCGGCCCGGCGAGGTGAAACCCGACCCCTCCGGCACCGGTTTGATCACCGACACGTTGGTCGGCGGGGTCTGCGCCAGCGACGAGGTGATCTCGTACGTGTAGTACGCGTCCCGCGTCTCGACCACGACCGGGTCGCCCGGCACCAGCCGGTTGATGAAGCGGAACGGTTCGCCATGGGTGTTGCGGTGGCCCGCCAGTGCGAAGTTGCCCTGCTTGTCGGCCGGCATCGCCGTCTTCAGCGCGCCGTCCCCGTAGTGCCCGACCATCCCCTTGTCGAGCACCTTCGGCTTGCTGATCCCCTCCGCCACCGGCACCTTCACGTCCAGCTTCGGGATGTACAGGATCGCGAACCCCTGCCCCGGTTCGAACGCGGAGGAGGGCGGCGCGTCGGCCCCGCCGGGGGCCTGCTCCCAGGTCTGCCGCAGCGAGCCCGCAGCGCCGTTCGCCGTCCGCTCGGCCAGCACGTTCGTGTACCAGAGCTGGTAGGCGACGAACAGCAGCATCACCACGCCCAGCGTGATGAACAGCTCCCCGGCGAGCCGGCTCAGGGCGACCACCGGGCCGCCCGACGCGGGCCGCCTGCGCCGCCGCCCGCCGCCCCGCCTCCGCGAGCGCTTCGCGGCCTCCTGAGCTGCCCTGCGCCGCGCGGCCCGGCCCTGCGTGGGCGCGGACGGCGCGACCGCGGTCACGCGACGGCCTTGCCCACCACCGGGGCCAGCCCCACCGAGCGCTCGATGGCCCCCGCGTCCCCGCAGCGCACCAGCCAGTTCGCGAGCATCCGGTGGCCCCACTCGGTCAGCACCGACTCGGGGTGGAACTGCACGCCCTCGACGTCGTGCTCCCGGTGCCGCAGCCCCATGATGATCCCGTCCTCGGTGCGCGCGGTGACCTCGAGCACGTCCGGCAGGGTCCCCGGCTCGGCCGCGAGCGAGTGGTAGCGGGTCGCGGTGAACGGCGAAGGCAGACCCTCGAAGACACCGAGGCCCTCGTGCACCACCGGCGAGGTCTTCCCGTGCAGCAGCTCGGGGGCCCGGTCCACGACGCCGCCGTACGCAACGGCCATGGACTGCATGCCCAGGCACACGCCGAAGACCGGGACCCCGGTGTCGGCGCAGTGGCGGACCATGTCGATGCAGACGCCCGCCTGCTCCGGCGTCCCCGGCCCGGGCGACAGCAGCACGCCGTCGAAACCGTCCTGCGCGTGGGCGAGTGCGACCTCGTCGTTGCGCAGCACCTCGCACTCGGCACCGAGCTGGTACAGGTACTGGACCAGGTTGAAGACAAAGCTGTCGTAGTTGTCGACAACCAGAATGCGCGCGCTCACGGAGTGGCTCCCGATCCCTCGTCCACCGTTACGTCGTTGAACGGGAGGAGCGGCTCGGCCCACGGGAAGACGTACTGGAACAGCACGAAGACCACCGCGAAGACCAGTACGAGGGAGATCAGCGCGCGGATCCACGCGTTGCCCGGCAGATGCCGCCAGATCCAGCCGTACATGCCGTCTGTTTCCTTATCCGTCCACGAACAACCCACCGCACCGCGGGGGCGGTACGCAAACAGACTAAAGGCAGCGGCCGGGCCCGGTGGGTCAGCTCGGCAAACCCTCCGGGCGGCCCTGGGCGGCCGTCCGGGTCCCGGTCAGCTCCGCCCACACGACCAGCCGGTGGCTGTGACCCCATTCCGGATCGCAGGTCGTCAGCGTCAGGTACCGCCCGGGGCCCGTGAACGGCGACCTGCGCGGCACCGGGTCGACCACCCCGACGTCGGTGGGCAGCGTGCGCAGCGGCTCGCCTCGGACCGTGTACGTGTACCAGGCCGTCGCGTCCTTGAGGATCACGGCGTCGCCGGGGCGCAGCTCGGGGAAGTCCTTGAAGGGGTCGCCGTAGGTCCGCCGGTGGCCCGCCACCGAGAAGTTCCCGGTGCCGCCGAGGCGGGCCGTGCCCGCGTAGTGGCCGAGGCCCCTCTTCAGCAGTTCCGTACCGGTCCCCTCGAGGACCGGCTTGTTCCAGTCCGGGCCGAAGCGGGGGACGTACATCTCGGCGAAGGCCTGGCCCGGGGCGTATCCGGGCTCTTCCTGTGCGGGCGCGTCCTGCGCGGGCTGCGGGGCGGCCGGGCTCGCGGCCGGGCTCCGGTCCGGTGCCGGTGCGGCGGCCGCGGGGGCTGCGGCCGAGGCCCAGCGGTCGCGCATCCGGGCCATCTCCCCGTCCATGGACCGGTCGGCCTTGACCCCGGTCCACAGCAGGACGTACGCGACGAAGAGCACGATCAGCGTGCCCGCCGTCAGGCAGACCTCGCTGAAGGTCCGCACCACCAGGCGCAGTACGACGTCACGGCGTACTGGTCGCGGAGGAGGCATCCAGCGGCTTCGCATAGTGGAGGTCCACTGTGCCGGAGTACCCGGGAAGTGTCAGCTCCTTGTGCTCGTCCACTTTCCAGCCGAGCCCGTACGCGCTCACGTACATCTGGTAGTTCTGCAGGGCGGGTGAGGCCGCGAGCGCCTTGCGCAGCGCGGCCGGGTCGCCGACCGCCGTCACCTTGTACGGGGGCGAGTAGACCCGGCCCTGGAGGATCAGCGTGTTGCCGACGCAGCGCACCGCGCTGGTGGAGATCAGCCGCTGGTCCATGACCTGGATGCCCTGGGCGCCGCCCTGCCACAGGGCGTTCACCACGGCCTGCAGGTCCTGCTGGTGGATCACCAGGTCGTTGGGCTGCGGCTCGGGCACGTTGGGGATGCGGGCGGTGGCGTTGGGCGGGGCGTCGTTCAGGGTGACCGTGAGCCCCTTGCCGGACAGCGGCTCGGTGCCGGAGGCGACACGCAGGGCGGCCAGTTTGGCGTCCTCGGCCTTGGTGCTGCCGTCGTCACGCTCTGCGAGGGCGTCGACCCGGCCGCGGACGGCCGCGGTGCTCTGCTCGAGCAGCGCGTTGTTCTGGCTGCGCTCGTGGATGAGGTCCGAGAGCTTGAGGAGCGAGGCGTCCGTCCGGATGTTCGTACCCTTGGACGTGTTGAAGCTGGTGACGAAGATGAGACCGGCCAGGGCGAAAACGGCGGCCGTCAGCAGCCGGACCGGTCTGGCCCGGCGACGGGGACCCGCGGAGGAGTCGTCGGAATTGCTCAACGTACCCTTCTCCTTCAACGCCACAGGTCCACTACGCTAACGGACGCCCGGGGCAGGCAAGGTCCCCAGCGCATCGACAGGAGAGCCCCTCGTGCCGAAGTCACGTATCCGCAAGAAGGACGACTACACGCCGCCGCCGGCGAAGCAGGCGCAGACCATCAGGCTGACCAACCGCAGCTGGGTCGCCCCGGTCATGCTGGCGTTCTTCCTGATCGGTCTCGCGTGGATCGTTGTCTTCTACGTGACCGAGACCCAGCTGCCGATCGAGGCACTGGGCAACTGGAACATCGTGGTCGGTTTCGGCTTCATCGCAGCGGGGTTCGGCGTCTCCACCCAGTGGAAGTAGCCGGACCCGGTCCGAGCGCCGACAAGCACAGGCGCACCCGGTCCGACAAGCTCTCCCCATGAGTTATCCACAGCGTCATCCACACCTGAGGAAAAGACAGAAGATCTGTGGATAACCCTGTGGAGTGTTGACGCCGGTGTGATCAGGTGAGTTCGGCCGTACGGATCAGGACCACCGCCGCTGCCAGCAGGAATGCCGCCGCGCAGGTCCCCCACTGGATGAGCGTGCGCGTCCTGCCGGCGGCCGGTCCCATCATGCCCAGACCGACCAGCAGACCGGTCACCAGGCCGCCGATGTGGGCCTGCCAGGACACGGACAGGCTGCCGCCGAACGGCACGAAGGTCAGCACCAGCATGAGCACGACCATGGTGATCACCGGCCGCATCTCGTAGCGCAGCCGGCGCACCAGGACGACGGTGGCGCCGAGCAGGCCGAAGATGGCGCCGGAGGCGCCGAGGGTCGGCGTGTTCGGGGCGGTCAGCAGATAGACGAGGGCGCTTCCGCCCAGGCCGGACAGCAGGAAGACGGCGAGGTAGCGGGTCCGGCCCAGCGCCGCTTCCAGCGGGCCGCCGATCACCCACAGGGCCAGCATGTTGCCCGCGATGTGCCACCACTCCACGTGCAGGAACACCGAGGTCAGCAGCCGGTGGTACTGGCCGGTGGAGATGCCCTCGACGGGACCGCCGAAGTACTCGACGTACCGCCCGAGCAGCTCCAGCTGGACGACGACCGCCGGCACGAGCTGCCCCACCAGGAACAGCGCGACGTTGATCCCGATGAGGATCTTGGTGACGAGGTGGGGATCGGCGGCCACCACTGCGCCCGTCACGGTGCGCGGCGTGTTCGCGGCCGGGCCGTGGCCGGTGCCGGAGCCCTCACGGACGCATTCGGGGCACTGGAAGCCGACCGAGGCGCTGATCATGCACTCGGGGCAGATGGGCCGCTCGCAGCGCGTGCAGCGGACCCCCGTGTCGCGGTCCGGGTGGCGGTAGCAGCCCGGCAGACGGTCGGTGTCCATCGGTCCCCTCGATCAGGGCGGGGCAGGGGTGCACCCCGCCGGTCCGGTACACATCCAGGACGGACGGGCGGGGCGGAAAGGTTCCCGGGGTGCGGCCGCCGGGGCCGCCGCGGCGGCCCGGGCGCTGCGGTCAGCGCTTCTCGACGACGACGGACTGGATGATCACGTCGTCGAGGGGGCGCTCGGTGCGCGGGTTCGTCTGCAGGCCGGCGATGTCGTCCACGACCTTCTGGCTGGCCTTGTCGGTGACCTCGCCGAAGATGGTGTGCTTGCGGGTCAGCCAGGCGGTGGGGGCGACGGTGATGAAGAACTGGGACCCGTTGGTGCCCGGGCCGGCGTTGGCCATGGCGAGCAGGTACGGCTTGGTGAAGGCCAGGTCGGGGTGGAACTCGTCGGCGAACTGGTAGCCCGGGCCGCCGGTGCCGTTGCCGAGCGGGTCGCCGCCCTGGATCATGAAACCGCTGATGACCCGGTGGAAGACGGTGCCGTCGTACAGCGGATCGGTGGTCTTCTGGCCGTCGGTGGGACGGGTCCATTCGCGGGCGCCCGTGGCCAGCTCCACGAAGTTCTTGACCGTCTTCGGGGCGAAGTTCGCCAGCAGCTCGATCTCGATGTCGCCGTGGTTGGTCTTCAGGGTGGCGTAGAGCTTCTCGGCCACGGATCTGCCTTCCATAGTCATCACTGTCGGTTCCAGATCTTCCCACGCAGGGCTGCACGGCACAGAAATCCTCCACCCGTATGCCCTGTCACGCATGCCGCTCGGCGGTATGGCAGGCATGATCCGACAAAGGGTGGAAAGGTGAACTGTGTCCGCCACCGAGGAGGAGGATCCCGTGACCCGCAAGGACAGCGTGCACCTGGCCGCCGAAAGCGCCAGGGACACGGTCAGGCACGCAGCGGAAGTGGTGGCGCCGTACGCAGCAACCGCCAGGGAAGCCGCCGTGCACTACGCGGCCGAGGCGAACGAGCGGCTGGCGCCGAAGGTGTCGTACGCGACCGCCGAGGCGGCACGGCAGGCCCGTACGGCGTACGACTGCCATCTGCATCCGCGGATGAAGGCGGCGCGCGCGCACGTGCCGCCGAACGTCGACCGGGCGGCGACCATGGCGGTGCACCACACGCGCCGGGCGGCGCGCCAGGCGGCCGACTACACGCAGCCGAGGCTCGAGAGCGCGCTGGCTGCGGCACAGCCGGTGGCCGAAGAGGCCGCGTCGCGGTCGACGGCGGCCCTGGCGGCGCTGCGCGGCCAGGTGTCGGCCAAGGAAGTGCAGAAGCTGGTGAGGCGCAACGAGCGGCGGGCCTGCACCGGCCGGGCGTTCAAGTGGGTGGCGGTGGTCGGCATCGTGGCCGCGGGCGCGTACATGGCCTGGCGGTGGTGGGACCAGCAGTCGAACCCGGACTGGCTCGTCGAGCCGCCGGCGGCCACGGAGCCGTCCCGGGAGCGCGAGCAGGCCAGCTTCGACGACGAGCTGGCGGCGAAGGAGCGCGAGGCCGGGTCCGGCCCGGCGGACGAGAACCTGATGTAGCCGGCGGGCGCCTGGAGCGGACGGCAGGCGCGAGGGCCCGGATCCGGTGGATCCGGGCCCTCGCCCCGTTCCCGCCCTCCCGCCCTGCTAGCGGGGGAGGGTGAGCACCTGACCCGGGCGGAGCAGTTCGGGATTGGAGCCGATGACGCCCCTGTTCATGGCGTACAGCTCGCGCCAGCGGGCCTCGTTGCCCAGCTCCCGGCGGGCGATCGAGGAGAGCGAGTCGCCGGCCCGCACGGTGTACATCAGCTGCGCGCCTGCCGGCGCGGGCCCCGGGGCCGGGGCCGCGGGAACCGCCTTGTGGGCCGCGGACGACGGGGTCGGGGTGTACGGCGAGTGGGGCGCCGCGGAGGGCTTCGGCGGAACCGGTGCGGCCTTGGGCGGAGCCGCTGCGGCCATCCGCTCGGCGGCCGCCTTGGTGGCCGAGACGGCGTCGCTGTACTTCGACGCGTAGTCGGCGGACGAGGCCGCCGCTGCCTTCTCGGCGGCCTCGTGTTTCTTCTTGTCGGACTTGAGGAAGTCGAAGAGTCCCATGTCTGTACGCCTCCGGCGGTGGTGTCGCCCCCTGGCTCGGTGCCTCCCCCCACTGTCGGACAGGAGCGGCCGCCCGGCCCTGTGACGGCGCCAACCGGGGGACACCGGGGCGGCCCGCCGGCCGCCCGCCCCGGCTCCGCCGGGCTGTTACTGTCCCCGGATGCCCGAGCTCATCCTCCCCTCCCCCCGGCTGCACGCCTCCTGGCTCGCCGCCCGCGAGGAATGGGGCCCCGACGCCCACATGGACGGGGCCGGCCTCGGCTCCGACGACGACGTCGACAGCGCCGGGGGCTTCGCCGCCTGGACCGAGCGGCTGCGGCGGTACGGGGACCGGACGGTCCCGGTCGAGCAGGGCCGCGTCCACGCCACGTACTGGTGGATCGCCGAGGACGACACCTATCTGGGCGCCATCGACCTGCGCCACTACCTGAACGGGTTCCTCCTCGACGCCGGCGGCCACATCGGCTACGGCGTGCGGCCCTCGGCCCGCCGCCGCGGCCTGGCCGGCTGGGCCCTGCGCGCGGTCCTGCACGAGGCGCGGATCATGGGAATGGACCGGGTCCTGCTGACGTGCGACCCGGACAACACGGGGTCCGTGCGCACGATCGAGAGCGGCGGCGGCGTCCTCGAGGACGTCCGCGAGACGCTCATCGGCCCCAAGCGCCGCTACTGGATCGACCTCCAGCAGCAGCCGCACGCAGTCCCGGCGCCTCGCACAAAGAGGCCCTCTGACCGGCGTTTGCGCCGGTCAGAGGGCCTCTGATGCTGTGGAGCTTAGGAGATTCGAACTCCTGACATCTGCCTTGCAAAGGCAGCGCTCTACCAACTGAGCTAAAGCCCCGAAACGGTGGACGCGACCGTCTCCCGCGAAGAAGTGGCCGTTCCGCAGAACAGAGTACCGGGTGTACCCCCGCATCTCGCAAAATGATAGGGACTCCCGCCCTGCGACCACTCTCCGTAAGATGCTCGCGAGGTTCGCACCAGCGAAGTAGGGGAGTAGTAAGAGTGGACGCTGTACAGCAAGAGGCCACGGCCAGAGCCCGGGAACTCCAGCGCAGTTGGTACGGGGAGCCGCTCGGCGCCCTCTTCCGCCGGCTCATAGATGACCTCGGCTTGAACCAGGCCCGCCTCGCTGCCGTCCTCGGCCTGTCCGCGCCCATGCTCTCCCAGCTGATGAGCGGCCAGCGGGCCAAGATCGGCAATCCGGCCGTGGTCCAGCGCGTCCAGGCGCTCCAGGACCTCGCGGGCCAGGTGGCGGACGGAAGCGTCAGCGCCGCCGAGGCCACCGACCGGATGGACGAGATCAAGAAGACCCAGGGAGGCTCCGTCCTCAGCAACAGCGGCCAGACCACCACCAGTTCCGGCGCGCCCACCGTCAAGCGCGTCGTCCGGGAGATCCAGTCGCTGCTGCGCTCGGTCTCCGCGGCCGGCGACATCATCGACGCGGCCGACTCCCTCGCCCCCAGCCATCCGGAACTGGCAGAGTTCCTCCGGGTCTACGGCGCGGGCCGTACCGCGGACGCGGTCGCCCACTACGAGTCGCACCAGAACTGACACGACGGACGGGTACGGGGGACGGGCGCAGCGATGGGTGAGGTCTTCGCCGGCCGGTACGAGCTGATCGATCCGATCGGCCGCGGCGGCGTGGGCGCCGTGTGGCGGGCCTGGGACCACCGGCGCCGCCGGTACGTCGCCGCCAAGGTCCTCCAGCAGAGCGACGCCCACACCCTGCTGCGCTTCGTGCGGGAGCAGGCGCTGCGCATCGACCACCCGCACGTGCTGGCCCCGGCCAGCTGGGCGGCGGACGACGACAAGGTCCTGTTCACGATGGACCTCGTCGCCGGCGGTTCCCTCGGCCACGTGATCGGGGACTACGGGCCGCTGCCGCCCCGGTTCGTGTGCACGCTGCTCGACCAGCTCCTGTCGGGGCTGGCCGCGGTGCACGCGGAGGGCGTCGTCCACCGCGACATCAAGCCGGCCAACATCCTGATGGAGGCCACCGGAACCGGGCGGCCGCACCTGCGGCTGTCCGACTTCGGCATCTCGATGCGCAAGGGCGAGCCCCGGCTCACCGAGACCGACTACGTGGTGGGCACGCCCGGTTATTTCGCCCCCGAACAACTGCTGGGATCCGAACCCGACTTCCCCGCGGACCTCTTCGCCGTCGGGCTGGTCGCCCTGTACCTCCTCCAGGGCCGCAAGCCCGATTCCCAGGCCCTGGTGGAGCACTTCCTCGCCCACGGCACCCCCGGCGCCCCCGAGGGCGTCCCCGCGCCGCTCTGGGACGTCGTCGCGAACCTCCTGCAGCCGGACCCGCAGAGCCGGTTCCGGACCGCCACAGGGGCCCGCAAGGCCCTTGCCGAGGCCGTGGAGCTGCTCCCGCCGCCCGCGCCCGACGAGGACCCGGTGGAGGTGTTCGACCAACTCGGCCCGCTCCCCGCCGGTTTCGGCCCCCAGGGTCCCCAGAGCACGGCTGCGGTGACCCCCGAGGCGCCCACGGTGGCCGCGGCGCCGGTGCAGCCGTCCGGTGCCCCGCCCGCGGCGGCAACGACCGCGGCGGCGCCGTCCGGGGACACCCGTGCCGATCCGCGGGGCACGATCGCGACGGCCCCGGCCTCCCCGTACGCGGTGTCCTCCGCCTCCCCGTACGCGACCCCGCCCGCCTCCCCGTACGCGACCCCGGCCGGCGCGACCGACACCGGGAGCTTCCACCTGGCGCCGCCGGCCGTCCCGCACCCGGCGGCCGCCGCCCCGCCGCCCGCCCGGACCGGCGGCATCGCCCCGCCCCCGCCGAAGGTCGCCGTCGGGATCCTGGTCGCCGCACTGCTCTGCTTCACCGTGGGCGTCTGGGCGCTGACCGGGCTCTGAGGGGCCGGGCGGCCCCTTTACGCGCTCCGGCCCCGCCGGGCCAGCAGGATCCAGCCTCCGAGCACGAGCAGCAGCGCCGTCCCGGCGGCGAAGCCCGCGCCGGCCACCACCCGCAGCACCGAGCGCCGGCCGGCCGCCTCCGTGGCCTCGGGGGCGGTGAGCCCGTCCTTGGCGGCGGCCCGCTCCCCGGCGCCGACCCCGAACCCGGCGGCGGTCAGGCTCTCCTTGTACGCGGGCGCCTTGGCCGGGCCGCCGGTGACGTCCATGCGCAGGGTCAGCGGTACGGGACTCGCGTCCTCGGTGAACTCGGCGACCTTCCCGCCCAGGGTCACGGCGATGTAGTACCAGCCCGCCACCCGGGTCCCGCGCGCCTCGTCGGCGTCCGAGAAGCGGTTCTCGTACGCCACCGGGGCCGTCTTCGGCAGGGTCACGCCCGTCTGCTTGCCGCTGTAGGAGACGTCCTTGTCCGTGACCAGGCTCCGGTACGGGCTGTAGAGCGAGACGCTGAGCCCGTTCGAGGCGGACCCGTACGACTTGGTCATCCTGGCGTCGGCGAGCTCGGCGCTGAGCCCCAGCTGCTGCCCCCAGTCCAGCGGCACCCGGTAGAAGCGGGTCTGGCCGGGCCGCAGGTCGTCACGCCAGACCCCGCTGCCCAGGGCGCGGGCGTCGTTGAAGCCCGTGCCGCCGGTCCGCGCCACCGGCTCGGTGCCGGGCAGCGTCGGCGAGGCCGACGGCCAGACGCTGGGCGCGGTCGTGGGGGCGCTGCCCGTGGCGAGGCCCGGCTCGCGCTGGAGCAGGAGTTCCACCGGCCACGCGCTCCGGTCGGAGTCCTTGGCGGCGGTGCGGGTGACCTTCGCGAAGTAGCCCCCGGCGCCCTGGCATTCGGCGTCCTCCTCGAGCCGCCGCACGGCGACCGCGCCGAGCGGGACGGGGTCGTAGCCGAAGCCGGCCCGGCCGGGGTTGTTGGGGCAGCGCGCGCCCTCCTTGGTCATGATCGCGACCTCGAGGCCGTCGCCGTATCCGACCTTGGCCCCGCGCGGGGGCTGGAGCACCGCGGAGAAGTACACGCTGGAGGCGTCGTCGAGGTTGAGCCGGTAGACGCGCTCACCCGGGGCCACGGTGTCCGCGTAGACCTGCCCGGCCGCCACGAGCGGGGCGTCCGCGCTGCTGGCCTTGCCCTCGATCTTCTTGGCGCCGGGGGCGCCCTGGTAGCCCGGCAGCGGCTGCGGTGGCGCCGTGGCGGCCCGCACCGCCCCCGGCAGGCCCACGGCCAGCCCCAGGGCCGCCGCCCCCACCAGCACCGTCGTGCGTACCCGAGCCATCACGCCCACCCCGATTTTGCTAGCGCAAGCCAAATCTTTGCATACCGGAACTTTTTGTCACAGAACAGCACAAAGCCCCGGCCGCAGCGGCAGCCGGGGCTTCATGAGATCAGCTTTGGGTCTCACACACCGGAACCAGAAGGCACGGAGTCGGTTGCCTCCGTCCACAGGTCCTGCTCGGCGCGGTCCGCCTGGATCTGGCGGTACACGAGGAGCCCGCCGATGGCGGCCAGTGCGACCAGGAGCAGCTTCTTCACCGCGCGACCTCGTCTTTCATTGACGTTGGGGACTTCTGACGGCCAACAATACACACGCACCGATACCGTTCGGTGACCTGGGAAGGCTTCAACTGGCCCTACGACGAAGACCCCCAGGCCATGGGCCTGGGGGTCTTCGACACTGTGGGGCTAACAGGATTTGAACCTGTGGCCTCATCCTTATCAGGGATGCGCTCTAACCAACTGAGCTATAGCCCCATCCGCGCTGCGCGCTGACTCCTGAAGATTAGCGCACAGACACGGTCACGCCAAAATCCGTTCCCCGGGGGCGTCCCCGCAGGTCATTCGGCGGTCACTCGTCCTCGGCGAGCGTGAGCTCCACACCGCCGACGAAGCCCGCCGACAGGTTGTAGATGAACGCGCCCAGCGTCGCCAGTGCCGTCGCCAGCACCACGTCGATCACCGCGATGACCGACGTGAAGATCAGAACGCGCGGCAGCGACAGGAACGACTGGAGGTCGAACCCGTTGCTCTCGTTCGACCCGGTCGCCTCGCTGATGGTGCCGCCGACGGTCGAGAAGACGCCCATGGCGTCCATGACCATCCACAGCACCACCGACGCCACGATCGTGCAGACGCCCAGCGCGATCGACAGCAGGAAGCTGACCTTCATCACCGACCACGGGTCGGCCTTGGCCACCCGCAGCCGCGCCTTGCGCGTCCTGGGCGTCGTACGGGCCCCCGTACGCGGCTTGCGCTGCGCACCGGCCTCCCCGGCACCCCGCGGCGCGCCCGGGCCCGAGGGCGCCGCGTAGGCCTGCGGCGGGTGGTACGGCTGCTCCGGCTGCTGGCCGGCCGCGGCCTTCTCCTGCTTCGGCTTGCGGGTGTCCGTCACGGTTCTCCCCCTGCCCTCGGCGGCCGCGCCCTCACCGGGGGAGTCCGCGGCGGGGCCACGGGCACCGTCGTCCCCAGTCTTGGCCGGTCCGGCGCCCGTGGCTCCACTCACGACTTACTCCTCGTGCTCCCCGGCCGAGGGCTGCGTGCCCTCGGCGGCCTCGGCGGCCTGTCCTTCGGCCGCCTCGGTCTCCTCGACCTCGTCAGCATCCTGACCGGCCTCGGCGTTCCGCGCGATACCGACCACGGCATCGCGCTTGCCCAGGTTGATCAGCTGGACGCCCATGGTGTCACGGCCGGTCTCCCTGACTTCGTTGACTCGCGTACGAATCACACCACCGCTGAGCGTGATGGCGAGAATCTCGTCCGATTCGTCCACCACCAGCGCCCCGACGAGCGACCCGCGGTCCTCCACGATCTTCGCGGCCTTGATGCCCAGGCCACCACGGCCCTGGACGCGGTACTCGTCGACCGGCGTCCGCTTGGCGTAGCCGCCGTCGGTCGCGGTGAAGACGAACGTACCGGGCCGGACCACGCTCATGGAGAGCAGTTCGTCACCCTCGCGGAAACTCATGCCCTTCACGCCCGAGGTCGCGCGGCCCATCGGGCGCAGCGCGTCGTCGGTCGCCGTGAAGCGGATCGACTGCGCCTTCTTGCTGATGAGCAGCAGGTCGTCCTCGGCGGACACCAGCTCGGCGCCGATCAGCTCGTCGGCGGTGCCGTCGCCGCCGTCGGCGCCCGTCTCCCGGAGGTTGATCGCGATGACACCACCCGAACGGGGCGAGTCGTAGTCCTTGAGCGCCGTCTTCTTCACCAGGCCGCCCTTGGTGGCCAGGATCAGGTACGGGGCGGCCTCGTAGTCGCGGATCGCGAGGATCTGGGCGATCTTCTCGTCCGGCTGGAAGGCCAGCAGGTTCGCCACGTGCTGCCCGCGGGCGTCACGGCCGGCGTCCGGCAGCTCGTACGCCTTGGAGCGGTAGACCCGGCCCTTGTTCGTGAAGAACAGCAGCCAGTGGTGCGTGGTGGACACGAAGAAGTGGTCGACCAGGTCGTCCTGCTTCAGCTTCGTGCCGCGCACGCCCTTGCCGCCGCGCTTCTGCGAGCGGTAGTCCTCGGTCTTGGTGCGCTTGACGTAACCGCCGTGCGTGATCGTGACGACGATGTCCTCTTCGGCGATCAGGTCCTCGATGGACATGTCCCCGTCGAAGGGCACCAGCTTGGAGCGCCGGTCGTCGCCGTACTTCTCGACGATCGCCGCCAGCTCCTCGCTGACGATGCGACGCTGCTTCTCCGGCGAGGCCAGGATCGCGTTGTACTCGTTGATCTTCGCCTGGAGCTCATCGTGCTCGGCGACGATCTTCTGCCGCTCCAGGGCCGCCAGGCGCCGCAGCTGCATCTCGAGGATCGCGTTGGCCTGGATCTCGTCGATCTCCAGCAGGCCCATCAGGCCCTCGCGCGCGATCTCGACGGTGTTGCTGCGCCGAATCAGCGCGATGACCTCGTCGATCGCGTCCAGCGCCTTGAGCAGGCCGCGCAGGATGTGCGCCCGCTCCTCCGCCTTGCGCAGACGGAACTTCGTCCGCCGGACGATGACCTCGATCTGGTGCGTGACCCAGTGCCGGATGAACGCGTCGATCGACAGCGTGCGCGGCACGCCGTCCACCAGCGCCAGCATGTTCGCGCCGAAGTTCGTCTGGAGGTCGGTGTGCTTGTACAGGTTGTTCAGCACGACCTTCGCGACCGCGTCGCGCTTCAGCACGATCACCAGACGCTGGCCCGTGCGCGACGAGGTCTCGTCGCGGACGTCGGCGATGCCGCCGATCTTGCCGTCCTTGACCAGGTCGGCAATCTTCTGCGCCAGGTTGTCCGGGTTGGTCTGGTACGGAAGCTCCGTGACCACCAGGCACTGGCGGTTCTGGATCTCCTCGACCTCGACCACCGCGCGCATCGTGATCGAGCCGCGCCCGGTCCGGTACGCCTCCTCGATGCCCTTGCGGCCCACGACCAGGGCGCCCGACGGGAAGTCAGGACCCTTGATCCGCTCCAGGAGCGCGTCGAGCAGCTCCTCGTGCGAGGCGTCCGGGTGCTCCAGCGCCCACTGGGCGCCGGCCGCGACCTCGCGCAGGTTGTGCGGCGGGATGTTGGTGGCCATACCGACGGCGATACCGGCGCTGCCGTTGACCAGCAGGTTCGGGAAGCGGGCCGGCAGGACCGTCGGCTCCTGGTTGCGGCCGTCGTAGTTGTCCGTGAAGTCGACGGTCTCCTCGTCGATGTCCCGGAGCATCTCCATGGCCAGCGGCATCAGCTTGCACTCGGTGTAGCGCATCGCGGCGGCCGGGTCGTTGCCCGGGGAGCCGAAGTTGCCGTTGCTGTCCACCAGCGGCATCCGCATCGACCACGGCTGGGCCAGGCGGACCAGGGCGTCGTAGATGGAGCTGTCACCGTGCGGGTGGTACGTGCCCATGACGTCACCGACGACGCGGGCGCACTTGTAGAAGCCCTTCTCGGGCCGGTAGCCGCCGTCGTACATCGCGTACAGCACGCGGCGGTGGACCGGCTTGAGGCCGTCCCGTACGTCGGGCAGCGCGCGGGACACGATGACGGACATCGCGTAGTCGAGGTAGGAGCGCTGCATCTCCGTCTCGAGCCCGACGGGCTCGATGCGCAGCACGGGCTGCTCCTCCGCGGGATTCTCGGCGGTGGGGGTGGTTTCGTCGGCCATTGCTGGTCAGAAGTCCTTTCAGGCGGCGGTCAGCGGAGGCCGACTCAGATGTCGAGGAACCGAACGTCCTTGGCGTTGCGCTGGATGAAGGAGCGCCGGGCTTCGACGTCCTCACCCATGAGCACCGAGAACAGGTCGTCGGCCTGGGCCGCGTCGTCGAGGGTGACCTGGCCGAGCACGCGGTGGTCCACGTCCATGGTCGTGACGCGCAGCTCCTCGGCGTTCATCTCGCCCAGACCCTTGAAGCGCTGGATCGAGTCTTCCTTGATCCGCTTGCCGTTCTGCTTGCCCAGTTCGACGAGGGCGTCGCGCTCGCGGTCCGAGTACGCGTACTCGAAGTCGTCCCGGCCCCACTTGATCTTGTAGAGCGGCGGGCGCGACAGGTACACGTGACCGGCTTCGACCAGCGGCCGCATGAAGCGGAACAGGAAGGTCAGCAGCAGGGTGTTGATGTGCTGGCCGTCGACGTCGGCGTCCGCCATCAGGATGATCTTGTGATAGCGGAGCTTCTCGATGTCGAAGTCCTCGTGCACACCGGTACCGAAGGCGCTGATCAGCGCCTGGACCTCGGTGTTCTGGAGGATCTTGTCGATACGGGCCTTCTCGACGTTCAGGATCTTGCCGCGGATCGGCAGGATGGCCTGGTACATCGGGTTGCGGCCGGACTTGGCGCTGCCACCGGCCGAGTCGCCCTCGACGATGAAGATCTCGCACTTGGTCGGGTCGTTCGACTGGCAGTCGGACAGCTTGCCCGGCAGCGAGGCGCTCTCCAGCAGGCCCTTGCGGCGGGTGAGGTCACGGGCCTTGCGGGCCGCGACGCGCGCCGTGGCCGCCTGGATCGACTTGCGGACGATGTCCGCGGCCTCGACCGGGTTGCGGTCGAACCAGTCGTTGAGGTGCTCGTGGACGACCTTCTGCACGAAGGTCTTGGCCTCCGTGTTGCCCAGCTTGGTCTTCGTCTGGCCCTCGAACTGCGGCTCGCCCAGCTTGACCGAGATGATCGCCGTCAGACCCTCGCGGATGTCCTCGCCGGCGAGGTTGTCGTCCTTCTCGCGGAGCAGCTTCTTGTCGCGCGCGTAACGGTTCACCAGACCCGTCAGGGCCGCACGGAAGCCCTCCTCGTGCGTACCGCCCTCGTGGGTGTGGATCGTGTTCGCGAAGGAGTACACGCCCTCCGTGTACTGCGAGTTCCACTGCATCGCGATCTCGACCGAGAGCATGCGCTCCTTGTCCTCGGCCTCGACGTCGATGACGGTCGGGTGGATGAGCTCGCCCTTGCGCGAGTTCAGGTACTTCACGAAGTCGACGATGCCGCCCTCGTAGTAGTACTTGACCGTGCGCGCGGTGGGCTCGGCCGCGTCCGCGTCGGGGTCGTCCGCACCGACGGTGGCCTTCGCCGACGCGCGCTCGTCGGTCAGCGACAGGGTCAGGCCCTTGTTGAGGAAGGCCATCTCCTGGAAGCGCCGCGACAGCGTCTCGAAGGAGTACTCGGTCGTCTCGAAGATGTCGCCGTCGGCCCAGAACGTCACCGACGTACCGTGCTCGTCGGTCTCCTCGTTCTTGGCCAGCGGGGCCGTCGGCACGCCCAGCTTGTAGTCCTGGGTCCAGCGGTGGCCGTCCGTCTTGACCTCGACCGCGACCTTGGTCGACAGGGCGTTGACGACGGACACGCCGACGCCGTGCAGACCGCCGGAGACGGCGTAGCCGCCACCGCCGAACTTGCCGCCCGCGTGCAGGACCGTCAGGACGACCTCGACGGCCGGCTTCCCCTCGGACGGCACGATGCCGACCGGGATGCCGCGGCCGTTGTCGATGACCCGCACACCGCCGTCGGCGAGGATCGTCACGTCGATGGTGTCCGCGTGCCCGGCCAGGGCCTCGTCGACCGAGTTGTCCACCACCTCGTACACGAGGTGGTGGAGCCCGCGCTCACCGGTCGAGCCGATGTACATGCCTGGCCGCTTGCGGACCGCGTCCAGGCCCTCGAGGACCTGGATCGCACTGGCGTCGTACGAGGCGGTGACCTCGCCGTTCCCGCCGGCTGTGGACTGGTTGTCGTTGGGGTTGCCGGAATCGGCCACGAAGCGCCCTTTCTGGCACAGCACAGGCCGTACTCCGGGCCAGCAGGCATGCAAGCAGGAGCGGCTGCGTCGATCTGCGTTGTCAGCGTGTATCAGCGAGATCCCGCAAGCGGGCGGGATTCGCTTCAGTCTACCGGTACCACGGACATGAATGGGGGTTTGCCGGTACCTGAGTCCGCATGTGCCGCCCTGAACCTCCTCTCTCCGACTCCCCATATCCGGGAAGGGGCTCAAAGAGGCTCACGCGGGCATCCAGCGCTTCGGCCTGTCAACCTCCCGCTACCGTGAGGGACGCCACCCGGGGCGACGGGCGCACAGGGTCCGCGAAAGAGGCACACCGACCGGTATGCCGGGCCGCGGGCCGGCCTTCCCGGCCGACCGCGGCGGGCGCTGCCGCGCTGCTATCCGTACGTGTCCCCCGGGCCCGTACTGCCCGGCGCGCGCAGCGGTCCGTACCGCTTCGGGCGTCCGCCCGGCCCCTGGACCTTGATCATCCGGACCGTGCCCTGCCCCAGGTCCGCGTTCAGCCGCGCCACCAGCTGCGGAGCCAGCAGCTTCAGCTGCGCCGCCCATGCCGAAGAATCACACCGCACGACCAGTTCACGGTCCTCGTACCGCTCCGGTTCACAGTGCGCCGCGATCTCCGGCCCGACGATCTCCGGCCAGCGCTCCATCACGCCCGCGACCGCCATCGGCATCTCCCAGCCGCGCTCCGTGCGCAGCCGGTCCAGCGCCGCCATCAACGGCATCGGGTCCCGGCCGTCCGCGCGCGCACCCGAGCGCAGTCCCGGCTGCCGGCTCCCCTTCTTCCCGCCGGCGGCATGGCCCCGGGCCCGCGCCTGCTCCCGGGCCGCCGCCAGCGCCTGCCGCGCGAGGTCCACGCCCGAGGGCTCCGGGACCTTGCGCGGTTCCTTCTTCTCGTCGCTCACAGCCGGGTCACCTCACCGCCGGACACCCCGAACCGGGTCCCCGCCAAGGCACCCGGGACGTCGTCGTCCACCGCCGCCGTCACCAGCACCTGCTCGCCCGGGGCCACCAGTTCCGCCAGCCGCTCCCGGCGCCGCGCGTCCAGCTCCGCGAAGACGTCGTCCAGGATCAGCACCGGCTCGGCGCCCTCCGAGCGCAGCAGCTCGTACGAGGCCAGCCGCAGCGCCAGCGCGTACGACCAGGACTCCCCGTGGCTCGCGTACCCCTTGGCCGGGAGGTCGCCGAGGCGCAGCAGCACGTCGTCGCGGTGCGGGCCCACCAGGGTCACGCCGCGCTCGATCTCCTGCTTGCGCACCTCGGCCAGGGCCGCCAGCAGCACCTCGTACAGCGCCTCGCGCGTGCGCGCCGTACCGCCGTCCACCGTCTCGCCGGGCTCGCCGCCGGCCGAGGACTTGTACGCGAGCCCCAGCGGGCCGCCGCCGGGCGCGAGCTGCTCGTACGCCTTGTCCGCCAGCGGCAGCAGCGTCGCGATCAGGTCGAGGCGCTGCGCCAGCAGCTCCGCGCCCGCGCGCGCGAGGTGCTGGTCCCATACGTCGAGGGTGGACAGGTCCATGGAGCGCCCGCCGTGCCGGCGGGCCATCGCCGCCGACTTCAGCAGGGTGTTGCGCTGCTTGAGGACCCGCTCGTAGTCCGACCGGACCGCCGCCATCCGCGGCGAGCGGGCCGTGACGAGCTCGTCGAGGAACCGCCGGCGCTCCCCGGGGTCCCCCTTCACGAGGGCCAGGTCCTCGGGCGCGAACAGCACCGTCCGTACGATCCCGAGCACGTCCCGCGGTCTGACCTGCGAGGACCGGTTGATCCGGGCGCGGTTGGCCCGCCCCGGGTTCAGCTCCAGCTCCACCAGCTGCTGGCGCTCGCCGTGGGTGACGGCCGCGCGGATGACCGCCCGGTCCGCGCCCATCCGTACCAGCGGCGCGTCCGAGGAGACGCGGTGGCTGCCCAGGGTCGCCAGGTAGCCGATGGCCTCGACCAGGTTCGTCTTGCCCTGGCCGTTGGGGCCCACGAAGGCCGTGACGCCCGGGTCGAGGGGAACCTCGGCCCGGGCGTACGAGCGGAAGTCGGCCAGTGAGAGATGCGAAACATGCATGCGACGCCGACCTCCCCCGGCTTCCTGCTGCTCTGCTCTGTGCTGCTGTCGTGGTGCCGTGCCCGTCCGGCGGGCGGCGGCTACGCCTTCTCGACCGCGTGGCCGCCGAACTGGTTGCGCAGCGCGGCGATCATCTTCATCTGCGGCGAATCGTCCTGGCGGGACGCGAACCGAGCGAAGAGCGAGGCGGTGATCGCGGGCAGCGGCACCGCGTGGTCGATCGCCGCCTCCACCGTCCACCGGCCCTCGCCCGAGTCCTGCGCGAAGCCGCGCAGCTGCTCCAGGTGCTCGTCCTCGTCCAGCGCGTTCACCGCGAGGTCGAGAAGCCAGGAACGGATGACCGTTCCTTCCTGCCAGGACCGGAAGACCTCGCGGACGTCGGTGACCGAGTCCACCTTCTCGAGCAGCTCCCAGCCCTCGGCGTAGGCCTGCATCATGGCGTACTCGATGCCGTTGTGGACCATCTTCGCGAAGTGGCCCGCACCGACCTTGCCGGCGTGCACGGCGCCGAACTCGCCCTCGGGCTTGAGGGCGTCGAAGATCGGCTGGACCCGTGCGACGTGGTCCTTCGCGCCGCCGTACATGAGCGCGTAGCCGTTCTCGAGGCCCCATACGCCGCCGGAGACACCGCAGTCGACGAAGCCGATGCCCTTGGCCGCCAGCTCCCCGGCGTGCTTCTCGTCGTCGGTCCAGCGGGAGTTGCCGCCGTCGACCACGATGTCGCCGATCGAGAGCAGCTCCGCGAGCTCGTCGACGGTGGACTGCGTCGCCGCACCCGCCGGGACCATCACCCACACGACGCGGGGGGCCTGCAGGCTGTCCACAAGTTCCCGCAGGCTGTGGACATCGGCGAGGTCCGGGTTGCGGTCGTATCCGATGACGGTGTGGCCTGCGCGGCGGATGCGCTCGCGCATGTTGCCGCCCATCTTGCCGAGACCGACGAGACCAAGCTCCATCAGGTGGTTCCTTAAGCGTTGTGGCCGTCTGTGCCGGGTTCCCCGGAAATCCCCCGGGACACCCAGGCTCCGAGCCTACGCCGGGCGGTGCCGCCCGGCGCCACGGGCGCTCCAGGGGCGGCCGCAGGAGAGCCCGTACGAGGCGCTTGCGCGGCCCTGGGGGCCGGATGGCGCCGCCTGTGGCCGTGCGGCGGGGCGAACGCCGTCGGGCCCGGCCCCGCAGCCTGCGAGACCGGGCCCGACGGAGGCGTGCGTCAGCCGGACAGGCGCACCGGCATGATCAGGTACTTGTACGCCTCGTCGGCCTCGGCGTCGACCGCCGGGCGGCCGCTGAGCAGCGCCGGCTTCGTGGACGTGGTGAAGCTCAGCTGCGCGGCCGGGGAGTCGATCGCGCTCAGGCCGTCCAGCAGGAAGGTCGGGTTGAAGGCGATCGAGATGTCGTCGCCCTCGAGCTTGGCGTCCACACGTTCCACAGCCTGTGCATCGTCGGAGGAGCCGGCCTCCAGGATCAGCACGCCCTGCTCGAAGCTGAGGCGGACCGGGGTGTTGCGCTCGGCGACCAGGGCCACGCGCTTGACGGCCTCGACGAACGGGGCGGTCTCGATCACGGCGATGGAGTTGAACTCCGTCGGGAACAGCGTGCGGTACTTCGGCAGGTCGCCTTCGAGGAGGCGGGTGGTGGTGCGCCGGCCGGCGCCCTCGAAGCCGATGAGGCCCTCGCCCGCGCCGGAGCCCGAGAGCGCCAGGGTGACGGTGTCACCGCTGGTCAGGGACTTGGCGGTGTCCAGGAGCGTCTTGGCGGGCACCAGGGCGACGGCGGAGGCGTCCGGGTTCTCCGGCTTCCACAGGAACTCGCGGACCGCGAAGCGGTAGCGGTCGGTGGAGGCCAGGGTGACGCGGTCGCCCTCGATCTCGATGCGGACACCGGTCAGCACGGGCAGCGTGTCGTCGCGGCCGGCGGCGATGGCGACCTGCGCGGCGGCGGAGGCGAAGACCTCGCCGGGCACGGTGCCGGTCGCGGTCGGCATCTGCGGCAGCGCCGGGTATTCCTCCACAGGCAGGGTGTGGAGTGTGAACCGCGAGGAGCCGCAGACCACGGTCGCCCGTACACCGTCTGTGGAAATCTCCACCGGGCGGTTGGGCAGGGCGCGGCAGATGTCGGCGAGCAGCCGGCCGGAGACGAGGACGGTGCCGTCCTCCTCGACGTCCGCCTCGACGGAGACCCGGGCCGAGACCTCGTAGTCGAAGCCGGAGAGGGACAGGGTGCCCTCCTCGGCCTTCAGCAGCAGGCCCGCGAGAACGGGCACCGGCGGCCGGGCCGGGAGGCTACGGGCAGCCCAAGCCACCGCCTCCGCGAGTACGTCGCGCTCCACCCGGATCTTCACCGGAACCGCCTCCTGCTGTTGCTCGCTCGTCTGCCGGCCTTCGTCGTCGGCTCGATGCCCTCGATGCCCTCGATGGCTCGGAGCCTCGTTGCCGGGGACCAGTCTGACGTACGGCGCCGACAGTCGGTGCTGCCGGAGGTCAAGTCGGGAGCGAGGTGTCGGGGAGGCGTCCCCACCGAGTTGTGCACAGGACCCGCTTGAAAACCGAAACCGGCCTAACTCTCTATGGGGGTAGTAGTAGGGCCTGTGGAAACGGTGGATAAGCCCGTTCTCGCAGGTCAGCCCTCGTTTTTTATCCACCGACCCTGTGGGTGACACCGGTGGACAACACGGTGTCTCTGTGGAGAACGAAAAGTTCTGCACAGGCCGTCCCCAGGCGACCCCGACTACTCCACAGGTGTGTCCCCAGCTTTCCCCCGGTACTCCACAGCCCAAACGTCGACTTCTGTGTGACGGCTTTCACTCAGGGCGGTGACCGGGGGTGCAATGTTGCCGAACAGTGGACAACGGTGTGGGTAACTCGTCGGATCCTGTGCACAGGATCGGGCAACCTGTGGGTCGGCGGTGGACAGAGGAGTGGACGAGCCTGTGGACGAAACTTCTGTCCACAGCCTGTGGACGACGCTTGCGCACAATTCCACAGGCGGCTGACCAGGCTTGATGGAGCCTCATACGGCACCCCTGTGGACAGATTGTGGGTGACGGGAGCCGTCCCCAGCCTGTGGACGGGGGAAAGTCCGGGAATCTGTGGATGAGTTGCTCCACAGGGGGCGTATTCGAACAGGTCAGGGGCGCGCGTACGGAGAAGGGCGCCCCCGGAGTACCCCGGGAGCGCCCTCTGGAAGCGTTTGAAGAGGCTCGGCTCAGCCGTTCTTGATGCGGTTGGTGAGCTCCGTGACCTGGTTGTAGATGGAGCGCCGCTCCGCCATCAGCGCGCGGATCTTGCGGTCCGCGTGCATGACGGTGGTGTGGTCGCGGCCGCCGAACTGCGCCCCGATCTTGGGCAGGGACAGGTCCGTGAGCTCCCGGCACAGGTACATGGCGATCTGCCGGGCGGTGACCAGGACGCGGCTGCGCGAGGAGCCGCACAGGTCGTCCACGGTGAGGCCGAAGTAGTCGGCGGTGGCCGCCATGATGTCCGACGCGGTGATCTCGGGCGCGGAGTCCTCGCCGCCGGGGATCAGGTTCTTGAGGACGTCCTCGGTCAGCCCCAGGTCGACCGGCTGCCGGTTCAGGCTCGCGAAGGCCGTGACCCGGATCAGCGCCCCCTCCAGCTCGCGGATGTTGCGCGAGATGCGGGAGGCGATGAACTCCAGTACCTCCGGCGGGGCGTTGAGCTGTTCCTGGACCGCCTTCTTGCGCAGGATCGCGATGCGGGTCTCCAGCTCGGGCGGCTGGACGTCGGTGATCAGGCCCCACTCGAAGCGGTTGCGGAGCCGGTCCTCGAGGGTGACGAGCTGCTTGGGCGGCCGGTCGGAGGACAGCACGATCTGCTTGTTGGCGTTGTGGAGCGTGTTGAAGGTGTGGAAGAACTCCTCCTGCGTCGACTCCTTGCTCGCGAGGAACTGGATGTCGTCGACGAGCAGGATGTCCATCTCGCGGTAGCGCTTGCGGAACGCGTCGCCCTTGCCGTCGCGGATCGAGTTGATGAACTCGTTGGTGAACTCCTCGGAGCTCACGTACCGCACCCGGGTGCCGGGGTAGAGGCTCCGCGCGTAGTGCCCGATGGCGTGCAGCAGATGCGTTTTGCCGAGACCCGACTCCCCGTAGATGAAGAGGGGGTTGTACGCCTTGGCGGGCGCCTCGGCGACGGCCACCGCGGCGGCGTGCGCGAAGCGGTTGGAGGCACCGATGACGAAGGTGTCGAACAGGTACTTGGGGTTCAGCCGGGCGGTCGGCTCGAGCGGGCCCGACGTGGAGCCGCCGGACGGGGCCGGCGGCGGTGCGGGCCGGCCGGGCGCCGGGCGCGGGGCCGGCTGCTCGTACTGCTGCTGCTCGTACTGATGGGACTGCTGCGGGCGGGGCTCGTACTGCTGCTGCTCGTACTGCTGCTGGTCGTAGGAGCCCTGCTCGTAGCCGCCGGGCTCGGACTGCTGGAGGTAGCCCGGCTGCGGGGAGGCGTACGGGTCGCGCTCGGGGAAGCCGCCGAGGCGCGGCTGCTGCCAGCCGTAGTCGTCCTGCTGGCCGCCGCGGGGCCAGGAGCCGGGCTCGGGGCGCGACTGCTGGTAGTCCGGGTAGGCGGGGCGGGCGGTCGGGAGCTGGTCGTCGCCGGGGCCACCCGGGCCGCCGGGGCGCTGGCCGCCGTAGGGCTCGTACGACTCGGGGCGCTGCTGCGCGGGCGCGGCCAGGGGCGCGGGCTCGCCGGCGGAGTCGTCCACGGTGATGGCGATGCGGATCGGGCGGCCGCATTCACGGCTGAGCGCATCGCTGATCAGCGGGGCGAGCCGGCCCTCCAGGACGCGCTTGCCGTACTCGTTGGGGACGGCAAGCAGTGCGGTGTCGGCGACGAGAGCCAGGGGCTGACAGCGTTCGACCCACTGCTTGTCCTTGGGCTCGATCGCCTGCTGTCCCTCCCCGAGGAGCTTTTCGAGCACCCTTGGCCACACTGCGGCAAGATCGGCAGGTACGTCAGCCACAGAGCACGCTCTCTCACAGGGGTCCCACGAATGTGTGGTTCTTTGGGACGGTCGGGACAAAAAATCCGGGATCAGACAACGGTAGTCAGGCCGACGGGTACGGTTCAAGTCGTTGTCCACAGCCTGTGCACAGTGTGGGGGCACGTAGCCTCGGTTTGACCGGATGGCGTAGCCGCGCGTACCGTAACGAGGTCGAGTTGTCGATGGCTGCTGCCGCCTGCCTACCGATGGGCGAAGGTCACCTTTTGTGATCGTTTAGCGGTGCCACTCGGGCGAACACGCGAGTTTCCTCGTGGGCGCACGGTGACAGCCAGGCGATGTCCCGCCACAACGATTTATTCTCTGGAGCCCCCGAGTGAGCAAGCGCACCTTCCAGCCGAACAACCGCCGTCGTGCCAAGACCCACGGCTTCCGCCTGCGGATGCGTACCCGTGCCGGTCGCGCGATCCTGGCGAACCGCCGCAGCAAGGGCCGCGCCGCCCTCTCCGCGTAACAACGCGCAGGCCGTGACGTCGTGCTGTCTCCCGAGAATCGGCTGAGGCGGCGCGAGGACTTCGCGAGCGCGGTACGTCGAGGTCGTCGGGCTGGTCGCCCGCTCCTCGTCGTCCACCTACGAACCAGCGGTGCAACGGACCCGCACGAGCCGGGGGAGATCGATCCCTCGACGCGTGCGGGTTTCGTCGTCAGCAAGGCCGTGGGTGGCGCCGTCGTCCGTAACCGGGTGAAGCGCCGTTTGCGCCATCTCGTCCGCGAGCGGCTGTCCCAGCTGCCCGCCGGTAGCCTGGTGGTGGTACGGGCATTGCCCGGCGCGGGTGATGCCGGTGTCGACGAACTGGCCCGGGACCTGGATGCCGCCCTGTTGCGGCTCCTGGGAGGCGTGGCTCGATGAAGTACCCGCTGCTCGCATTGATCAAGCTGTACCAGTGGACGATCAGTCCGCTGCTCGGGCCGGTGTGCCGTTATTACCCCTCGTGCTCGCACTACGGGTTCACGGCCATCGACCGGCATGGTGCGGTGAAGGGGACGGTTCTGACCGGCTGGCGGATCCTGCGGTGCAATCCGTGGTCCGCCGGTGGTGTCGATCATGTCCCACCCCGTAAACGCCCGCGTTGGCACGAGCAGCTGCGCAGTGCGTTGCGTCGATCTCGCAATGCTCAAGGAGCCTGATTAGTGGACACGATTGCCAGTCTGTTCAGCTTTATCACCACGCCCGTCTCGTGGGTCATCGTCCAGTTCCACAGCCTGTACGGCGCGATCTTCGGCCCGGACAGCGGTTGGGCCTGGGGCTTGTCCATCGTGTCCCTGGTGGTCTTGATCCGTATCTGCCTGATCCCGCTCTTCGTGAAGCAGATCAAGGCGACGCGCGGCATGCAGGCGCTCCAGCCGAAGATGAAGGCGATCCAGGAGCGCTACAAGAACGACAAGCAGCGCCAGTCCGAAGAGATGATGAAGCTGTACAAGGAGACGGGTACCAACCCGCTCTCCTCGTGCCTTCCCATCCTGGCGCAGTCTCCGTTCTTCTTCGCGCTGTACCACGTGCTGTCGTCCATCGCCAACGGCGAGACGATCGGCGTCATCAACCAGTCGCTGCTGGAGAGCGCGCGTCAGGCGCACATCTTCGGTGCCCCGCTGGCGGCGAAGTTCACGGACAGCGAGGCCAAGGTCGCCTCGCTCGGAGCCTCTCTCCTGGACGTGCGGGTCGTCACCGCGGTCATGATCGTCCTGATGTCGCTGTCGCAGTTCTACACGCAGCGTCAGCTGATGCAGAAGAACGTCGACCTGTCGGTGAAGACGCCGTTCATGCAGCAGCAGAAGATGCTCATGTACATCTTCCCGCTGATCTTCGCCTTCATGGGCATCAACTTCCCCGTCGGTGTTCTCGTCTACTGGCTGACCACGAACGTGTGGACCATGGGTCAGCAGATGTACGTGATCAACCAGAACCCGACCCCGGGCAGCAAGGCGCAGGACCAGTACCTGACCCGTCTGCTGAAGCACGTCGGCACGCACGGCGAGGTCAAGGGCCGGAGCAAGAAGAAGATCGTCGCGGCGATCGTGGCCAAGGGCCCGGACCGCAACGACAACGAGCGGAAGTTCATCGCGGCTCTCACGAAGCAGGGTCTGGCTGCCCAGGCGGACGGATCCGTGATCAAGAGTGTCGAGGCAACGGCCGATTCGGACGCGGCGAGCGGCGGTGCCGCCAAGCGGCAGCAGCCGAAGCGGCAGTCGAAGTCGCAGCGTCAGACGCCCCCCAAGCCCTCTTCCAAGAAGTAAGAAGGAGTCCCTCCCGTGACGGAAGGCACCACCACCGCCGCCGCTGAGAGTGGCGACACCCTGACCCGCCTCGAGCAGGAGGGCGAGATCGCGGCCGACTACCTCGAGGGTCTGCTGGACATCGCCGACCTGGACGGGGACATCGACATGGACGTCGAGGCCGACCGGGCCGCGGTGTCGATCGTCAGCGACTCGGCCAGCCGCGATCTGCAGAAGCTCGTGGGCCGCGACGGTGAGGTCCTGGAGGCCCTGCAGGAGCTCACCCGCCTCGCCGTGCACCGGGAGACCGGGGACCGCAGCCGGCTGATGCTGGACATCGCCGGGTTCCGTGCGAAGAAGCGCGAGGAGCTGGCGGCGCTGGGCGCCCAGGCGGCCGCGGACGTGAAGGCCTCCGGTGAGCCGCTGAAGCTGGCGCCGATGACGCCCTTCGAGCGGAAGGTCGTCCACGACGCCGTGGCGGCTGCCGGCCTGAAGAGCGAGTCGGAGGGCGAGGAGCCGCAGCGCTTCGTCGTCGTGCTCCCGGCCTGATCGCAACCCTGAGTGTTCGGCCCCGTCTGTGTCGCAGACGGGGCCGAAGTTTGTCAGCCTGGCAGTGCCCGTTCGGGCGGTGCCAGTTCGAGCAGTGCGTTTTCAACGATCCATGCGGTACGGAAGGACGGTCCCCGTGACGGAGGCAGCGGAGCTTCCCCCGGCGCCCGAAGAGGCGCGCGCGGTGTTCGGCGAGTTTTTCCCGGAAGCTGTGCGGTATGCGGAGCTGCTGGCGGACGCGGGGGTCAAGCGCGGCCTGATCGGCCCGCGTGAGGTGCCACGGCTGTGGGAGCGGCACCTGCTGAACTGCGCGGTGCTGTCGGAGGTGGTGCCCGAGGGCGTCACCGTGTGCGATGTCGGCTCGGGTGCCGGCCTGCCCGGTATCCCCCTGGCTCTGGTGCGGCGTGATCTGAAGATCACGCTGCTGGAGCCGCTGCTGCGGCGTACGACCTTCCTGCAGGAGGTCGTGGAGCTGCTGGGCCTGGACCACGTCACGGTGGTGCGCGGCCGGGCCGAGGAGGTTCTCGGCAAGGTGCAGCCGGTGCATGTGGTGACGGCGCGTGCCGTGGCTCCGCTGGACCGGCTGGCGGGCTGGGGCGTGCCCCTGCTGCGTCCGTACGGGGAGATGCTGGCCCTGAAGGGCGACACCGCCGAGGAGGAGCTGGTGGCGGCGAAGGTCGCGCTGGCGAAGCTGGGTGTGGTGAAGACCTCGGTGCTGCACGTGGGCGAGGGTGTGGTGGATCCCATGTCGACGGTGGTCCGGGTCGAGGTCGGAGAAAGCCCCGGTGGGGTGAGGTTCGCGGCCAAGCGGGCTAAGGCCGCTCGCACCAGCCGGACCCGTCGGCGTCGCTGATTTCGCGTGCATTGAGCCCTATAGGTATGGATTTCGGAGTGTCGTAGCGGCCTGATGACTCCGTCCGGGCATCGTGTTTCACGTGAAACGTCGCTCTCTGCTGCACGGAATCATCAGCCGCGGCCGTGCGGCTGCGTCCCCCCGCGATCGCAAGAACGAAGGGGGGACGGAGTTGTCCACATCGGTGGATTCATCCACAGGAGTACGGGCCCCGCTGGTTCGCGACCCCGATGCCATGGCAGGCTCTGTTCATCGCGAGCCTGATGTCGAGGAGAGTGACACCGTGCGGTCCGACGCCAACCTCGCGGGGCCGATGGCCGATCCGGTCCCCGGTCCCCGCTCTGAATCGGCGGGCGAGGATGTTTCACGTGAAACATCTGCGCCCCTTGTAGACAACGACACGCCCATCGGCCGTGCCGCCCAGCTGGCGGTCGAGGCACTGGGGCGCGCCGGCGAGGGGCTGCCCCGCCCGGAGCAGACGCGGGTCATCGTGGTGGCCAACCAGAAGGGCGGCGTGGGCAAGACCACGACGACCGTGAACCTGGCGGCCTCGCTGGCTCTGCACGGTGCGCGGGTCCTGGTGGTCGACCTCGACCCCCAGGGCAACGCCTCCACGGCGCTCGGTATCGACCACCACGCGGATGTGCCCTCGATCTACGACGTGCTCGTGGACAGCCGTCCGCTGCTGGAGGTCGTCCAGCCGGTGGTGGACGTGGAGGGGCTCTTCTGTGCTCCGGCCACGATCGACCTGGCCGGTGCGGAGATCGAGCTGGTCTCGCTGGTGGCCCGGGAGAGCCGGCTCCAGCGGGCCATCCAGGCGTACGAGCAGCCGCTCGACTACATCCTGATCGACTGCCCGCCCTCGCTGGGGCTGCTGACGGTGAACGCGCTCGTGGCCGGCGCCGAGGTGCTGATCCCGATCCAGTGCGAGTACTACGCGCTGGAGGGGCTGGGCCAGCTGCTGCGCAACGTCGACCTGGTGCGTGCCCACCTGAACCCCACGCTGCATGTCTCTACGATCCTGCTGACGATGTACGACGGCAGGACCCGGCTGGCCTCGCAGGTGGCGGAGGAGGTGCGCACCCACTTCGGCAAGGAGGTGCTGCGCACGAGCATCCCGCGGTCGGTGCGAATTTCGGAGGCGCCGAGCTACGGTCAGACGGTCCTCACCTACGATCCGGGTTCCAGCGGTTCTCTCTCCTACCTGGAAGCGGCGCGCGAGATCGCGCTGCGGGGGGCCGGAATTTCGTACGACGCCCAGCACGCCCATCTGGGCGCGGGCATGAACAGCACGCAGAGTGTGGCGGAGGGGATCCAGTGAGTGAGCGACGTAGGGGTCTTGGACGGGGGCTCGGCGCGCTGATCCCCGCAGCTCCGCAGGAGAAGACGCCGCCGGTGATCGGTGCCGGGTCGACGTCCCCGTCAGCGGTGCCGGTCATGGCATCGGAGCGCGGGATCGCGGCGGCGAAGCTGGCTTCGCTGGCGCAGGCCGATGTTTCACGTGAAACATCGGCGGTCGCGGTCGCGGTGGCGGATGAGCCGGCGGCAGTGGAGCCCGAGGCCAATGTGGTTGCCGGGGCGACGTTTGCCGAGCTCCCGATGGACGCGATCACGCCGAACCCGCGGCAGCCCCGTGAGGTCTTCGACGAGGACGCGCTGGCGGAGCTGGTGACCTCCATCCAGGAGGTGGGCCTGCTTCAGCCGGTGGTGGTGCGGCAGTCGGCTCCTGGCCGCTATGAGCTCATCATGGGTGAGCGCCGCTGGCGGGCGTGCCGGGAGGCCGGGCTGGATCGCATTCCGGCGATCATCCGCGCGACGGACGACGAGAAGCTGCTGCTGGACGCGCTGCTCGAGAACCTGCACCGGGCGCAGCTGAACCCGCTGGAGGAGGCGGCTGCGTACGACCAGCTGCTCCAGGACTTCAACTGCACGCACGACCAGCTGGCGGACCGTATCGGGCGTTCGCGCCCGCAGGTGTCGAACACGCTGCGCCTGCTGAAGCTGTCGCCTCCGGTGCAGCGTCGGGTGGCCGCGGGTGTGCTCTCTGCGGGGCATGCGCGGGCGCTGCTGTCGGTGGAGGAGTCCGAGGTCCAGGACCGGCTGGCGCACCGGATCGTGGCCGAGGGTCTGTCGGTGCGTGCGGTCGAGGAGATCGTGTCGCTGATGGGCTCGGAGCCCTCCGGAGCGGTGAAGCCGAAGGGTCCGCGGGCGGGCGCCCGGGTGGCTCCGGCGCTCAGCGAGCTGGCGACGCGGCTGTCGGACCGGTTCGAGACGCGCGTGAAGGTGGATCTGGGTCAGAAGAAGGGCAAGATCACCGTCGAGTTCGCCTCGATGGAGGATCTGGAGCGGATTCTGGGGACGTTGGCGCCGGGCGAGGGCCGGGTGCTGGAGCAGGGTCTGTCCGGGGAATGAGTCCCCCGGCCGCCGAGGGGCGGGTCGTGCCGGTGAGAACCGGCGCGGTCCGCCCCTTTGCCTTGTAGCGGTTTCTCCTGATTCGGGCAGTGGATACGATGCGCTCATGGGGCGTCGGTTGGTACCACTCACGCTGGACAACCTTCAGGACCTGCCTCGGCGTTGCCGGTCCTGTGTGTTCTGGGAGTTGGATCCGGTCAGCGGTGAGGCTGCCGTGAAGGCGGGGACTCCGGCGCTGGAGAAGGAGGCATGGATCTCCGCCGTCCTGCTGGAGTGGGGTTCGTGCGGCCGTGTGGTCTATGTGGACGACGTCCCGGTGGGTTTCGTGCTGTACGCGCCGCCGGCGTACGTACCGCGGGCCGCATCCTTTCCGACGAGCCCGGTGTCGCCGGATGCGGTGCAGCTGATCACGGCGTGGATCATGCCGGGTTATCAGGGGCAGGGCCTGGGGCGGGTGATGGTCCAGACGGTGGCCAAGGATCTGCTGCGACGCGGGTTCCGGGCGATCGAGGCGTTCGGAGACGCGCGCTGGGAGGGCCCGGCCTGCCTGCTGCCTGCGGACCACCTGCTGGCCGTGGGCTTCAAGACGGTGCGGCCGCACCCCGTGCATCCGCGGCTGCGGCTGGAGATGCGCTCCACGCTCTCGTGGAAGGAAGACGTGGAGCTCGCGCTGGACCGGCTGCTCGGTGCGGCGCGGAAGGAGCCTGCGCTGCGCCCGCTGTGACGGCCGAACGGCCGGTGATGTGCGAACGGGGCCGCCCCTTGCGGGGGCGGCCCCGTTTCACGTGAAACTCACCCGGCCATGCCGGGCCGAGCGTGAGCGTCGGCCGTCAGACGGCCTTGGCCTCGATGAAGCCCTCGAGGTCGCGCAGGATGGCGGCCTTCGGCTTGGCGCCGACGAGGGTCTTGACGACCTCGCCGCCCTGGTAGACGTTCAGGGTCGGGATGGACATGACGCCGTACTTGGCAGCCGTGGCCGGGTTCTGGTCGATGTTGAGCTTGACGATCTCGATCTCGCCGTGCTCGGCCGCGATGGCCTCGAGCGAGGGGGCGATCTGACGGCACGGGCCGCACCATTCAGCCCAGAAGTCCACCAGTACGGGCTTGTCGCTCTTGAGGACGACCTCGTCGAAGTCAGCGTCGGTCACGTTCTTGAGGGTGCCGGCCACAGCGGCCTCCTATTTCTTCCTGCGGGGTGTGGGGTGGGGGGTGTGCGTGAGGGGTCAGACCGCCGCGTGGGCCTTCTCGGCGTCCGCGAGGGCGGCGAGGAAGCGCTCGGCGTCGAGGGCAGCGGAGCAGCCGGTGCCCGCGGCGGTGATGGCCTGACGGTACGTGTGGTCCACGACGTCGCCGGCGCCGAACACGCCGGTGAGGTTGGTGCGCGTCGAGGGGGCATCGACCTTGAGGTAGCCCTCCTCGTCGAGCTCCAGCTGGTCCTTGAACAGCTCGGTGCGCGGGTCGTGGCCAACGGCGATGAAGAGGCCCGTCACGGGGAGCTCGGAGGTCTCACCGGTCTTCGTGTTGCGCAGGGTGAGGCCGGAGAGCTTCTGCTCGCCGTGGATCTCGGCGACCTCGCTGTCCCAGGCGAACTTGATCTTCGGGTCGGCGAAGGCGCGGTCCTGCATGGCCTTGGAGGCGCGCAGGCTGTCACGGCGGTGCACGATGGTGACGGACTTGGCGAACCGGGAGAGGAAGGTTGCTTCCTCGATCGCGGTGTCGCCGCCGCCGACGACGGCGATGTCCTGGTCCTTGAAGAAGAACCCGTCACAGGTGGCGCACCAGGAGACACCGCGGCCGGAGAGGGCGTCCTCGTTCGGCAGCCCGAGCTTGCGGTGCTGGGAGCCGGTGGTGACGATCACGGCCTTGGCGTGGTGCACGGTACCGGCGGTGTCGGTGACGGTCTTGATCTCACCGGTGAGGTCCACGGACACGATGTCGTCGGGGACGAGCTCGGCGCCGAAGCGCTCGGCCTGGCCGCGCATGTTGTCCATGAGGTCCGGACCCATGATGCCGTCCTGGAAGCCGGGGAAGTTCTCGACCTCGGTGGTGTTCATCAGCGCGCCACCGGCGGTGACGGCGCCTTCGAAGACCAGCGGCTTGAGCGAAGCGCGTGCGGTGTACAGGGCTGCCGTGTAACCGGCCGGCCCGGAACCGATGATGATCACGTTTCGTACGTCGCTCACGGGTTTCTTCCTCGTCTCTGTGGACTGCGCGCTGCTTGCCGGGGGGCCGGTGTGGACTCTCACCCCACCCAACGGATCCTACGGCGCATGCATTCCCCGCCCGCCCCCGTACGGACCTCAAGGTGTCAGCTTCGGGGGTAGGTCCTGGTCAGCAGGGGCGTGCCGGACGCGGCCGAGGGAGTGTCCGCGCAGCCGGCGCCGACGAGATAGGCGTCCACCCGGGCGGCGTCGCCGGGGTGCGGCAGGACGAGGAGATAGACCTCGGCGCCCTCGTAGGTGCCGCGTTCGGCGGCGAGCGGGGTGTCGGGGCGACCGGTGGCGCCTTGGACGCAGGGCGGGACCGGGGCGGCTTGCGTCCGGTTGCCCTCGCCGGGGGCCAGCCCCGGTGAGGGAGTGGTGTTCTCCAACCCGTAGGTGTTGTTCGGCTGTTCCCCCTGTGGAGCGGTCTTGGCGCCCTGCCCGGGAACCAGGAGTCGGCGGACGCTGTCCTGGAGGCCCTGTGCGGTGTACGTACCGTCGGTGGGGGCCTGGGCGGCCGTGCTCGTACCGGATTTGCGGGCGGCGGTGTCCGGAGAGCCGGTTCCGAGCAGGTTGCCCGCAAGGAAGATGCCGAGGGCGCAGGCGGCCGCTCCGGCCAGGCTTGCGATGACGGCGATCCGGCGGCGGGCGCGGCGGCGGCCGGGGCCGGTTGCTCCGGCCGGGTGACCGGCCGGTCGCCGGGTGCCCGGACCGGCGGGTGCGGCAGGCGATGTTTCACGTGAAACATCGCTCGGTGTGCCGGGCCCGGAGGCCGGGGCGGTCCCGGCTCTGGGCGTGGTGGAGTCGAGGAGGGCCTCGGCGGCGAGGGCCGCGTCGATGCGCCCGGCGACGTCGGAGGGCATCCGCGGCGGCCCGGGCAGGGTGCCGAGTAGCCCCCGGATCTCCTCCAGGGAGGCGTGGACGTCGGCGCACAGCGGGCAGTCGCCCAGATGGCGGCGTACCTCGGCGGTCCGGACCGGGGACAGCAGCCCTTCGGTCAGGTCGGAGATCTCCGAGACGTCAGGGTGCCGGATCGTGCCGGTTGTGGGAGTCACGTTCGTCCACCTCCGCCCTTCACCGTGTCTGCGTCTGGGGCTGGCTGACTGGGGTCTGCCGCTGGTGGGACGGGTGTCCCCGGCGTCCGGTTCCTTCCCCGCTCGGCGGCGGTGTTATCCCCGGCATTCGAGCGCAGATGAGTGAGCATCGGAAGGAGTTTCGCCCGGCCGCGCGCGCACCGGCTCTTCACCGTGCCGGTGGGGACGTCGAGGATACGGGCGGCCTCGGCGACGGGGTATCCCTGCATGTCGACGAGGACGAGGACGGCCCGCTGCTCGGCCGGGAGCGTACCGAGGGCGGCCAGGAGCTGCCGATGGAGCTCCTGGCGCTCCGCCGGGGCCTCGGCGGACTCGTGGGGCTCCAGGAGGCGCTCCAGGCGCTCTGTGTCGTCGAGGGGCGCGGTCCTGCGGGAGGCCGCCTTGCGGGCCCGGTCGAGGCACGCGTTGACGGTGATGCGGTGCAGCCAGGTCGTGACGGCCGATTCTCCGCGGAAGGTGTGGGCGGCCCGGTAGGCGGACACGAGGGCGTCCTGCACGGCGTCGGCCGCCTCCTCGCGGTCGCCGAGCGTGCGCAGGGCCACGGCCCACAGCCGGTCGCGGTGCCGCCGCACGAGCTCCCCGAACGCATCGGGATCCCCTGCGACGTGCAGAGCCAGCAGCTCCCGGTCACTGTCCCCGCCGGTCGTTGCGTCGTGCATCACACCTCCCCTCCCGGTGGGAGCGTACGGGGCGGGCGGGACGAATACGAGGGTCCGCTGTGCCGACGGCGCAGCGGACCCGGGACGTACCGATCAAGAACCGGGCTGGTCGCCGGTGCCGAGGATCTTGATCTCGTTGATGCCGCCGCGGAACCCGTCCCCGCCGCCCTCGGAGGGCAGCGCGGTGATGTGCACCAGCACGAAGCGGGTCTTGATCGGATTGTCCCGCGTGGCCTCCAGCTTCTTCTCCGCGTTGCCCAGCTTCACGAGCTCCTGGGGGAAACCGGAGATGCCGCGCGGCGAGGTGGCCTCGGGGGCAGCGGCGCGGACCTCGACCTTGTGCCCCGCACTGCGCAGGTCCACCTCGATGCCCGTCACCTCCTGGACGCTGCCGAGGTCGACGACGATGCCACTGCCGTCGTCATAGCTGTCCAGGTTGCCGAACTTGCCCTCATAGCCGTAGAAGATCTTGGTGACCCACGCGGTGCCGGGGTCGCCGTCGACGGCCTTGCCGGCGTCCTCGGGCTTGATCGGGTCCTTGCCGAAGACGGAGGCGCCGGCGATGTGCAGCGGCTTGCTCTCCTTGGGCTTCTTCTCGTCTTCCTTCGTCTTGGTGGACTGCGAGTTGCTGGTGCCGCCGCTGTCGCCCTTGACGCGGTCCAGGAGGGTGTCGGCGAGCTGCCAGCTGCCCAGGCCCAGAGCGGCGATGAGCAGGGCGGCCACACCCCACTTCAGGACGCGACCGGTGCGGCTCTGCAGCGGGGACGGCGGGACCGGGACGGGGCGGGTGGCCTGCGCGCCGGGGTGAGCCGGCGGACGGCCGTAGTTGCCCTGCTGGTACGTGGTGTGCTGGTACTCCGGCGGCGCGGTGAAAGCGGGCTCCGGCGGCCGGATGCGGGGCATCGCGGCAACGGCCTTGGCCAGCTCCTCCGGGGTGGTGCAGGCGGGCTCCTGACGGGAAGCGGTGGCCCCGTCGTTGGCGAGGGCGCGCATGGCGAGCTCCCCCAGCCCGCGGTGCACCCCGGCGCGGACCTGGTCGGGGGCGATCAGGCCGACACCCTTGGGCAGGCCGGTGAGGCCGTAGGCGTCGACCTCGTACGGCCAGCGCTGGGTCAGGGCGGCGTACAGGAGGGCGCCGATGGCCTCGGTGTCCGCGCGCTGCGGGGTGTCGCTGGTGATGCCGCGCAGGGCGGCGTTCACGGCGAGCCCGCGGATCCGGTACTGGCCCGTGGAAGTGCGCAGTATGGCGCTGGGCGTCAGGCGCAGGTGGGCCAGGCCCTCGCGGTGCGCGGCTGCCATCGCCTGGGAGACCTGGGTGACGAGCTGGTAGGCCTCGTGGGGCTCCAGGGGGCCCGCGGCGAGGAGCGCGGTCAGTTCGGTGGCGTCGGGCAGCCACTCGTGGACGACGTAGACGAGGTCGTTCTCCTCCACGGCGTCGAGGACGTGGACGAACCTGGGGTCGCCGAGCAGCGCGGAAGAGCGGGCGGCGGCCAGGACGGCCCGGGCCCGCGGGTGGTCGGCGGGCAGCAGATGGACGCCCACGGCCCGGCGCAGCTTCTCGTCCATCGCGCGCCAGCTGCTGAATCCGTCCAGACGGGTGACGCACTCTTCGAGGCGGTAGCGCCTGGCGAGTTTGTGGCCGCTGTGGAGTTCGGGGGCGGCAGCAGGGGCCGCTTTTCTGCGTTCGCCGTCCTTTTCTGGCATGGGTCCGTCCGCGGCTCGTCCGTTCTGGGTGTCCACCCCGTCGGCCATGGCCTTCGCCGCATCTGCGGCCGGCGGCTCGTTGCCGCCGTTGTCGGCCACGTCGACGGCAGCCGTGCTACGTTCCGCCACCGTCGTTCCTGCCTCCCCATCCGTTACGCGCTGTCGGCCAGTCTGCGAAGCCATGCCAATTGTGCCCACAGTCCGGCGCTATGCACGACACGCGAAGGGGTCCGACGGTTGTGCGCATCAGCGCCCCAAACGTCCGCGAACCATTCCGACCATGGCGTTGAGCTCTTCGATGCGCATCCTCTTGGCCGCCACGAGGAATACGACAGCCAGCGCGACACCGCCGGCGGCCAACGCGGCGAGGGAACCGGTGACTCCGCTGCCGAGCCACTGGGTGACCGCGTAGGCGGCTGCCCCGGCCACGGCGGCCGCCGGGACGCAGGCGCCGGTGAGGCGGGCGTAGGTGCGCATCACGTGGGCGCCGTCGAGGTCGCCGCCCAGCCGGTTGCGCAGGCGACGCCAGGCGACGCCGACGCCGACGGTGTAGCCGAGGCCGTAGGCGGCCGCCATGCCGACGACCGCCCAGCGTGCGGGGAGCACGAAGAACGCGGCGGTGGAGACGGCTGCGTTGACGGTGGCGACGATGACCGTGTTGTAGAAGGGGGTCCGGGTGTCCTCGTAGGCGTAGAACCCGCGCAGGACGACGTACTGGACGGAGTACGGGATGAGTCCGAGGCCGAAGGCCATCAGGACGTAGCCGATGTTCTGGGCGCCGGACCCGGAACCGGCGTACAGCAGCGTGGCCATGGGGACGCCGAGGGCGAGGAAGGCGAAGGCGCACGGCACGATCGCGACGGCCGAGGTGCGCAGCCCGTACGAGATGTCGTCGCGGACGGCGGCGGCGTCCCCGTCGTGGGCGGAGCGGGAAATGCGGGGCAGGACGGCCGTCATGACGGAGACGGTGATGATGGCCTGCGGCATCTGCCACAGCAGCAGCGCGTAGTTGTAGGCGGTGATGCCGGTGCCCGGGTGGCCCTGCTTCTCGGCGACGGATCCGGCCCAGGTCGCGAGCTGGGTCACCACCACGAGGCCGATCTGGTTGGCGAGGACGAAGAAGAACGTCCACTTGGCCAGGCGGGCGGCCTTGCCGAGGCCGTGGCCCCGCCAGTCGAAGCGCAGGCGGGGCTTGAAGCCGGCGTCGCGCAGGTAGGGCAGCATCGCGAGCGCCTGGACGGTGAGGCCCAGGAGGGTGCCGAGGCCCAGCAGGCGGACGCCGTCGGCCGTGACGGTGGTGGCACTGACACCGGAGGTGGTGAAACCGCCGAAGGCCCAGATGAAGGCCCCGAACGTGGCGATGACGACGATGTTGTTGAGGACGGGGGTCCACATCATCGCGCCGAACCGGCCGCGGGCGTTGAGGATCTGACCGAGGACCACGTGGACGCCCATGAAGAACATGGTCGGCAGGCAGTAGCGGGCGAAGGCGACCGCGACGTCCATCTGCTGGGGGTCGGAGGCGAGCTTCGGCGACATCATCGTGATGAACACCGGTGCGGCGAGGACGCAGATGGTGGTGATGGCGGCGAGCAGGACCACGACGAGGGTCAGCAGGCGGTTGGCGTACGCCTCGCCTCCGTCGTCGTCCTGCTTCATGGCCCGCACCAGCTGCGGGATGAAGACGGCGTTGAGGGCGCCGCCGCCGACCAGCACGTAGATCATCGTCGGCAGGGTGTTGGCGATCTGGTACGTGTCGTTGAACGTGCCGACGCCGATGGCACCGGCGATGACGAGGGTCCGCAGGAAGCCGGTGATGCGGGAGACGATCGTGCCGGCGGCCATGAGGGCGCTGGACTTGAGCAGGCTGGAGGCGCGGCCTGCGGGCTTGCTCGGTGCCGGGGCGGCGACGGGGGCGTCCTCGGCGGGCGTGCCGGGCGTCCCCTGCTGGTCCCGGTAGAGGTGCGCGAAGGCGTCGGGCTCGGGCTGCTCGTCCGCCGCCTTGGTGACCAGGGAGTCCACCCCCACGAACTGGGTGGTCGTGGCGTGGTCGCCGTAGGGCAGGTGCCGGGAGGGCCCGTCGGGCTCGGGCGGCGGGGTCTGCGCCCAGACGTGCGGATCCGGGGCGTGCACGGGGGTCTGCGGCGCCGCGTAGAGCGGGCCGGGCTCCTGGTAGGTGCCGGGCGGCGGCGGAGGGTGAGAGGCGCGGTCGTACAGGACCTCGGCGACGGGATCCTGGGCCGACAGGTCCTGAGACCGGTAGGGGTCGTGGTCGTAGGCGTCCTGGACATATGGGTCGCGGTCCGGCGCGGGCGCAGGCACGGGAACCTGCCCGGGCACCGGGGTGCCCGGGGCAGTGCCCTGGGAGGGCGCGGGCCCACCAGTGCCCTGCGCGCGGTCACCGTCGTACGGCGCGTTCATCGAAACCCCACCTCATCGTCCCCAGGCCGACCGGCCACGGCATCGCTCAACGGTCCACTGTCTCACCCGTGCCGGACGGCCCGGTGCTTTGCGGTCCGGTGTCCGGGGTCTCGTCACTCGGCTGCGTGCTCTCCTCGGCGGCCGCGCGGGCCGCGACACGCTTGCGGCTGGCGTACATCTTGATGCCTGCCAGGACGAGGAGGAGGACGCCGCCGGCGATGACGAGCATCACGGTGGGAGTGATCTCGGTGGCCTCCACGGTGAACTTGCGGGCCTTGCCGTAGGGCACGCCGTCCGTGGTGAAGAGCTGCGCGGTGACCTCGACGGGGCCGCTCGCGGTGGCGTTGGCGGTGAACTTCACCGTCTGGCTGTGTCCGCCCGTGACGGTCACTTCCTGCTCGGCCTGGCCGCTGTCGCCGAACACCAGGCGGGTCGGGTTGGCGGACTTGACCCGCAGGACGAGGTTGTGGACGTCCTGGACGAGGCTGTTCTGGACGCTGACCGGGATCGTCGCGCTGTGCCCGGACAGGGTGGCGTCGGACTTGGGGACGACCTTGACCTTCTCGGTGAGGCCGATCAGGTACTCCTGCACCTGGTCCCGGTAGAGCCGGCCCTCCTCGGGGCGGCCCCGCCAGGAGGTGGACATCTCGCGGTTGGTGGTGTTCCCGAAGGGGATCTCCACGCGGTCGGGCGCCGTGAGGATCACCTTGAAGTGGTCCAGGGTGTTCTGGGTCGTGCGGATCTTCTCGAAGGCGGAGACCGGAAGCTCCGTCTTGCGCAGCGCATCGGGGTACTGGCCGGCGCCGGGGACCTGGGTGTTGACGCCCGGGTCGGGCTTGGCGGCGGCTGCGGCCTCGAGGTCGGCCGGCTGGGTCCAGCGGCCCGCCTGCAGACCCCGGAGGGCGGCTGCCATCGTCTGTACCTGGCTGGAGGAGGGCGTCCGCTGCGGGGTGACGACGAAGCTGCGCTGGTTGTCGGTCTTCTGCAGGTTCAGGGCGAGGCTCTGCGCGAGGAAGCGCTGCACGGCCAGGGTGGCGTTCCCGGCGCCCAGCATGTCGCCCTCGAAGGCGGTGGAGAGATCGGCGTCCGCGACGACGGCCGTGGTGCCTGCGCCGATGGGACGGGCGGCCGAGGGGGTGTAGCCCAGCGCGCCGGTCTCCTGGAGGCTGTCGCTGCGCGTGAGGACGTTGTGGGCGCCCGCCGAGGTGGCCACGTTGACGATCGACGGGTCGATGGCGCCGTCCACGGGCCAGGAGAAGTCGGTGGACGGGGAGACGTGCAGCACCGTCTCCACGGCCTGCTTCGCCTTGTCGGTGGCCGGCCGCAGCTGGCCCAGGGTGCCCGAGACGTCCTTGCCCTGGTGGGCGAGGGAGGCGATGTCCGGGTCGGCGAACGGCAGCGCCACGATCTTCTTGCCCTGGACCGCCGTTTCCAGGGCACTCAGCCACTGTTCGGCGACGGCCTTGTTCTTGCCCTGGACGATCCGGCCGTCCGGCGTGCGGAACCGGTAGCCCTTGGTCATCGCGTCGACCGTGTAGAGCAGGTCGGGGTCGACGACCCAGGTGACGGGCAGGTCCTTGCCGAGGGCGACCATCTGCTGGAGGCGCCCGCCGGGCTTGAGCTCATCGGCGAGCGAGTCGTCGAGGAAGACGGGGGTCTGGAGCTCGTCCGAGCCGGTCTCTGCGGTCACGTGCGTGGTGGAGACCAGCGGCCACAGATAGGTGAGCTGGGAGCGCTTGGAGGCCGCCTCCGGCTGCCAGGGCAGGAAGGTCCGCTTGATGCCGAGCACCTGCTCGTACGGGCGGCTCTCGGTCTCCCCGGAGAGCGAGACGCCGAGCTGGTAGACGCCGTCCTTGTCCAGCTCCAGCTTGTTCACCGGGATCGTGAGGGTGAAGTCCTGCTTGACCTTCGACGGCAGCGAGGCGATCTTCACGGCGTACGCCTGGTCGATCTCACCGGGATCCGTGCCGGCCCGGAAGCCGGCGCGTTCCGCCGCCTCGTCGATGGAGGCCCGGTCGCCCAGCGCAGGCCCGACCCGCAGGCCCACGTGCGCGCCGGTGATCGTCTCGCGGCCGTTGTTGACCACGCTGCCGGAGATCGTGAGGGTGTCGCCCTTGACCGGGGCCGTGGGGGCCATCTCGGTCAGCTGTACGTCGACGGCCCCCGCATCGGCGGCCTGGGCGGTCTGCGGGGCGGGCGAGTAGACCAGAGCGGCGAGCACGGGGGTCCCGGCCAGCAGAACGACTGCCCGCCGCAGCCAGCGGCGCCGGGCAGGTGCGGGGAGTGCCCCCTGGATGTCTGCCGCCTCGGCCACGCGCTACCCGTCCCTCGAAGTGTCAGTGGTCGTCTTATGTGCGTCCACGCATGGTAACGAGACCCGCCGTGCGCGAGTGCCGCGCCTTGCTCACATGATCGTGGCCGCCCCGGCGGCACCGCAGGCCGGGGTGGCCGCAAACAGGGAAGCCCTCGCCGGGCCGGGCACGTACCCTTTTCTGTTGTGCCGAACGCCAACGAAGACAATCCCAGTGCCCTGAGTCAGGTGCAGCACCGCGCGGTCAGTGAACTGCTGCGGGTCGCCCCTGTCGCCGACGAGCTCGGCCGCCGGTTCCACGAGGCGGGCTTCCGCCTCGCCCTGGTCGGCGGGTCCGTACGCGATGCGCTGCTCGGGCGTCTCGGCAACGACCTCGACTTCACCACCGACGCCCTCCCCGGGGACGTCCTGCGGATCCTCCGGCCGTGGGCCGACTCCGTGTGGGACGTCGGCATCGCCTTCGGCACCGTGGGGGCCCAGAAGGGCGCCCGCGTCGAAGGCGCTGATCGGAACTTCCAGATCGAGGTGACCACGTACCGCTCGGAGTCGTACGACCGCACCTCCCGCAAGCCGGAGGTCTCCTACGGCGACTCGATCGAGGAGGACCTGGTCCGCCGCGACTTCACGGTGAACGCGATGGCGGTCGCACTTCCGGAGAAGGAGTTCGTGGACCCGCACGGCGGCCTGGAGGACCTCCAGGCGGGCGTTCTGCGCACCCCCGGCACCCCGGAGGACTCCTTCTCCGACGACCCGCTGCGGATGCTGCGTGCGGCGCGCTTCGCCGCCCAGCTCGACTTCGAGGTCGCGCCCGAGGTCGTGGCGGCGATGCAGGCGATGTCCGACCGGATCGAGATCGTTTCGGCGGAGCGGGTGCAGGGCGAGCTGAACAAGCTGCTGCTGTCCGAGTACCCCCGCAAGGGCCTGGGCCTGCTCGTGGACACCGGGCTGGCCGACCACGTGCTGCCCGAGCTGCCCGCCCTGCGGCTGGAGAGTGACGAGCACCACCGGCACAAGGACGTCTACGACCACTCGCTGATCGTGCTGGAGCAGGCGATGGCGCTCGAGGAGGACGGCCCGGACCTGGTGCTGCGGCTGGCGGCCCTGCTCCACGACATCGGCAAGCCCCGCACCCGCCGGTTCGAGAGCGACGGCCGGGTCTCCTTCCACCACCACGAGGTGGTGGGCGCGAAGATGACCAAGAAGCGCATGACCGCTCTGAAGTACTCCAACGACATGGTCAAGGACGTGTCCCGGCTCGTGGAGCTGCACCTGCGCTTCCACGGCTACGGGGACGGCGAGTGGACCGACTCCGCGGTGCGGCGCTACGTACGCGACGCCGGCCCGCTGCTGGAGCGCCTGCACAAGCTGACCCGGTCCGACTGCACCACCCGCAACAAGCGCAAGGCCAACGCGCTCTCCCGCACCTATGACGGTCTGGAGGAGCGCATTGCGCAGCTGCAGGAGCAGGAGGAGCTCGACGCCATCCGGCCCGACCTGGACGGCAACGAGATCATGCAGGTGCTCGGCGTCGGCCCCGGTCCGGTGATCGGCAAGGCCTACGCCTTCCTGCTGGACCTGCGGCTGGAGAACGGCCCGATGGAGCGCGACGCCGCGGTGACCGCCCTGAAGGAGTGGTGGGCCGCACAGGCCTGATGCGGCCGGCGTATCAGGGGTCCGAGCGGGGCGATGTTTCACGTGAAACATCGCCCTGCCGCTTCAGGTGGAGCGCCGTCAGCGCGTAGAGGACGGACACGCTCACGATCAGCGCGACGGACTGTCCGTCCGGGGGGAGCATGAGGGCGGCCACGGCGGCCGCACTCACGAACGCGATGTTGAACAGCACGTCGTAGACGGAGAAGACCCGGCCGCGGTAGTCGTCGTCCACATGGGACTGGATGGCCGTGTCGGTGGAGATCTTGGCGCCCTGGGTGGCGAGGCCGAGCACGAAGGCCGCGACCAGCATCGGTCCGGGCCTGAAGAACAGGCCGAGCGGGGGCACCAGGACGGCAGCCCCGGCGGAGCAGGCCGTGATGCAGCCGCGGGTGCCCAGCCGGCCCACCAGCCAGGGGGTGACGACGGCGGCCGTGAAGAACCCGGCCCCGGAGACGCCGACGGCGATGCCGAGCAGCGCGAGGCCGCCGGACTCCGTGTCCGACCAGGAGTAGCGGCAGAGCATGAGCAGAGTCACGAACAGGGCCCCGTAGCAGAAGCGCATCAGGGTCATGGCGGTGAGCGTCTGGGCCGCCTCCCGCCGCGAGGCCAGGTGCCGCAGCCCTTCGGCCATGCCGCGGACGGTGAGGGCGACCCCCTCGGCGACCGACGGGTGGACCCGTCCGGCCGGGTGGTCCGGTCCCAGCAGCCCCACGGCCAGACGCAGCGAGACCAGGGCCGCGCACAGGTAGAGCGCGGCGCCGAGCAGCACCACCGCGGCGTTGGAGCCGGAGGCCGGCAGCTGGACGAGGAAGGCGAGCCCGCCGCCTGCGACCGCCGCGAGCGTCCCGGCCGTGGGTGAGAGCGAATTGGCGGTGACCAGCTGGGCGGGGTCGACGACACGGGGCAGGGACGCGGCGAGCCCGGCCAGGACGAAGCGGTTGACGGCGGTCACCGAGAGGGCGGAGGCGTAGAAGAGCCAGTCGGGGACGTGCGTGACGATCAGCACTCCGGTGCCGCACGCGAGGAATGCCCGCAGCAGGTTGCCGTAGAGGAAGACCTGCCGGCGCCGCCAGCGGTCGAGCAGCACCCCGGCGAAGGGGCCGATCACCGAGTACGGCAGCAGCAATACCGCCATGGCCGAGGCGATGGCCGCGGGCGAGGTCTGCTTCTCCGGGGAGAACACCACGTACGTGGCGAGCGCCACCTGGTACACGCCGTCCGCCGCCTGGGAGAGCAGCCGTACGGCGAGCAGGTTGCGGAAGTCCCTCAGGCGCAGGAGTACGCGCAGATCACGTACGACAGGCATGAGGGCAAGGGTCACATACGCGGAGGGTCCCCGGGCACATTGCCCGGGGACCCTCCGCGGAAGAACAGTCGAAGACCCGGTGTCCGAAGACGCTGGGGGTGCGACTTAGCGCTCGACCTCGCCCTTGATGAACTTCTCGACGTTGGCCAGGGCCTCGTCGTCGAAGTACTGCACCGGCGGGGACTTCATGAAGTAGCTCGAGGCCGACAGGATCGGGCCGCCGATGCCGCGGTCCTTGGCGATCTTCGCGGCGCGCAGGGCGTCGATGATGACACCGGCGGAGTTCGGGGAGTCCCAGACCTCGAGCTTGTACTCGAGGTTCAGCGGGACGTCGCCGAAGGCGCGGCCCTCGAGGCGGACGTAGGCCCACTTGCGGTCGTCGAGCCACGCGACGTAGTCGGACGGGCCGATGTGGACGTTCTTCTCGCCGAGCTCACGGTCGGGGATCTGCGAGGTGACGGCCTGCGTCTTGGAGATCTTCTTCGACTCGAGGCGGTCGCGCTCGAGCATGTTCTTGAAGTCCATGTTGCCGCCGACGTTGAGCTGCATGGTGCGCTCGAGACGGACACCGCGGTCCTCGAACAGCTTCGCCATCACGCGGTGCGTGATGGTGGCGCCGACCTGCGACTTGATGTCGTCGCCGACGATCGGGACACCGGCCTCGGTGAACTTGTCCGCCCACTCCTTGGTGCCGGCGATGAAGACCGGGAGGGCGTTGACGAAGGCGACCTTGGCGTCGATGGCGCACTGCGCGTAGAACTTCGCCGCGTCCTCGGAGCCGACGGGCAGGTAGCAGATCAGGACGTCGACCTCGCGGTCCTTGAGGACCTGGACCACGTCGACCGGGGTCTCGGCGGACTCCTCGATCGTCAGGCGGTAGTACTTGCCCAGGCCGTCCAGGGTGTGGCCGCGCTGCACGGTCACGCCCTTGTTGGGGACGTCGCAGATCTTGATGGTGTTGTTCTCGCTGGCGCCGATGGCGTCCGAAAGGTCGAGGCCGACCTTCTTCGCGTCGACGTCGAACGCGGCGACGAACTCGATGTCACGCACGTGGTAGTCGCCGAACTGGACGTGCATCAGACCGGGGACCTTGGCCGCCGGGTCGGCGTCCTTGTAGTACTCGACGCCCTGCACCAGCGAGGCGGCGCAGTTGCCCACGCCGACGATGGCTACGCGAACCGAACCCATTCCGGTTGCTCCCTGTTTGTTCTCGGACGAGGCCTGCGAGATGCAGGCCTCACTTTGCAGTTTCGTCGGGCGGACCGGGTCGTCTCTGATCCCGTCCCGCCCGCTCACTCTCGATGAGCTCGTTCAGCCAGCGCACTTCGCGCTCCACGGACTCCATACCGTGCCGCTGCAGCTCAAGCGTGTAGTCGTCGAGGCGCTCCCGCGTACGCGCGAGTGAGGCGCGCATCTTCTCCAAGCGCTCCTCGAGCCGGCTGCGACGGCCCTCCAATACCCTCATGCGTACTTCCCGCTCGGTCTGACCGAAGAAGGCGAAGCGGGCGGCGAAGGACTCGTCTTCCCAGGCGTCGGGGCCCGTGTGGGCCAGGAGCTCCTCGAAGTGCTCCTTACCTGCAGCCGTCAACCGGTAGACGATCTTGGCTCGGCGCCCTGCGAGTGAAGTGGCGAGAGCGTCTTCCGGGGCGTTGCCCGGTTCTTCGATCAACCAGCCGTTGGCGACCAACGTCTTGAGGCAGGGATAGAGCGTTCCGTAGCTGAACGCCCGGAACACCCCCAGTGAGGTGTTGAGCCGCTTGCGGAGCTCGTACCCGTGCATGGGGGATTCGCGAAGCAGGCCGAGGACGGCGAACTCGAGGATGCCTGAGCGCCTGCTCATCCGCCTGCCTCCTTCGCCCCTGAGTTTTATACCGAGCTGATGTATCGGCTCGATACATCCAGACGATAGAACGGGCGGTCTCCGGCGACAAGGGGTGATGTAGTGACCGGCGTCACATCACCAATTCGTACCAGGCGAGTTGCCTGATTTGGGGTGAACTTCGGCACTGTTCGGGTTTTGAGCGTGCGTAGTCTGTGGGCCATGACAACGGGGGGAACCGGAATTCGCCTGCCGCTTCCAGGCCACTCGCCTGCCCGAGGAGTAGTCGTTCGATGAGCGAGCACCGCCGCAAACCGCCGCAGCCCGAGGGTGGCGGTCGTGCCGCGGCCCGCCGGGCCGCCCAGCAGCGCCCTGGCCGGGGCGCCGGGCCCGCACGTGACGTCCCCACCGCGTCACCCAGCGGACCGTACGCAGAGCCGCCCGGCCACGGCAGCCGTGCCGGGGCGCGCCGGGCCGCTCCCCGTGGATCCGGAGGCCGCGGCTCGGGCCGCCCGGACAAGCGGCTGATCAACTACCCGCGCTCCGACAAGGCGGGCTGGCAGCGCTTCGTGCCGTCCTGGAAGCTGGTCTGCGGCACCGCCCTCGGCTTCTTCGCGATCATCACGGCAGGGGCCGGCATCGGCATCGCCTCGGTGAACACGCCCGACCCGAACAAGGCGGCCCAGGCGCAGAACAACGTCTTCTATTGGGAAGACGGCTCCCAGATGGTGGCCACCGGCGGTTCGATGAACCGGCAGATCGTGCCCATCGACAAGATCCCCAAGTCGATGCAGAACGCCGTGATCGCCGCCGAGAACGAGTCGTTCGAGACGGACAAGGGCGTCGACCCGATGGGCATCGCCCGAGCCGTGTGGAACATGGCCAAGGGCGGCTCCACCCAGGGTGGCTCGACCATCACCCAGCAGTACGTGAAGAACACGTACCTGGACTCCGACCAGACGCTCAAGCGCAAGGCCACCGAGCTCTTCATCTCGATAAAACTGGGCGTGTCCGAGGAGAAGGACACGATCCTCGCGGGCTACCTCAACACCGCCTACTACGGCCGGGACGCCTACGGCATCCAGGCGGCCGCGCGGGCCTACTTCGGCAAGGACTGCGTGGACCTCACGCCGTCCGAGAGCGCCTTCCTGGCCTCCGTGCTCAAGGGCCCCAACCTCTACAACCCGGACGGCGGCATCGGTGCCGCGGCCACCCCCGAGAAGAACACCGAGCGGGCCAAGGAGCGCTGGGCCTGGGTCCTGGACCGCGAGGTCGCGGTGAAGCGGATGCCGAAGGCCGAGCGGGACCAGTTCAAGGAGTTCCCCAAGCTCGTCGACTCCGAGCAGGCCCGCGGGCTGTCCGGCCAGACCGGCTACCTGGTCGACACGGCCAAGAAGTACGTGATGAAGGTCACCGGCATCACGCCCGACGAGATGGCCCGCGGCGGCTACCAGATCAAGACCACCTTCCAGAAGCCGAGGGTGGACGCCCTGGCCAAGGCCGTCGAGGACACGCGCAACGACTTCCTGGACGAGAAGGCCCGGCCCGAGTACGACACCTTCGTGCAGTTCGGCGCCGCCTCGGTGGACGTGAAGACCGGGGCGATCGTGGCCCTGTACGGCGGCCCGGGCATGGACAAGAAGTACTTCAGCAACAACGCCGACACCCTCGGTGTCCCGGTCGGATCGACGTGGAAGCCGTACGTCCTGGCGGCCGCGATGCAGTACGGCACCCAGAACTCGAACGGCCGGGGCATCTCGGCGGACAGCAAGTACAACGCGAACGACCTGACGGTGATCAACAACCGCGACGGCAAGCCGCTGCGGGACGCGTCCGGCAAGCCGTTCAAGCAGAAGAACGAGAGCACCTACCCCTACGGATACGTGACCCTCAACGAGGCGATGGAGAAGTCCATCAACGTGCCGTTCGCGCAGCTCGTCTTCGACGTCGGCCACAGCAAGGTCCGGGAGGTCGCCGAGTCCACGGGCATCCTCAAGGACTCGATGAACCCGAACAACGACGCCTCGTTCGCCCTCGGCACCTCGACCCCGAGCGCCATCCGCATGGCCGACTCCTACGCCACCTTCGCCGCCTCCGGTACGCACCACGATCCGTTCTCCGTGACCCGTGTCGAAAAGGACGGCAAGGAGCTGCCCGGCTTCGGGGCCCCCAAGGAGCAGCGGGCGATGGACAACGCCATCGCCGACAACGTCACCAAGGTCCTGCAGAACGTCATCGAGAACGGCACCGGCACCAAGGTCAGGAAGCTCGGCTTCAACCGGCCCGCCGCCGGCAAGACCGGAACCACCGACCAGAACAAGTCGGCCTGGTTCGTCGGCTACACCCCGGAGCTCTCCACCTCGGTCGCCCTGTTCCGCACCGACCCGAACTCGGCGGACAAGAAGCTGATCTCCATGAACGGCGTGGGCGGCGTCGACTCCATCCACGGTGGCGACATCCCGGCCGCGATCTGGACCGAGTACATGAAGGAAGCCCTCAAGGGCACGCCGGTCAAGGAGTTCCCGGAGGCCGACAAGATCGGCGTCACCGCGGACGCCTCCGGTGCCCCCTCGCCGAGCCCCTCCTTCTCCCCGTCGCCGTCCCCGTCGATGCCCTCGCCGTCGGCGAGCTCCTCGCCGCCGGTCTCCCCGAGCCCGTCGAGGGGCGGCAAGCCGACCTGCAAGCCGTGGGAGCTGTACTGCATCCCGGACACGGGCGGCGGCACCAACAGCGGCAACGCCAACGGCGGCGGCGCCGGCGGATCCAGCGGATCGCCGTCTCCGACGCCATCGGGCAAACCGGGCCGCCCGGGCGGCACCAGCTGGGGGACCTCGGTGGGGACCTCGGGCTGACCCCCCTCCCCCTGCTCCGACGAGGGCCGTCGCACACGGTGCGGCGGCCCTCCCGCATGTCCGGCCCGGTACGGCAGGATGAGCGCATGACCAAGGTGCACGAGGAACGGCCCGTACTGCCCACGCAGCAGGACGAGGTCGCCGCGGCCGGCAGCGAGTTCATCGGCGGCCCGATGGGCCGCTACGCCCGGCTGGGCGGCCACTGGCTGACCCCGGTGCGCGTCGTGGTCCTCGTCGCCCTCGGGCTGTTCGCGCTCGGCATGGTGCAGAAGCTGCCCTGCTACGACTGGGCGTGGTTCCGCGGAGCCGGCTCGCAGTACACCCACGCCTGCTACTCCGACATCCCGCACCTCTTCGCCGTACGCGGCTTCGCCGACGGACTCACGCCGTACTTCGACCGGCTCCCCGGCGACATGGAGTACCTGGAGTACCCGGTGCTCACCGGGCTCTTCATGGAGGTCGCCTCCTGGCTGACCCCCGGTAGCGGCTCCATGCAGCACCGCGAGCAGATGTACTGGATGGTCAACGCGGGGATGCTGATGGCCTGCGCCGCGGTCATCGCCGTGTGCGTCGCGCGCACCCACCACCGCCGGCCCTGGGACGCGCTGCTCTTCGCCCTCGCGCCCGCCTACGCGCTCACCGCGACGATCAACTGGGACCTGCTGGCCATCGCCCTGACGGCCGCGGGAATGCTCATGTGGTCCCGCGGCCGGACCGTGCTCTTCGGCGTCCTCGTCGGCCTGGCCACCGCGGCCAAGCTCTATCCCGTCCTGCTGCTCGGTGTGCTGTTCGTGCTGTGCTGGCGGGCCGGGAAGTGGCGGGCGTTCGGCGCTGCCGCCCTCGGCGCGGCCGCCTCGTGGCTCGTGGTGAACCTGCCCGTCATGATCTACGCCTGGGACGGCTGGAAGAAGTTCTACACGTTCAGCCAGGAGCGCCCGATCGACTTCGGCTCCGTGTGGCTGCTCATCTCCCAGCGGTCCGGGAACCCCCTGCACGACGCCAACACGTACGCGACGGGCCTGACGCTGCTGCTGTGCGCGGGCATCGGAGTGCTCACGCTGACCGCTCCCCGCCGCCCCCGCTTCGCCCAGCTGGCGTTCCTGGTCGTGGCCGCCTTCATCCTGGCCAACAAGGTCTACTCGCCGCAGTACGTGCTGTGGCTCATCCCGCTGGCTGCGCTGGCCCGGCCGCGCTGGCGGGACTTCCTGGTCTGGCAGGCCGGCGAGGTCGTGTACTTCCTCGGGATCTGGCTGTACCTCGCCTACACGACGAGCGGGGACAAGCACCAGGGCCTGCCCGTGGAGGGCTACCAGGTGGCGATCGCCGCCCACCTGCTGACGACCCTCTACCTGTGTGCGGTGGTCGTGCGCGACATCCTGATGCCCGAGCGGGACGTCGTACGCCGCGACGGGTCGGACGACCCGTCGGGCGGGGTCCTGGACGGGGCCGAGGACGTGTTCGCGCTGTCGGACGCCGCGAGGGCGCCGCAGGATGCGGCGCCCTCGCAGGGTCAGCGGGTCGAGTGGGGCATGGCGCCCAGGGACTGACCGGTCAGGCGTCGAGCACCCGGTCGAACTGCGTGGTGGTGTGGCGCAGGTGCGCCACCAGCTCGTCGCCGACCTTCGGCTCGGGGGCGTCCGACGGCACGAACAGGATCGACACCTGCATGTGGGGGGGCTCCGCGAACCAGCGCTGCTTGCCCGCCCAGACGAACGGCGAAAGGTTCCGGTTCACGGTGGCCAGGCCGGCCCGGGCCACGCCCTTGGCGCGCGGCATCACGCCGTGCAGGGCCTTGGGGGCCTCCAGGCCCACCCCGTGTGAGGTGCCGCCCGCGACCACGACCAGCCAGCCGTCGGACGCGGCCTTCTGCTGCCGGTAGCCGAACCGGTCGCCCTTGGCGACGCGCGTGACGTCCAGGACGGCGCCCCGGTACTCGGTCGCCTCGTGGTCGCCGAGCCACAGCCGGGTGCCGATCCGCGCCCGGAAGCGGGTCTGCGGGAACTGCTGCTGCAGCCGTGCCAGCTCCTCGGCCCGCAGGTGGCTGACGAACATGGTGTGCAGCGGCAGCCGGGCCGCGCGCAGCCGGTCCATCCAGCCGATGACCTCCTCGACGGCGTCCGAGCCGTCGGGGCGGTCCAGCGGCAGGTGCAGGGCGAAGCCCTCCAGCCGCACGTCCTCGATCGCCGAGTGCAGCTGGCCCAGGTCCTGCTCGGAGATGCCGTGGCGGCGCATCGAGCTCATGCACTCGATGACCACGCGGGCGCCCACCAGGCCGCGGACCCCGTCCAGGGAGGACACCGACCGGATCACCCGGTCCGGCAGCGGCACCGGCTCCTCGCCCCGCCGGAACGGGGTGAGGACGAGCAGGTCGCCGCCGAACAGGTCCTTGATGCTGGCGGCCTCGTACGTGGTCCCGACGGCCAGGACGTCGGCGCCCAGCCGGGTCGCCTCCTCGCACAGCCGCTCATGGCCGAAGCCGTAGCCGTTGCCCTTGCAGACCGGGATCATCCCGGGGAACTGGTCCTGGATCTGCTTCTGGTGCGCACGCCAGCGCGCGGTGTCGACGTAGAGCGTGAGCGCCATGCCCGTCCGGAGCCTCTCTTCAAAAGCTGCAGGTGCAGCGGTGCGGTGTGTGGGGGATGCGGCAGCAGGTCAGCGACGCGACATGTAGATGTCGAGCGCCTTGTGCAGCATCTTGTTGAGCGGGAAGTCCCACTCGCCGACGTACTCGACGGCCTCGCCGCCCGTGCCGACCTTGAACTGGATCAGGCCGAACAGGTGGTCGTTCTCGTCCAGCGTGTCACTGATGCCGCGCAGGTCGTAGACGCTGGCACCGAGCGCGTACGAATCGCGCAGCATGCGCCACTGCATCGCGTTCGAGGGCCGTACCTCGCGCTTGTGGTTGGCGGAGGCGCCGTACGAGTACCAGACGTGCTGGCCGACGGTGAGCATCGTGGCGGCGGCCAGCGGCTCCCCCTCGTGCTTCGCGATGTACAGCCGCATCCGGTTCGGGTCCTCGGAGTTGAGGGCCGTCCACTGGCGCTGGAAGTAGCTGAGCGGGCGCGGGCGGAACTTGTCGCGCTCGGCCGTGATCTCGTACAGCTCCTGCCAGACCGGCAGGTCCTCGTAGCCGCCCTGGACGACCTCGACGCCGGCCTTCTCGGCCTTCTTGATGTTGCGGCGCCACAGCTGGTTGAAGCCCTTGAGGACGTCGTCCAGCGAGCGGTTGGCGAGCGGCACCTGGAAGACGTAGCGGGGCTGCACGTCGCCGAAGCCGGCGCCGCCGTCCTCGCCCTGCTGCCAGCCCATGCGGCGCAGCTTGTCGGACACCTCGAAGGCGCGGGGCTCGATGTGCGAGGCCTCCACGTCCCGCAGGCGCTTGACCTCCGGGTCCTGGATCCCGGCCTTGATGGCTGCGGAGTTCCAGCGGCGGATGACGACGGGCGGACCCATCTTCACGGTGAAGGCGCCCTGACGCTTGAGGTGGGCCAGCATCGGCTGGAGCCACTCCTCCAGGTTCGGGGCGTACCAGTTGATGACCGGGCCCTCGGGAAGGTAGGCGAGGTACCGCTTCACCTTCGGCAGCTGGCGGTACAACACGAGGGCGGCACCGACCAGTTCGTCGTTCTGGTCGAACCAGCCGAGGTTCTCGGAACGCCACTCGTTCTTCACGTCGGCCCACGCCGGGACCTGGCAGTGGCTAGCCGAGGGCAGGCTCTGGAGGTATCCCAGATGCTGCTCTCGGCTGATGGTCCTCAGGGACAGGCTCATGCGGGGCGTCTCCTCCGGCGGCTTCGCTGGCTATGGCGCGAAGCCTACTGCGACAAGGGCGCCACCCTTCTGGGGGACGGGCCGGGCCCGGGCCGGTGTGAAGCCGGCGCCCTGTCGCCGAGGTGCCCCCGGTCAGCCCGCCCAGCCGCCGAAGAGACCGCCGTGCGCCATGCCGAGGTAGAAGCCCAGGGCCGAGGCGCCAAGCCCGATGATCAGTGCGAAGCGCTCGCGTGTCGTCTCCGAGATGAACTGTCCGTACGCGCCGGTCAGGATGCCGACGAGCCCGGTCCACGAGCTGAGCAGGTGCAGATTGTCGAAGAACCCCGTGACGAACGCCACGGCGCCGAGCACCACTGTGGCCACCATGAGCGTGTCCTGCAGCGGATGGGGCTTGCCGTCGGTCGCGAGGAGCGAGATGGACTGCCGTTGCATTGCCTGTGCCATCGAAGGCACCTCCTGGCTGACGCAGAGCGGTGCGCGGGGCGCCCCCGGCAGGGGCCGGGGGCATAGCACCGAGCACACCCGATGAATACAGAGTGTGGCCTCCTCCCGCCGGATTTCAACCGGAAGGAGTCGAGCAGGTAGTCTGTACAGCTGCGCGGTGTCTGCTCACAGACGCCGTGCGCACGCATCACGACCCTCCTGCCACGGAACGACCGTGGCCGCTGAGTCCAAAGGAGGTGGGTTCCACATGCGTCACTACGAAGTGATGGTCATCCTCGACCCCGATCTCGAGGAGCGCGCTGTCTCCCCGCTGATCGAGAACTTCCTCTCCGTCGTCCGTGAGGGCAACGGAAAGGTCGAGAAGGTCGACACCTGGGGCCGTCGTCGTCTCGCTTACGAGATCAAGAAGAAGCCCGAGGGCATCTACTCGGTCATCGACCTTCAGGCCGAGCCTGCGGTCGTCAAGGAGCTTGACCGACAGATGAACCTGAACGAGTCGGTTCTCCGGACCAAGGTCCTCCGCCCCGAGACCCACTGAACTTCGGTTCAGCGGTAATCGGGACCGAGTAGCACAGCAGCCCAGCAGCAAATCCCCGCCGAGAGGTTCATCCATGGCAGGCGAGACCGTCATCACGGTCGTCGGCAATCTCGTCGACGACCCCGAGCTGCGCTTCACCCCCTCGGGTGCGGCGGTCGCGAAGTTCCGTGTCGCGTCCACCCCCCGCACCTTCGACCGCCAGACCAACGAGTGGAAGGACGGCGAGAGCCTGTTCCTGACCTGCTCGGTGTGGCGGCAGGCGGCCGAGAACGTCGCCGAGTCCCTTCAGCGGGGCATGCGCGTCATCGTGCAGGGCCGGCTGAGGCAGCGGTCGTACGAGGACCGTGAGGGTGTCAAGCGCACGGTCTACGAGCTGGACGTCGAGGAAGTCGGCCCCAGCCTGAAGAACGCCACGGCCAAGGTCGCCAAGACCACCGGCCGCGGTGGCCAGGGTGGATACGGCGGCGGCGGTCAGCAGCAGGGTGGCGGCGGCGGTGGCTGGGGCGGAGCCCCCAGCGGCGGCGCCCCGCAGGGCGGCGGAGCTCCCTCCGACGACCCGTGGGCGTCCAGCGCGCCGGCCGGTGGCCAGCAGCAGGGCGGCGGGGGCGGCTGGGGCGGAAGCTCCGGCGGCTCCAACGGTGGCTACTCGGACGAGCCTCCCTTCTAGGGAAGCTCGCATCCCCACTTCTTGATCACACAGGAGAGACACAATGGCGAAGCCGCCTGTGCGCAAGCCTAAGAAGAAGGTCTGCGCGTTCTGCAAGGACAAGACCGCGTACGTGGACTACAAGGACACGAACATGCTGCGGAAGTTCATTTCCGACCGCGGCAAGATCCGTGCCCGCCGCGTCACCGGCAACTGCACGCAGCACCAGCGTGACGTCGCCACGGCCGTGAAGAACAGCCGTGAGATGGCGCTGCTGCCCTACACGTCCACCGCGCGATAAGGAAAGGGTGACCGACTAATGAAGATCATCCTGACCCACGAGGTTTCTGGCCTCGGTGCCGCCGGCGATGTCGTCGACGTCAAGGACGGTTACGCTCGCAACTACCTGGTCCCGCGTGGTTTCGCGATCCGCTGGACCAAGGGTGGCGAGAAGGACGTGGCGCAGATCCGCCGCGCCCGCAAGATCCACGAGATCGCGACCATCGAGCAGGCCAACGAGGTCAAGGCCAAGCTCGAGGGCACGAAGGTCCGTCTGGCCACCCGCTCGGGTGACGCCGGCCGTCTCTTCGGCTCCGTGACCCCGGCCGACATCGCCACGGCGATCGAGGCTTCCGGTGGTCCGAAGGTCGACAAGCGCCGCGTCGAGCTGGCTGCCCCGATCAAGACCCTCGGTTCGTACCAGGTCTCCGTGCGTCTGCACGCCGAGGTCGCTGCGAACGTGGGCGTCGAGGTCGTCGCCGCCTAAGTGCTGCACGCGAAGGGCCGCACCCCTGTGGGGTGCGGCCCTTCGTCGTTGCCGGGGGCTGTGAGCCGATGTTCACGTGAAACACGGGCCGCTCCTCGGCATGTTTCACGTGAAACATCGGCTCGCGGATCAGCGGGCCGCCCCCGCCACCAGCCATCGGCCGGAGCGTGCCCGCAGCTGGAGGGTGGCCATCCGGACCAGCATCATCAGGGTCATGGCCCACCAGAGCGTGGTCAGACCACCGCCGACGGTCGGGACGAGCAGCGCCACCGGGGTGAACGCGGCCAGCGTCACGAGCATCGCCCAGGCCAGGTAGCGGCCGTCTCCCGCACCCATGAGGACCCCGTCGAGCACGAAGACGATGCCGGCCACCGGCTGGCAGAGGGCCACGACCAGCAGGGCGGGCAGCAGGGCGTCCTTGACCGCCGGATCGCCGGTGAAGAGCGGGATGAACAGCGGGCGGGCTGCGATCACCAGTGCGCCCAGAACCATCCCGGAGACGATCCCCCACTGCACCACGCGGCGGCAGATGGCCTGGGCGCCGTCGGTGTCGCCGGCACCCAGGTAGCGGCCGATGATGGCCTGCCCGGCGATGGCGATCGCGTCGAGAGCGAAGGCGAGCAGGCTCCACAGGGAGAGCAGTATCTGGTGGGCTGCGATGTCCGCGTCGCCGAGCCGCGCGGCCACAGCGGTCGCGATCATCAGGACGGCGCGCAGCGACAAGGTGCGCACCAGCAGCGGCGCGCCGGCCTGGGCGCAGGCCCTGATGCCTGCGGAGTCGGGTCGCAGCGAGGCTCCGTGCCGGCGGGCTCCGCGGACCACCACCACGAGATAGGCGCCGGCCATGGCGCACTGGGCGATCACGGTGCCCCAGGCGGAGCCGGCGATGCCGAAGCCCGCGCCGTACACGAGGGCGCCGTTCAGGCCCGCGTTGAGGGCGAAGCCCCCGACGGCGACGTAGAGCGGGGTGCGGGTGTCCTGGAGGCCGCGGATGACACCGGTGGCGGCCAGCACCATCAGCATGGCCGGGATGCCGAGGGCGGAGATCCGCAGGTAGGTGACCGCGTACGGGGCGACGGTGTCGGAGGCTCCGAAGAGGGAGATCAGCCAGGGCGCCGCGGGGAGCACCACGGCGACGACGGCAGCCCCGATCAGCAGGGCGAGCCAGATGCCGTCCATGCCCTGCCGGATGGCTGCCGGGAGGTCTCCCGCGCCGACCCGGCGGGAGACGGCCGCGGTGGTGGCGTAGGCGAGGAACACGAAGACGCTGACGGCGGTGGTGAGCAGGGCTGCGGCGATGCCGAGGCCGGCCAGCTGGGGGGTGCCGAGGTGCCCCACGATGGCGCTGTCCGCCATCACGAACAGGGGTTCGGCGACGAGGGCGCCGAAAGCCGGGACGGCGAGTGCGAGTATCTCGCGGTCGTGCCGTCTCGGGGCGGCCTTCAGCGGCGCGAGAGCCTGTGTCATGCGCTCAATCTAATCTTCCACAGGTAATAGACGCAACTGCCCTTGGATCCTTACCTGTGAGTTGACTCGCGTCTTCTCGGCACCCCGTTGGAGGCGATCTCGGGAACCGGGCCGAGAAATTTCTCCCCCACAGCCCGTGGAGGAAGAACATGCAGGTCAGGTTGGGTGTGTGGGGAGGGCAGGTGATTTTGTCCACAGCACCGTCCCCCGGTCCGTGCACAGCTTCCGGCGACTTACCCACAGCATTGGGTCGGTCATCCACATCTCATCCACACAGCCTGTGGATAACAAGATTGGCTGACGTCGCTCCCGGCCCTACCGTTGTGCGTTGCCCGACTCGCCGACTGCGGATTCGGGTGCCCCAAATGTCAGAGCCGTGCCCTAGAAAGAGTGGCACGGCGAGGTCCGCGTTGCGGACGGGAGGAGGCGGCCCGGTGAGCATGCCCGAGCCCATGGACGACCCCTGGGCCGACAGCGGTCCAGGTGACCGTCTGCCCGCCCGTTCGCGCCGTAACGGCGACGGCCGCGGCCGCGGGGACGAACAGCACGAGCGGGGCCGCGAGGGCGGCTCCTGGGACGGCGGCGGTGGCGGCTTCGAGCGCGTCCCGCCGCAGGACCTCGACGCCGAGCAGTCGGTGCTCGGCGGCATGCTGCTGTCCAAGGACGCGATCGCGGACGTGGTCGAGGTCATCAAGGGCCACGACTTCTACCGGCCCTCGCACGAGACGATCTACCAGGCGATCCTCGACCTGTACGCCAAGGGCGAGCCGGCCGACCCGATCACGGTCGGCGCCGAGCTGACCCGCCGCGGCGAGATCAGCAAGGTCGGCGGGGCCTCGTACCTGCACACCCTCGTCCAGTCGGTCCCGACCGCGGCCAATGCCGAGTACTACGCGGAGATCGTCCACGAGCGGGCCGTCCTGCGCCGCCTCGTCGCCGCCGGCACGAAGATCACGCAGATGGGATACGCGGCGGACGGCGACGTCGACGAGATCGTCAACAGCGCCCAGGCCGAGATCTACGCCGTCACCGAGCAGCGGACCTCCGAGGACTACCTGCCGCTCGGCGACATCATGGAGGGTGCCCTCGACGAGATCGAGGCCATCGGCTCGCGCAGCGGCCAGATGTCCGGCGTCCCGACCGGGTTCACGGACCTCGACTCGCTGACCAACGGCCTGCACCCGGGCCAGATGATCGTCATCGCGGCCCGTCCCGCCATGGGCAAGTCCACCCTCGCGCTGGACTTCGCCCGCGCCTGTTCCATCAAGAGCAACCTGCCGAGCGTGATCTTCTCCCTCGAAATGGGGCGCAACGAGATCGCGATGCGCCTGCTGTCGGCAGAGGCCCGCGTGGCCCTGCACCACATGCGCTCGGGCACCATGACGGACGACGACTGGACCCGGCTGGCCCGCCGGATGCCCGACGTCTCCGCCGCCCCGCTCTACATCGACGACTCCCCGAACCTGTCGATGATGGAGATCCGGGCGAAGTGCCGGCGCCTCAAGCAGCGCAACGACCTCTCGCTCGTCGTCATCGACTACCTCCAGCTGATGCAGTCGGGCGGCTCGCGCCGCCCCGAGAGCCGCCAGCAGGAGGTCTCGGACATGTCCCGAAACCTCAAGCTGCTGGCCAAGGAGCTCGAGGTGCCGGTGATCGCGCTGTCCCAGCTGAACCGTGGTCCCGAGCAGCGCACCGACAAGAAGCCGATGGTCTCCGACCTGCGTGAGTCGGGCTCGATCGAGCAGGACGCCGACATGGTGATCCTGCTGCACCGCGAGGACGCGTACGAGAAGGAGTCGCCCCGCGCGGGCGAGGCGGACCTGATCGTGGCGAAGCACCGTAACGGCCCCACGGCGACGATCACGGTCGCCTTCCAGGGCCACTATTCGCGGTTCGTGGACATGGCCAACACGTAGCATCCGATCATGTAGGGTCTCAAATCCAGCTTCATAATCTCAGCGCCAGCTGCATATGGATGGCATTTATGCAGCCATCATGAGACTCGCAGCTCGGAGCGCTCACTCTTCCGGGTGACGTAAGGGGCGACCTCTCCATGCGGGGAGCGAACGCTGACACCTTGGCTACACGGGCAGTCACTCGTGGGCTGGGGGTGCGGTGGACGTCGCTGCGACGGTGAGTATCCGTCATCAACGTGGTGCTCTCGTGGAGGACCGAGACTGGCGTACGGTGCCTGCCGACTTTCTACAGTCGGCTTGTCCGTGGCGGACGTTCCGCTGGCACAAGGGCCAGAAGCACTACTCAGGCACCTACTGGTCGGCGACGATGCGCGATCACGTGATCTACGAGTCGCGACTGGAGCTGTCGCGGTTACTCTTCGCCGATTTCGATCCGTCCGTACGCGGCATCGTGGCCCAGCCCTTCTTGCTGAAGACAGTGTTGGAGGGAAAGGTCCGTCGGCACATACCGGACTATCTCCTTCTCACCGAGCAGGTACCGGTGGTCGTCGACGTCAAGCCGCTGCATCGGTTGTCCAATCCAGAGGTGGCGATCACCTTCGATTGGACCCGGCAGGCGGTTGAGTTGCGGGGATGGAAGTACGAGGTCTGGAGCGAGCCTCCGGCCGTGGAGCTGGAGAACATCCGGTTCCTGGCGGGCTACCGACGGGACTGGCTGTTCAGCCCCGAGGTCCTGGAAGACCTTCGGGGAGCTGAGCTCGACGGTGTCTCTCTGAGGCAGGCCGCGCGCTGTCTGCCGGATCGTCCGGAGTCCCAAGTCCGCTCCGCTATCCATCATTTGCTCTGGACGCAGTCTCTCGTTACCGAGCTCAATCAGCCGCTCGGCCCTTCACACGTTCTGAGGTGGGTGGCATGAGTAGAGCAGGGGCTCGGGTCGGGGTCGGTACGCGTTTCCGCTACGACGGGGAATCCGTCGAGGTGGTGGAGATGGCTGCGACCACGGCAGGCAACGAAGTGGTCCTGAAGGATGGCCGGGGGCGATTGTTGCGGCTGTCACTCAAGGAACTTCTGTTCTCGGACCGTGCCGCTGTCAGTCCAGACGGCCCGGGACCGTCAGCTGACGACGAAGAAGAGATCGCTTCGGTCGTACTTGGGCAGATCGACAGCTCTACACGGGCGAAAGTCCTTGAACGCGCTGAGCACGTCCGGGAGGTTCTGACGGGATACCGGTCTGGAGCTCCGGAACTGGCACGTGATGGTGAGCCCCGACCGGACTATCGCCCGGAGCGACCGTGGGAGGCGCGATACACGGCAAAGGCTGGTGAGCTGGGGGTATCACCTCGTGCCGTGAAGCAATGGGTCTCTGATTTTCGTCGTGGCGGTGAGGCCGGGCTCGCGCCGAAGAAGACAACAGAAAGACCCCACTCAGGAGTTGATGATCGGTGGGTGGAGACCGCGGTGGAAGTGATGGTCGAGCACACCGACCAGTCGCGCCCGTCGCGGACGATGGTGATCGAGCGGACCCGGGCTCGGGTGATAGCGCGGTTCGGTGAGGGGGTGGTGCGGCAGCCGAGCCGGGCGACGGCGTTTCGGCTGCTGGAGGAGCTGGAGCGACGCCATCCGCTGTTCCGGCTGAGTACGAAGCGGAATCGGGATATCGCCGGTCGGCCGGAGGGTCCGTACGGGAAGCTGCGGCCGACGAGGCCGGGCGAGTACCTGCTGATGGACTCCACCCGCTTGGACGTCTTCGCGTTCGACCCGCTGACCCTGAAGTGGGTTCAGGCCGAGCTCAGCGTCGGGATGGACTGGTACACCCGCTGCATCACGGGCATCCGGCTCACGCCGGTCTCGACGAAGGCGGTGGATGTCAGCGCGGTGCTCTTCCAGGCGTTTCGGCCGCGGCCGGCGGGGCGGGACTGGCCGCGGCACGCGGTATGGCCCGAGCACGGCATCCCCCGCACCCTCCTGGTCGACGTCGAGGGCGCCACCGGACCAGGGTTGGCCTCGCCTCCTCTGGTTCCCGAGACGCTGGTCGTCGACCACGGCAAGGTCTACGTCTCGGAGCATCTGACCAGCGTCTGCCGACGGATGGGCATCTCCATCCAGCCGGCCCGGCTGCGGACGGGCCGCGACAAGGGGCCGGTCGAGCGCTACTTCCGGACCCTGCGGGAGGGGCTGCTGCAGGTGCTGCCCGGCTACAAGGGGCCCGACATCCACTCGCGGGGTGAGAGCCCGGAGGACGACGCGTTCTTCTTCCTCGACGAGCTTGAGGCAATCCTCCGGGAGTGGACCGCGACGGTCTATCACTGCAGGCCGCACTCCAGCCTGGTCGATCCGGGCCTGCCGGGTCTGCGGATGTCCCCGGCGAAGATGTTCGAGCACGGCATGGCGCGGGCGGGCTACATCGAAGCACCCCGCGACCGGGACCTGGCCTTTGAGTTCCTGCAGACGCAGTGGCGCACGATTCAGCACTACGGGGTCGAGATCGGCCGCCGTCGCTACAGCGGCCCCGGTCTGCCCGAGCCGGGCCTCCGAAGCCCGTATGCCGGGCCGGTCAAGAACGGCTGGCCCTTCCAGGTGGACCCCGACGACATCACCCGCATCTACTTTCGCGATCCGGACACCCGGGCCTGGCACACGCTGGTCTGGGAGCATGCACCGTCGATCGAGATGCCGCTGAGCGCGGACGCATTGACGTTCGCCCGGCAGCTGGCGGCCTCGAAGTATCGCTTCCCAGACGACCGGCTCGCCGTCGCTGACTTGCTGGAGCGGTGGAATCTCGGACTGGGCACCACGATCGCCGAGCGGCGCATGGCCCTGCGGCTATCGCGCGAGCAGGCAGCCATTGAGCTGCCGCAGACCGAGGAGGAGACCGTCGTCTCCCTTCCTTCCGTCCGCAAAGCTCTCGGCCAGGCCGCAGAGTCGGTTGAGCCTGCCGAAGAGGTTCCGGTGGAGGCATCCGAGATGGGCGATGACGACGAGGCTGATCTGGAAGACCTCGGTGACGACGATTTCTATGCGGACGCCCTGGAGGACGTATGAGCCTTTCCACCTCGCCGGTCCTGGGCAATCTGGCGTTGTCACGGAAGGAGGACTGGAAGGCGTTCGCCGAGGCCCCGCGCCGTAGCCGGCCCGAACTGCTAACCCGCACCCAGTTGAAGGCCCTGAGCGAGGAGGCGAGGTCCGACTACGACCGGCAGCGCCGGCAATGGCACGCCAACCTCGGACCGATCAAGACTCCACAACTGGCTGAACTGCACGAAGACCTGTGGGACATCGTCGACAGCAACGTTCAGGACGGCGACAAAGCCAAGGGCGCCGTGGCCGTCGATGCCTTCCCCGGTCTGGGCAAGACCACCTCGGTGCTGGCGTTCGCCCGGGAGTTCCACCAACGGGAGATCGCCGAACAGGGCGCCTTCACGGCCGCTGGGCATGAGCGGCTACCGGTCTGCCGGGTCGGGCTGACCGGCAACACCGGCATGAAGGATCTCAACCGGTCCCTGCTGGAGTTCTTCGGCCACCCCGGACGCAATCGTGGAACCACCACCCAGTTCGGCCAGCGGGCCCTGGACTGCGTGTTGTCCTGCGAGGTCCGTCTGCTCGCACTCGATGATCTCCACTTCCTGAAGTGGCGCCAGAGCAGCGGCATCGAGGTCAGCAATCACCTCAAGTGGATCGCCAACGAGTTCCCCGTGACCTTACTGATGATCGGTGTTGGTCTCGCAGACAAGGGCCTGTTCAGTGAGGGAACCACATCCGGTGGATCGGTGCTGGCCCAGACCGGTCGGCGCACGACGCGACTCGGCATGCGGCCCTTCACTATCAAGAACGAGGCAGGCCGCCGCGAGTGGCGGCAAATGCTTCTCGCTTTGGAGAAAAGGATGGTCCTTGCCGACAAGGACCCCGGCATGCTCGCGGACGATCTGTCCGACTACCTCTTCGCCCGCAGCACAGGCCACATCGGCTCCCTAATGACACTGATCAACCGGGGATGCCAACGGGCTGTCCGCACCGGCGCCGAACGCTTGGACAGGGACCTGCTTGACGGGGTCAAGAACGACGAAGCGGCAGAGGCGGCCCGCAGGGAACTCGAGGCAGCCCTGGAGAAGCGACGGCTGACCAGCCGCCCCCGGTCCAGCCGGCGGAAAGCCGCGTGACACCGGCTGCCCGGACCCTCCCGATCAGGGTCCCGCCCCTGCCGGGCGAGGCGCTCGATTCCTGGCTGGAAGCTCTCGCTCGCCGACTGGACAGCCCTCTAGGCGACATCCTGCGGCAGCTCGGCCTGCCGCCCCGGGGCGGACACGGAGAGCACCTACGAGGCATCCCGTCGGACTGGACGATCCTGCTCGACCCGGCACAGATCGCGGCCATCGCGCACGCGAGCGGCCTGGACGCGCAGGCGATCAACGGCATGACGCTGGCCCGTTACGATCAGCGCGCTCTACGCATCAACTTTGAGCGCCGATACGTCGACCGATGGGTCCTCTGGGGCAAAGGCAGGGGTTCACGGTTCTGCCCGGACTGCCTGAAGGAGAGCGGTGGCCGCTGGCAACTGTCCTGGCGCCTGGGATGGGCGTTCGCATGCTTGGTCCATAACCAACTGCTGGCGGACTGCTGCCCCGCATGCGAGGGCGATCCGCGGCTACGGCCCCGCTCAGGCCGAGCCGTTCCCCCCATGGCACGTTGCGGCAACCCACCCTTGAGCCCGGGTGGCCGCCCTACCAGCGGCTGCGGATTCGATCTGTCACAAGCCCATACGCTCCAACTTCCGGACTCGCACCCCGCGCTGGCCGCCCAACGACGCCTCATGAACGTCATCGAGACGGACACCGCCGAATTCGGCGCTTACGCGATCAGCCCGCAGCATGCGGCCCAAGCCCTGACGGATGTCCGGGCAATCGCCGGACGCGTCCTCGGGGCCCTGCCCGAACCCGTCACCAGAAGCCTGGTTCCAGCTGATCTCGCCAACGAGCATTTCACCATTGAGCCAGGGTCCCGGCTGGCTCTGCGCGCTACTGACCGACCGGGTTTCATGGCGCCGGCGAGGGCAGCCAGTACCGCCACCGCCGTTCTCATCGCACTACGGGTCCTGGAACAGCCCGACATCCACCAGGCGGGCAGAGTCTTCCGTGAAGAGCTGATCGAGACGATGCGCGAGGACTTGGGGCAGATCAGCACCACCAGCATCGACCAATGGGGGCGCCGACTGAGCCCGGTCTTGAAGGCTGTGCACCTTGCAGCTGTCGCCCCGTCCCTCCGTCCCGGTGAACAACTCCGCCACCGCATCCTCACCCCCATGCCGAGGCGACCGACGAGGACCGGCCGGGACATCGCACGGCGATCCCGCAAAGTCCCCGGCACGTTCTGGCCGGCCTGGACCGCACGGATCACTCCGACCGACGGGGTCTTTCCGCGCACCCTCGCGCCAATCCTGGCCGCGTCCCTGCTGATCATCGACAGCAGGATCACTCTCGACGATGCCGCGAAGCGCCTCGGAGCGATCACTGACGGCATCGGTATGTCACATGTCATGCAGCGGCTCGACGACCGACCGGACTGGAAGGACATGGTCACCGCGCTGGTCCGGCTGTCCGACTACCTCGATGCCCACGACGTTCCCATCGACTACGAACGACGCCGCAACCTGGACTACAGCCGCCTGCTGCCGCGCGAGCACTGGCACACCATCTGCTGGCGCACCGGCACCCTGCCAGGCTCAGGACGGCGCGAGCGAGTCGTTCGATGCCACCTCTTCCAGCGTCTCAGTGGCCTGCCTATCGAAGCCTCCCCCGGCTACTCCGGTGAGCATGAAGCCCGATTCCGCAACGAAGTAGCTCAGTTCGTTGTCTGGCAAACCCCCGAACTGGCCGATGAACTCGACATCGAGGCCCGAAGCTTCCTCGCACAGCATGGCATCAGAGAAGAGCCGGTGACCTGGCAGCCGCCGACCGCCTTGCACAACGAGCTCTGCCTCCCCGGCGCAGATCCCGACCGCATCGACATCAGCCACCTGCACCGAATGGTCCGTCAGCGCGAAAACCCCGTCCAGCACGCCGCCGAGATCCTCGGCTCAAGCGTCGAAGCAGTTCGACACGTCCTGGACGAACACCCCGCACCGGCGGCGCTGCCGACCCTCTCTTCTGCCAGGGCCACCGGCCGCGTCCGGTCCAGGGCACGCTCGGAAATCCCACGGGAAAGGCTTGCACGGCTGTATCTGGACGAACACCGATCCCTTGTGCAGATCGGCAAGCTGACAGGCTTCTCCCGTCACACGATCCGCAATCTGGTGCGTGAGTACGACATCTCGCTCCGCAAAGGACCTCAGGACTACAGGCACCGCGGCACTGTCGAACGTGACTGGTTGTTCGAGCAGTACGTCACCCGGCGGCGGACTCTGCCCGATCTTGCCCGCGAGAGAGGCATGAGCACCGCGAACATGGCGCGATGGGCGCACACCCACCACATCCCGCTCAGACCCCGCGGGGGAGGAAGCCACGACACGGCCCTCCGTGCGGGTGACACCGCCGCCGAGCAGCACACCTTCCTCAGGAAAGCCCTCAGCAGTCCCTTCGCTTGGCAACGGATCGACCGTTTCCTTGCGGCCAGCCGCTTCCCCACCATCACGGCAGCAGCCAAAGGTCTCGACATCAACATCTCGGCCCTGACCTCGCAGATCAAAAGGCTTGAACGAGATCTGCAGCAGCCCCTTCTTACGCGAGCTGGCGGCGGCAAAGCCATGCAACTGACGCCCTTTGGGAAACGAGTGGTCGCAGCTGCTGAGGAGATCAGTGCCGAGGAGAACACCATGGCGGTGAGACAGAAGGCCCCGTTCAAGCCGTGAGATGTCCTGGAAACCAGCAGGTCACAGCCTCGGCACATTGCAACTGAAGTGAGAACCTACTTGTCATCATGAGCTTGTGACGACATGGATGCGCTGCTACTGGGACGAGGAAGCCGTCTGGTTCTACTTCGAGGTCGACGCTGACGGTTGGGTGACCCGGCAGATCGAGCTTGAGGGGCCTGAGCGGACCCCGATCGCAGCCGCATCCCTCGCTGAGTGGCAGCAGGCTTACGACGCAGGCCGCCTCGGCGAGTACGACAACAGGTTCGGGATCACAGCGGAACTGCCCGTCTCGGAGTGGGAAGGCCACGATCCGGAGCAGCTGACCTTCGAGGAGTTCGAGGAGGTCTGGAACGCCGCTCGTCGGCAGATCGCAGGCCGGCCGTCGTGATTCCAAGGCGGGGGTGGTCAAGGGAAACGGGGCTGCGTTGAATCGGGGAGACGGGCAGCATGGCGGTGTGGCTGATCTTCTATGGGATGACGTGAGCTGTTTTTTCGACCCGGACTCGATGGGATCGCTGCCGGACGTGCGTGTCCCAGGCTGTTCGGTGGAGGACTGGCAGGCAGTCCTCGATCTTGTCGAGGCGAGGGGCTGGAAGTGCCAGTACTCCGAAGGCGAGACAGTGTTGCCGGTGCCTCGGGCGGAGATCGTGCTGTCTCGTCCGGCGGACGCTGAGTGCCCGGACCTGCGGGTCTGGCCGACGCCCGACGTGCTGGCGATCTTTCGTTTTCTTGACGACGAGGTAATCGACTTCGACGTTGACCTGCGGGAGTTGCAGGGGCAGGAGCGACTTGATGTGTTCTGCGGCTTCTTGCGGGAGATCGGGCGACGCTTGGGGAAGTCCGTCCTGATGGATCCGGAGGGTGACTACGGCCATCCGGTACTCGGCTTCGATGTCGAGGCCGATCGAGTCGTCCTCATGGCAGATCCGCTGGTCATGTGACCGCGGCCGCCGGCCCGGGGGTGGATAGTCACTTGCCGCACCTGCCCTGCCAGCTCGATCATGAAGTCTTGATCGAGGAGGCTTCGTGGGGTTGTGCCTGTTCCCTGGGGATGGTGACCTCACCAGCCCGGACGTCAGCTGGTCCTATTCGGGTTTCAAGGCCTTCCGCCGACGTTTGGCCCAGGCCGAGGGGTTCACGCTGCCGGACATGTGGGGTTTTGGCGGGGACCGGCAATGGGCCGAGGTCTCATCGACGCTTGAGCCCCTGCTCGACCATCCTGATGATGCTGGCGAACTATCCGCCACCGACTGTGCCAGGGTCCTGCCCCGGCTGGTTGAGATCATCATGGAGTGGGAGGCCGAGCAAGGTGATCCCGCGCTTGCGCGGCACATCGAGGACGCCCGACAGCTCGTGATCGTGTTGAAGACCTGCGTCGACGAGAACGTCGAACTGCTCTTTGGATGACCTTGAGAGGAAGCCGGCTGCCAGCCGGGGAGCCGAGAGGGCTTCGAGGAAATGACATGGCCGTGAGACAGAACCCATGCCAACCCGCGTGAGACACCGCAAAGATCCGCAGGTCACAGCGTCGCGATATGACACCGAAAGCGAGAACCTACAGATCATGGATGCCGTATCTGAAGATCTGGATCTGCTGCCCGAGACCCGGCGTGCCCTGAGGCACCGGATCGCCGTCGCGCAGAGCGAGGGACGGGCGCCGTCGGTGGTGGCGGCCGTGGCCCGCGGCGGCGAGGTGGTCTGGGAGGGCTCCCGGACCTCCGTCGAGGGGCACGGGCCCGACGGGAACGTGCAGTACCGGATCGGGTCGATCAGCAAGACCTTCACCGCTGTTCTGGTGATGCGACTGCGCGACGAGGGCCTGCTGCAGCTCGAGGACCCGCTGGAGAAGCACCTGCCGGGGACGGGCGCCGGCGAGGTGACCCTCGCCCAACTGCTGGCGCACACCGGTGGGCTGGCGGCGGAGACGCCGGGCGAATGGTGGGAGCGCACGCCCGCGGCGCTGCGCCCCGAGCTTGCCGATGTGCTGGGCGAGGAGCCGTTCCGCTTCCGGCCCGGCAGGCGGCACCACTACTCCAACCCGGGCTACACGCTGCTGGGTTCACTCGTGGAGGCCGTACGCGGGAAGCCGTGGGAAGAGGTGCTCCGGGCCGAGGTCCTGGAGCCGCTGGGTCTGGACCGCACGACGGCGCAGCCGCAGGCTCCGCACGCGGGCGGTTGGGCGGTTCACCCGTGGGCCGACGTGATGATGCCCGAGCCGCTGGAGGATCTGGGGCTGATGGCCGCGGCCGGGCAACTCTGGTCCACGACGCGCGACTTGGCACGGTTCGCCGTGTTCCTCGCCCAGGGCGACGAGCGGGTGCTGAGCGCGGAGAGCGTACGGGAGATGCGGACGCCGGCCTCTGTGCCGGAGCCCGGTATCGCCGAGCTCGGCTACGGGCTCGGCGTGCAGCTGGCGGACAGCGGCGGGCGCAGGCTCGCCGGCCACACCGGATCGCTCCCCGGGTTCGTGGCGGGGCTGTGGCTGAGCGAGGCGGACGACGTGGCGGCCGTGGTGCTGGCGAACTGCACGTCGGGGCTGCCCGCCGCGGCGGTGGCCGCGGACCTGGTGGCGATCGTCGCGGACGCGGAGCCGCGGTTCCCGCAGCCCTGGCGGCCGTTCCGGGAGGCCGATCCGGTCGCTCTGGAGCTGTGCGGTCCCTGGTACTGGGGTACGTCGGCGCAGGTGCTGCGGCTGAAGGCGGACGGGCTGTTGGAACTCGGCCCGGTCGGCGCGACGGGCCGCTCGGCCCGGTTCCGGGCCGAACCCGACGGCAGTTGGACCGGACTCTCCGGCTACTACGCGGGGGAGACGCTCCGGGCGGTCCGGCGCGAGGACGGTTCGCTCAGCCACCTCGACCTGGGGTCCTTCGTGTTCACGAGGGAGCCGTACGACGCCCAGGCCCCGGTGCCCGGCGGGGTGGACCCGCAGGGCTGGCGGGGCATCGGCTAGTACGTCGGCCGGCAGGCTCAGGCGACGAGTTCGCGCTCCAGCGGAGTGCGGAAGCGCGGGGTGATCCGGGCGTCGCCCACCCACCGGGCGAGGCGGGCCGCCTCGGCCGTGATCGCCTCTTCGGCGGCGCGGCCGCGGTCGGCCAGCAGCCGCCAGACGATCTCGCCGTCCGCGCGCTGGGCCCAGCCGCCGACGATCTCGCCGTTCCACCAGACCGTGGGGCCGATGTTGCCGGCGTAGTCGAACAGGGCGGGCCGGTGGGCGGGGTCGAGGTGGAAGCCCCGGTCCGCCCAGCCCATGCCGCTGGGGTCGAGCCCCGGCAGCAGCGCGGCCCAGGGCTCCGGGGCAGGTTCGGGCGCGGTGTCGCCGGGGCTGACGAGGGCGGTGCCGCCGTCGTCGAGGCGGACCTGGTCGGGGCCGACGGAGGCGAGGGCCTTGCGGACGTCGGTGAGGGTCCAGCCCGTCCACCACTTGAGGTCGGTCTCGGTGGCCGGACCATAGGCGTGCAGCCAGCGCCGGGCGATCTCGGCGCGGGCATCGGCTGCGGGCACGGCGGGCCAGGGCTCGGTGTGCACCCAGCGGAACTGGCTGGAGGTCCACGATCCACGCGGCCGGTCACGGCGGATCCGGCCGTCGGCGGCCAGCAGCCGGATGACGCGGGTGGCGACGCCGGTCTCGGCCTCGTACTTCTTGCCCCGGCCGATGGTGATCTTCTCGCGCAGAGCGGGCACGGCCGCCGAGAGCTGGCTGCCGGTGCAGGGTCCGCGGGTGTCGAGTGCGTCGAGCGCGGCGGCCTCGGCCCGGGCCAGCCAGGCCGCATCGAGGCCCTGGCCGTCCTCGTCGAGGTGCTTCAGGAAGGTGCGGCGCTCTTTGACGGCGATGCCCCGGGCGGTCGAGGCGTCCACGTACGGGGCGAGTTCCGTGGAGACGGCGAAGAGCGTGTTGCGCATGCTGAGCAGCCGGACGAGGGAGACGTCCTCGTAGAGCGCCCGCTCGACGGCGGCCGGGCCGCCTTCTGCGAGCCGGGCGCGGGCGGAGAGGAACACGGTCGCGGCGTCGGTGGCGTGCAGCGCCACGACGGCGTCCGCCGCCTGGGTGACCGTGGCCGCATGCGCCGAGGGAGCCAGGCGGTGCCTGCGGCCGAGCCGGTGGCGACGCTCGGCGGTGGTGACGAGGGGGAGGCTGGGGCTCATCCTCCCGATCGTAGGCCGGGCCACCGACGCCGGCCCGGCCTTCCGTACGGGCGATCAGAGGGAGAGCTTGAACCCGACGTGGGACGCGGTGAACCCGAGCCGCTCGTAGAAGCGGTGGGCGTCGGTACGGGTCACGTCCGAGGTGAGCTGGACGAGCCGGCAGTTCTCACGGCGGGCCTGCTCGACGGCCCAGCGGATGAACCGGGTGCCGAGGCCGCTGCCGCGCTCGTCGGCGTGGACGCGGACCCCTTCGACGATCGCGCGGGTGGCTCCCCTGCGGGAGAGTCCCGGGACGATCGTGAGCTGGAGCGTTCCCACGACGCGGCCTTCGCGGACCGCCACGACCACGTGCTGGTGGGGGTCTCCGGCCAGCCGCTTGAACGCCTCGATGTACGGGGTGAGGTCGTCGGGGGATTCGCGGGTGGCGCCGAGAGGGTCGTCCGCGAGCATGGCGACGATGGCGGGCAGGTCCTCCTCGGTGGCGGGGCGGATGGTCGGTTCGTCGGGGTCGGTCATGGAGAGGTCCTTTCTCAGCCCGCCGCCACGGTGAGCGGGGCCCAGCGGCGGGTCCAGTCGCCGGGGAGGCCGGGGATGTCGCGGGTCATGACGGCGTTGAAGGCCACGGAGCCGAGGCCGCGGTCCTTGAGCCAGGTCAGGAGTTCCTCGTGGCGTACGTCGATGTCGGTCCGCAGTGGCCGGTCGGTGGCGGTGGCGAGAGCGGTGACGAGTGCCTGGGCGCCGGCCGTGTCACGGGCGATCAGCGGGCCGATGACGTGGGTCTCCATGTTGGGCCAGATCGCGGCGTAGCCGACGAGCTCGCCCCGGCCGTCCTCGGCGACCAGCAACCGGTCCGCGAAGGCGGGAAGCCGCGTGATCACGTGGGTCCGGTCGGTACCGAAGACCTCGGTGTCCAGGCGCAGGATCCGCGCGATGTCCTCGCCGGTCGCCGGCCGGACCGCCACGGAGCCCGGCCCCGGAGCCTCGGTGTCTTGGCGGAACGTACCCCGGAGCATTTCCGCCCGGCCCGTGGTGGCGAAGCCGAGCTCCTCGTAGAGGGGGCGGCCGTAGGGAGTGGCGTGCAGGGTGAGCGGGACGCCCTTGAGGAGGTCGTCGCAGATGTACGTCATCAGGTGGCGGCCCAGGCCCTGGCGGGCATAGCGCTCGGCGACGAGGACCATTCCGATGGCGGCCAGTTCCGGGCCGGCGTGGGTGTGGCCGTACGAGGTGACGACGCAGGCGGCGGCGAGCCCCTGCCCGTCGGGAGCATCGATGCCGTAGCCGCTTCCCGCGGCGAGGAGCAGGCCCCACTTGTGGTCCTCGCGCGGCCACCCGCGGTCTTCGGACAGGTCGGCGCAGTGGCGGAGGTCGTCCACGGTCAGCGCACGGATCGGCAGGTCGGTCAGGTGTGGTGGTGTCACCGGCCCAGAGTGGATCACCGGATGGAGGGCGTCCAGGGGATTTGGGGAGCACGTTTCACGTGAAACATCCCGATGCCTCTCCTGTTCACCGGGGGAGGCGGCCCGATGGGACCGTGCGATGTTTCACGTGAAACACGCTGTTCCTGCCCCGGTCGCGACCGGGAGGTGCCCGCGGTGAAATGAAGGGGCTAGCCTCGACTGCCATGACCCTCCTGCACCTTTTCGATCTCGACGGGACGCTGATGTACGGCTCGGCGGCGCCGGTCGAGATCTCCCGACAGCTCGGCCTGAGCGCGGAGATCGCCGAGCTGGAGCGATCGTTCGGAGCGCGGGAGATCGGGCCGCACGCATTCTCGGTGGCGGCACATGCGCTGTGGGCGGGGCTGACGCCCGCGCATGTCCGGGCGGCGTTCGACGGAGCTCCCTGGCTGGCGGGGATTCGCGAGGTGTGGCGGGAGATCAGGGAGCGCGGGGACTACTGCGCGGTGATCTCGCTGTCGCCGTCGTTCTTCGTGGAGCTGCTGCTGGAGTGGGGCGCGCATGCCGCACACGGCTCGGTCTTCCCGGAGGTTCCCTTCACCCGGCCCGTGGACGCGTCCGGGATCCTGACGCCCGAGGGCAAGGTCACGGTGGCGGACCGGCTGTGCGCGCAGTTCGGGGTGAGCCGGGCCGACTGTGTCGCGTACGGGGATTCGTCGACCGACGCCGTGCTGTTCGAGGCCGTTTCGGTGTCGGTGGCGGTCAACGCGCGGCCGTATCTGGCGGAGCGGGCGACCTATGTCTACGAGGGCCGGGACCTGCGAGAGGCGTATCAGCTGGTCGGGGCGGCTCGCCCGGAAGTCCAAGCATCTTAGGAGGAAAGTGGGTTCGAAACGCGGATTTTCCGCGTTTCCCCGCGAGTGATGGGGGCGGCTGGCAGGCTTTGAGGCCCGGAACCACGGATTCGAAGGCCGTGGCGTGCTTACCGACCGAGATGTTCGAAGCGAGGCAATCGCATGGACGCTCCGCCCACCAGATCGGCCAGACGGACGGCCCGGATACCGTCCGGGGGCGGTGCGGTCGAGCCCTCCCCGGACGCGGTGTTGATCCGCCGGACCCTCGAGGAAATCGCACCGATCGCCGACAAGGTGACCTCGTACTTCTACGCCCTGGTGTTCACGGGGCACCCGGAGGTACGGGGCATGTTCCCGGCCGCCATGGACGCACAGCGCGACCGGCTCCTGAAGGCGCTGCTGACCGCCGCCGAGCACATCGACAACCCGGACGTCCTCGTGCCCTATCTGCGCCGACTCGGCACCGGGCACCGCAAGTACGGCACGGCGGCAGGGCACTATCCGGTGGTGGGCGAGGCCCTGATCGGCGCCCTGGCCCGGTATGCGGAGCACAGCTGGGGGCCGGAGACGCAGGCGGCATGGGTGCGGGCCTACACCGCGATGTCCCAGATCATGATCGACGCGGCGGCGGAGGACGGGGTGAAGACCCCTGCGTGGTGGCATGCGGAGGTGGTCTCGCACGATCTGCGCACCCCGGACATCGCGGTGCTGACGGTCCGCCCCGACCAGCCCTACCCCTTTCTGGCGGGCCAGTACACGAGCCTGGAGACCCCGTGGTGGCCCCGGGTGTGGCGGCACTACTCGTTCGCCTCGGCCCCGCGCGCCGACGGACTGCTGTCCTTCCACGTCAAGGCCGTTCCGGCGGGCTGGGTCTCCAATGCGCTGGTGCGGCACGCCCGGCCCGGCGACGTGCTGCGGCTCGGGCCGCCGGCCGGGTCGATGGTGGTGGACCACACCACGGACAACGGGATGCTGTGCCTGGGCGGCGGTACCGGTATAGCGCCGATCAAGGCGCTGATCGAGGACGTGGCGGAGCACGGTGAGCGCCGCCCGGTGGAGGTGTTCTTCGGGGCGCGCAGCGACGGCGACCTGTACGACAAGGACACCCTGCTGGGGCTGCAGCGTTCGCATCCGTGGCTGTCGGTGCGCCCGGTGGTCTGCGAGGGCCTGGCGGGGCAGCTGCCCCAGGCGGTCGGTGAGCACGGGCCCTGGAGCTCGTACGACGCGTTCGTCTCGGGGCCGCCCGCGATGATCCGCAGCGGTGTCGACGAGCTCAAGCGGATCGGGATCCCCGGGGACCGGATCCGCTTCGACGCGCTCGAGGAGCTGGTGGGCGCGGCCGGCTGAGACCCGGGCCGACACGGCCCGGGCCGAGGTCAGCCCAGGTCGGGGGCGTGCATGGCGCGCACGCCCTCGATGTTGCCGTCGAGGTAGTGGCGCAGGGACAGCGGGACGAGATGGACGGCGGCGATACCGACCCGGCTGAAGGGCACGCGGACGATCTCGTACTCGCCTTCGGGCTCGTCGACTTCGGGGCCGTGCCGCTGGCTGGGGTCCATGGATTCGAGGTGGCAGACGAAGAAGTGCTGCACCTTCACTCCGGTCACTCCGCCGTCGGCGATGTGCTCGACGGTGTCGACGAAGCAGGGCACCACATCGGTGATCTTCGCGCCGAGTTCCTCGTGGATCTCTCGGTGGAGGGCGTCGACGACGGTGGCGTCCGAGGACTCCACTCCCCCGCCGGGGGTGAGCCAGTACGGGTCGACGCCGGGCTTGGTGCGTTTGATGAGGATCAGGTCGTCACCGTCGAGCAGGATCGCGCGGGCGGTGCGTTTGACCACGGGACGTTCGGTCATGGGAGAAGAGTGGCCCAGACTGCGGTGTCTGAAACGCGTGTCGGCGAAACGCGCCGCAGCAGGAAGCGGAGGCTCACCAGTGCGCGGCGGCGCGCAGCAGCCGGTCGTGCGCACGGGCGAGGTGGGCGAGGGCGAGGCTGCCGGCCCGGACGACGAGGAACCAGGTGCGCAGCGGTGGTACGGGCGGCTCGAGCAGGGCGACGATCTGCCCGCGATCGAGGGCGTCCTGGCACAGATACCGAGGCAGGACGGCGAGTCCGGCGCCGGCCCGGACGCATTCCAGTACGGCCCTGAGGTCGGGGGCGACCACGGTGGCGGCATCGGGCCGGGTCCCGGGGCGGGTCTCGAACACCGCGGCCCAGTAGCGGGCGACGAGCGGCAGGGTCTCGTGGACCTCGACGAGCGGAATGCCGTCGAGGGCGGCAGGGCCGGTTTCGCGCAGCCGGTCCGGATCGACGAGGGCGGCCCAGTAGGGCGCGGCGACCAGGACGTGCTCCTCGTCGCACAGGGCGGTCGCGCTGAACAGCCCGCCGCGCGGCCGGGCGGTCGTGACGACCAGGTCGTGGTGGCCGGCGGCGAGCCCGTCGAGGGCCTCCTCGGCGCCGGTCTGCAGGACGGTGCGCAGGGTGTGGCCCTGGCCGACGAGCGGTGCGAGGGCGGGCAGGACGCGCAGGCACAGGAATTCGGGGGGACCGGCGAGATGCAGGGTCCGTAACGTACCGGCCGCCTCCCGTTCCGCCTCGGTGATCCGCAGCAGGGCGTCGAGGTGCGGGGCGGCCTTGTGGGCGAGTTCGTCGCCGACGGCGGTGGGGGTGACCCCGCGTGCCCTGCGGTGGAACAGCGGCCTGCCCAGCTGGCGTTCGAGGGTGCGTATCTGGGACGTGACGGCGGGCTGGGACAGCCCGAGCAGTGTGGCGGCCCGGGTGAACGAGCCAGCCCGGTGCACGGCGACGAAGGTGCGCAGCAGGGCCAGGTCCATGGAGGCCCCTCTCGGTGGGGGCCTTCAACTATAAATATGCCGATAGGCCCCTGTCGTTACCGTGATTGGACTCTGACGCTGGGTCAACTAGCCTTGGGCGCGTGGTTCTTCGCGCGCAGAACCCGGGCGGTCCGAGCCACTAGGGGGGAGGCTCGGACCGCTCCATGTCTCCGGCCGCTCAGGCGCCGGCGCCCGCGGCGTCGAGGGCGCGCAGCACGTCCGCGACCAGGTCCCCGGCGTCCTCGGCCCCGGCGGACAAGCGGATGAACCCCTCCGGGACGGGGTCGCCGCCCCACCGTCCGCGCCGCTCCGCGGTGGACCGCACGCCGCCGAAGCTGGTGGCGTCCTCGACCAGGTGCAGGGCGGCCATGAAGCGTTCGGCGTGCGCACGGTCGGGCAGGGTGAAGGAGACGACGGATCCGAAGCCGCGCATCTGCCGGGCGGCCGTCTTGTGCGACGGGTCCGCGGGCAGCCCGGGGTAGCGCAGCCCGGTCACGTCGGTACGGTCGGCCAGCGCCTCGGCGACGGCCAGCGCATTGGCCCACTGGCGCTGGGCGCGCAGCTGGATGGTGGCCAGGGAGCGGTGGGCGAGCCAGGCCTCCATCGGGCCCGGGATCGCACCGACGATCTTGCGCCAGCGCCGGACGGCGGCGGCGAGCTCCGGGTCGCGGCAGACGACGTAGCCGAGCAGGAGGTCGCCGTGGCCGGTGAGGCCCTTGGTGCCGCTGGCGACGGAGAAGTCCGCGCCGAGTTCGAGGGGCCGCTGGCCGAGCGGGGTGGCGAGGGTGTTGTCGACGGCCACCAGGGTGCCGCCCGCGTGCGCGGCCTCGACCAGGCGCCGTACGTCGCACACGTCGAGCCCGGGGTTGGACGGGGTTTCGATCCACAGCAGCCTGGCCCCGTCGAGGACGGCGAGCTGCGCGTCGTCGCCGGTCGGGGCGGTGCGGACGTTGACTCCGTACGCCTCCAGCTGCTCGCGGACCAGCGGCAGCGCCTGGTAGCCGTCGTCGGGCAGGACGACGGTGTCCCCGGTGCGGGCCTGGGAGAGCAGGACGGCGGAGACCGCGGCCATGCCGGACGCGAAGACGATGGTGTCCACGCCGTCCTGGCCCGGGGCCTCGAGTTCCCCGATGGCCCGTTCCAGCAGGGTCCAGGTGGGGTTGGTGTCGCGGCCGTAGGTGTACGGGCCCTCGACGTCGCCGGGGAGGTGGAAGTGGGCGGCGAAGACGGGTCCGGGCAGGGGCGGTTCGTTCTTGACGGGCTCGGGCAGTCCGGCGCGCACGGCCCGGGTGCCGTCGCCGAGCCCGTCCGCCCGAGCAGCCCCGGCCGCTGCTGTTGCCGCCTCGGCCTGGTCGGAGTGGTCGTTCACGCGGTGTGCTCCTTCACTGCTTCGCGTACGGCGTCCAGCAGGCCGGCACTCGCCGCCTCGACGAGCTCCAGGCACAGCTCGAACCCGTCGAGGGAGCCGTAGTAGGGATCCGGTACGTCGGTCTCCGCGGCCGTTGCCGCCGGGTCGTACGACCGCAGGAGCCGCACCTTGGCGGCGTCCTCGGGGGTGGGTGCGAGCGCCCGCAGCTCCCGCAGGTGCCCGGCGTCGAGCGCGATGACGAGGTCGAGACCGCTGAACCACGAGGCCCGGAACTGCCGGGCCCGGTGGCTCTGCTCGTACCCGGCGGACTCGAGGACGGTGACGGTGCGCGGATCGGCGCCGTCCCCCTCGAACCAGCCGCCGGTGCCGGCGCTGTCCACCTCGACGAGAGCATCGAGCCCGGCCTCGGTGACGCGGGCGCGGAAGACGGACTCGGCCATGGGCGAGCGGCATATGTTGCCCGTGCAGACGAAGCACACGCGGTACATGGGGGTCCGTTCAGTTCTTGTCGGGCAGGGCCATGTTCACGGCCCAGGAGACGACGGAGATGATCAGGCCGCCGACGAGCGCGGTCCAGAAGTTGTCGACGTGGAAGCTGAGCTCGAGCTGTTTGGCCAGCCAGGAGGTCAGCATCAGCATCAGGGCGTTCACGACGAGGGTGAACAGTCCGAGCGTGAGGACGAACAGTGGCAGCGAGAGCAGCTTCACCACGGGCTTGACGATGATGTTGACCAGGCCGAAGACCAGTGCGACCAGGATGAGTGTGAGGGTCCTGCGGCCCAGCGAGCTGTGGTCGTCGAGCGTGATGCCGGAGAGCAGCCAGATGGCAACGGCCAGGGCTGCGGCGTTCGCGAGCGTCTTGACTACGAAATTCGTCATGTGTCTGATCGTGGCAGAGAAGATTCCGGTGGGACATCAGCAGATCAGCGGATGCCAGGGAACGCGAGAGAGCAAGGGGCACAACGAAGATGAAGGCCTTCCGGCTGGACGAGCTCGAGGCGGAGCGGCTCGCGAACGACGGCGCGTATCTGCAGTTCCTGCGCGAACGGAACATGTCGGTCGGGCTGTACGCGCTCGACGCCGGGCAGAGCGACCCGCAGCAGCCGCACCGCCAGGACGAGGTGTACTTCGTGGTGAGCGGCCGCGCGTCGATCACGGTCGGGGAGGAGACGACGACGGTGGCCCGCGGCAGCGTCGTCTACGTCCCGGCCGGGGTGGTGCACAAGTTCCACCACATCAGCGAGGACCTGCGGGTACTCGTGGTGTTCTCCCCGCCGGAGGCGTAGCCGGGGGCGCGGACCGAGGGTCGGACGCCCGGTCCCCCTAGGGGGCGGATCAGGGGACTCCGGGGGCTCGAGGGCCCCCGGGGGTCTTCGCCGCCTCCTAGCATCGACAGCAGGAAGTCACGGCTCAGGAAGAGGTTGAGGACATGGACGGGATCCGAGAGACATTCGCAGGCATGCCCTGGTGGGTCAAGTGGGTCGCGATCCCGCTTCTGGTGCTCTTCGTCTTCGGCGGTGTCATCACCAGCATCCTCGGCGCCCTGATCGGGTTCGCCTTCAAGCTGCTGCTCTTCGTCGGCCTCGTCGGCGGCCTGGTCTTCCTCGTGAAGAAGTTCAGCGGCAGCGGTACGAAGTCCTCCTCCGGCGACTGGTAGGCCCCGGGGTCAAGCCCGGGGATTAACCCAGGCGGGGGAACGTGAGGTGGCAAACCGCTCACACCGCGGGAATCGGCGGATAGAGTGGCAATCTGTGCCGTTCCCCTGGGCGAAGGCCGGTAGTGCCGCCCTGACCTGCGGCTATCTCTAGTACCGGCCGAGCACGACCTCCAGGAACCACGGCATGTGCGGGGGCGGCCCCCGCAGGGCGGGCCCTCCCCAGGCCCGCCGCCACGCCTGGGGGTGAGCTTTGTCTTCGGTTCACAATGCCGGTGTGCCAACGCTGATCGGTTCGGTGCAGCGAGCGTTGAGACTGCTCGAAGCAGCGGGCTCCCACAGCGAGGGAGCCCCGGCGAAGCAACTGGCGCGCGAGGCCGGGCTCCCGCTCCCCACCGCGTACCACCTGCTGCGCACGCTCACCCACGAGGGCTATCTGCGGCGCGAGGGCGGAGTGTTCGTTCTCGGTGCCGCCGCAGGCCGGCTTGCGGGCGGCGGACTACAGCAGAAACGTCGCAGCATGATCCTCGACTCTCTCGCGCACTTCCGCGACGCGGTCGGGGCCCCCGTCTACTTCGCGGTGTTCCGCGACGGTGAGATCGAGCTCATGGGCGTTTCGGACACCCCGGCCAACCCCGCCGTCGAGGAGTGGGCCGATTTCCGGGCGACCGGGCATGCGCACGCCATCGGGCAGTGCCTGCTGGCCCAGCTGGACGCGGAGACGCGCAAGGACTACTACGACCGGCACCCGGTCGAGGCCGTCACCCAGCACACCGTCCGGGACCAGCGCGCTCTGGAGCGCCGGATCGGGTCCCTCGGGCGCATGCAGCCGGTTACGGAGCGTCAGGAGTACGCGCTGGGCACGGTGTGTGCAGCCATCCCCATTACTGTCGGCGATACCGCCGCAACCATGGCGATTTCACTCCCTTTGCACCAGGAGGAACGATTGCTGTGTGTGGTCGATCGGCTACGGAGTGAAGTAGGCGCGCTGTTGAGCACCCTCTTGTTCTCTATCAGTATCTGAAAACTCACTCCTTGTGATCTGCAAGCGCGTCCACCACCCTTGTCAAGAGGGCCCTGGGGGATCATTCCTGGCCACTTCCACTACAGCGGGGTAGTCAATGCGCGAGTCGGTACAGGCAGAGGTCATGATGAGCTTCCTCGTTTCCGAGGAGCTCTCGTTCCGGATCCCGGTGGAACTCCGGTACGACACCCGTGACCCCTACGCAGTGCGCCTGACGTTCCACCTTCCCGGAGACGCACCCGTGACCTGGGCGTTCGGCCGGGAGCTCCTCCTCGACGGCATCAACAAGCCGTGCGGTGACGGCGATGTGCACATCGCCCCCACCGACCCCGAGGAGCTGTCCGATGTCCACATCCGGCTCCAGGTCGGCTCCGACCGGGCCCTGTTCCGCGCCGGCGCCGCGCCGCTCGTGGCGTTCCTCGACCGCACCGACCGGCTTGTTCCGCTCGGTCAGGAGCGCAACCTCGGCGACTTCGAGGACAACCTCGACGAGGCGCTGGACAGGATCCTGGCCGAGTCGCGGCAGAACGAACAGAACGCGGGCTGAGCGGACCGGACGTGCCGAGCAGCCCCGGGCCCCCGAGCACCCCGGGTCTCTCAGCGCTTGCGCCGCCGACCCCGGCCCCCGCGGACCGGCCCCGAGGCCGCCGCTGCGGCCGGGGATCCCGGCCGGTCGGCGGAAACCACCAGCGCGGCAAGCGCCGTTGTCACCGGGACCGAGGCCACCAGGCCGATCGACCCGACGAGTGTCCGTACGATCTCCTCCGCGACCAGCTCGCTGTTGGCCACCGAACCCATGCTGCTGTTCGCGATCGAGAACAGCAGCAGCAACGGCAGCGCCGCGCCCGCGTAGGCCAGGACCAGGGTGTTGACCACCGAGGCGATGTGGTCGCGGCCGATCCGGATGGCCGCACGGTACAAGGCGCGGGACCCCATCGACGGGTCGGCCTGGTGGAGTTCCCAGACCGCCGAGGTCTGGGTGACCGTCACATCGTCGAGCACACCCAGCGATCCGATGATCACGCCTGCAAGCAGCAGGCCGCTCATGTCGATGTCCGGGTAGAGCCCGTGGATCAGCCCGGTGTTGTCGTCGGTGTTGCCGCTCAGGAACGCCCAGTCGACGAACACCGAGCCCAGCAGCCCGATCAGCAGGAGCGAGACGAGCGTGCCGAGGACGGCGACGGAGGTGCGGGCGCTCAGCCCGTGGCACATGTAGAGCGCGATGAGCATGATGGCACTGGCGCCGACGACCGCGACGAGCAGCGGGTTCGATCCCTGCAGGATCGCCGGGAGGATGAAGAGCGTCAGCACGCCGAAGCTGATGGTCAGCGCGATCAGCGCGAACAGGCCGCGCATCCGGCCGACGACGACGACCGCCACCGCGAAGATGGCGGCCAGCACCGCCAGCGGCAGCTTGCGGTTCACGTCGATCACGGAGTACTGGAGATCCCGCGGTGCATCCGGCGCGTACGCGACGACCACCTCCTGGCCGTCCTCCAACTGCCGTGGGGCGCCGGGCTGGACGATCTCGAAGAAGGTGCGGCCCTTGTCGGGTCCGGTGGTGACCTCGACGGTGGCCTTCTTGCACTCTCCGGTCTGCGCGGCCTGGGCCTCGCGACCCTCCGGGGTGGAGGGCTGGTTGCCGGTGGGCGGCACCTGCGAGGCGTTCACGGATTTGCAGTCGACCTGTTCGAGCGCGACGACCTGGCCCTGCTGGGTCTGCCGGTCGAAGCCCACCCCGGAGCGCTCGTGGGCGGGGGCGCCGCCCGGCCAGAGCACCACCATGCCGACGAAGACGGCGGCGGCGAAGGGGATCAGTACGGCCGCGATGACCTTGCGCAGGTGCTTCGAGACGGGCGCCGCTGGTCCGTGGCCGTGGGAATGACCGTGGGAGTGGCCCTGGGACGGGCCGTGGGACGGGCCGTGGTCATGCCCGGGGGCCGAGTGCGCGTGGTCGGTGTGACCCGTGGGCTCGGTGGGCTTGGAGGGAGGCTGCGGCGAGGACGTCACCGGCAGATCATCGCAAGAGTTGAGGGGGCCCACTGTTCAGCACGCCACAAATGACGCTAGCGTGGGGGCACCTTTGCACAACGCGGGAGCTCGGAGCACCGGGCTGAGAGGGCGCTGATCACCGTACGCGCAGCACACATGCGTACGGGAAGAGGCTGCGTCGACCGCCGAACCTGTTACCGGGTAATGCCGGCGTAGGGAGATCAGGTCTCATGACCATTCAGGACGCACGCACGCCTGCCGTCAGCCAGGACGCAGACGGCCAGACCGAGCGCCAGCCCGGCTGGCACAAGGGCTACGTGGCGGGCTCCCGCCCCGACATCCGGGTGCCGGTCCGCCAGGTCCACCTCACCAACGGCAAGGACGTGACGCTCTACGACACGTCCGGGCCGTACACCGACCCGCAGATCGAGACCGACGTGCGCCGCGGCCTCGCCCCGCTGCGCGAGAACTGGATCATCGGCCGCGGCGACACCGAGGAGTACGCGGGCCGTCCCGTGCGCCCCGAGGACGACGGCATCAAGCACACCTCGCCGCGCGGTGGTCTGAAGAACCTCGACGCGGTCTTCCCGGGCCGCCCGCGCCAGCCCCGCCGGGGCCGTGGCGGCCAGGCCGTCACGCAGCTCGCGTACGCCCGCCGCGGTGAGATCACCCCGGAGATGGAGTACGTCGCGATCCGCGAGAACGTCTCCCCCGAGGTCGTCCGCGAGGAGATCGCCGCAGGTCGCGCGGTGCTTCCCGCGAACGTGAACCACCCCGAGATCGAGCCGATGATCATCGGCAAGCGGTTCCTGGTGAAGGTCAACGCCAACATCGGCAACTCCGCCGTCACCTCCTCCATCGAGGAGGAGGTCGACAAGATGACCTGGGCGACCAAGTGGGGCGCCGACACGGTCATGGACCTCTCGACCGGCCGCAACATCCACACCACCCGCGAATGGGTGCTGCGCAACTCCCCCGTGCCGATCGGCACCGTGCCGCTCTACCAGGCGCTCGAGAAGGTCGACGGCCGCGCCGAGGACCTGACCTGGGAGATCTACAAGGACACGGTCATCGAGCAGGCCGAGCAGGGCGTCGACTACATGACGGTCCACGCCGGCGTGCTGCTGCCGTACGTGCCGCTGACCGCCCGCCGCAAGACCGGCATCGTCTCGCGCGGCGGTTCGATCATGGCTGCGTGGTGCCTGGCGCACCACAAGGAGAACTTCCTCTACACGAACTTCGAGGAGCTCTGCGAGATCCTCGCGACGTACGACGTCACGTACTCGCTGGGCGACGGCCTGCGCCCCGGCTCCATCGCGGACGCCAACGACGCGGCGCAGTTCGCCGAGCTGAAGACGCTGGGCGAGCTGAACACGATCGCCAAGCGCCACAACGTGCAGACCATGATCGAGGGCCCGGGCCACGTCCCGATGCACAAGATCAAGGAGAACATCGACCTCCAGCAGGAGATCTGCGAGGAGGCGCCGTTCTACACGCTCGGCCCGCTGACCACGGACGTCGCACCGGCGTACGACCACATCACCTCCGGCATCGGCGCCGCGATGATCGCCTGGTGGGGCACCGCGATGCTCTGCTACGTCACGCCGAAGGAGCACCTGGGCCTGCCCAACCGCGACGACGTGAAGACCGGCGTCATCACGTACAAGATCGCCGCCCATGCGGCGGACCTGGCCAAGGGCCACCCGGGCGCCCAGGAGTGGGACGACGCCCTGTCGGACGCGCGGTTCGAGTTCCGCTGGGAGGACCAGTTCAACCTGGCCCTCGACCCGGACACGGCCCGCGAGTTCCACGACGAGACGCTCCCGGCCGAGCCGGCCAAGACCGCGCACTTCTGCTCCATGTGCGGTCCGAAGTTCTGCTCGATGAAGATCTCCCAGGACATCCGCCGTGAGCACGGTGGAGACCTGAAGGCCGATGAGATCGAGGCGGGCATGGCGGAGAAGTCCGCCGAGTTCGCGGCGAGCGGCAACCGGGTGTACCTCCCGCTGGCGGACTGACCCGACCGCCGCGGTGGCGCTGCTCCGGGGAGGAGGAGGGGACTCCCCGGAGCGGCGTCCAGGGGCCGGAACGGCTTGCGCTGGAGTGCACTTCAACTCCTACAGTGCGGCCCCATGACCATGAGATACCGCAGTCTGGGTGGGACCGGCATAGAGGTCAGCGCACACTGCCTCGGCACGATGATGTTCGGATCGGTGGGGAACCCGGACCACGAGGAGTGCGCCCGGATCATCCACGCCGCACTCGATCAGGGCATCAACTTCGTCGACACCGCGGACATGTACTCCGCCGGGGAGTCCGAGGAGATCGTCGGCAAGGCGCTCAAGGGGCGGCGCGACGACGTCGTGCTCGCCACCAAGGTCCACTTCCAGATGGGGGAGGGGCGCAACCGCAGCGGGAACTCGAGGCGGTGGATCGTGCAGGCCGTCGAGAACAGTCTGCGGCGTCTGGACACCGACTGGATCGACCTCTACCAGGTGCACCGGCCCGACCACTCGACGGACGTCGAGGAGACCCTCTCGGTCCTCGGAGACCTGGTGCGGGCCGGCAAGATCCGCGCCTTCGGCTGCTCCACCTTCCCCGCCGAGGAGATCGTCGAGGCACATCACGTCGCCGAGCGGCGGGTTCTCCCGCGGTTCCGGACGGAGCAGCCTCCGTACTCGATCCTCGCGCGCGGGGTGGAGGCTTCCGTGCTGCCGGTCGCCCGGCGCTACGGCATGGGCGTACTGACCTGGAGTCCGCTCGCCTCCGGCTTCCTGACAGGCAAGTACCGGCTCGGCGGGCCCGTCGACATGAGCTCGGGGCGGGCGGCGCTGACTCCCGCGCGCTTCGACCCGGCGATCCCCGGCAACATCGCGAAGCTGGAGGCCGTGGAAAAGCTCCTCGAGCTCGCCGACGGCATCGGCTGCACGCTGCCCGAGCTGGCGGTCGCCTTCCCGGTCGCGCACCCCGCAGTCACCTCGGTGATCATCGGCCCCCGGACCATGGACCAGCTGAACTCGCTGGTCAAGGGGGCCGGACTGGTACTCGACGATGCGGCGCTCGACCGGATCGACGAGATCGTGCCGCCGGGGACGAACCTCTACCACCCGGACGGCGTGTGGCGCCCGACGGCCCTGACCGACACCGCGCAGCGGCGGCGGGCCCCCGAGGACCGGTCGGCGGGCTAGGCCCCGTTCTGCGATGTTTCACGTGAAACAGGGACGGACCGCCCGCCGCGGCTGTCAGGACGACTCGGTCTCCGGGCCGCCGAAGTCGGGGCTGGTGAAGTCCGGAGGCGTGTAGCCGGGCCGGGGTCCCTGTGAGGGGGATCCGGGGCTGGTGAAGTCGGGCCGGGTGTATCCCAGGTTGGGGATGCGCCCGGCCTTCGGCGTGCGCGGGGCCGGATACACCGGCCCCGCACTCGGATCGGCCAGCGCGTCCCGCAGGAACGGCAGGATGCCCCGCTCCAGCAGGGCATGCCGCCAGGCCTCGCGGGCCTGCGCGAGCTCGTCGGGTATCGCCCCGTCCTCGGCCACGACCTCCGTCGCGCGGTTGCGGACGGCCGTCACCAGCAGCCCGATCACCGCGAACAGCAGGGACACCACGGTCAGCGCGCCGAAGAGCCAACCCGCCGTCAGCATCGTGTCGGCGAAGGCAGGTTCGGGCTCGATCGCCTTCAGGGCGTAGCCCACCAGCAGGAAGATCAGCATCGCGGTGCCTGCCAGGATCGGCGCGAGCACCGCAACCACGGCGCTGACCCCGGCGCCGTCGTCGCCCTCGTCCTGCCCGGAACTCCGGTCGGCACCCGCCGATCCGGGGGTGGACAGGGCCTCGTCGCGCCGTTCCCCGCGGAGTTTCACGTAGTGGTCGTACTCGGCCGCGGCCGCGGCCGTCAGCAGTGCGCTGGCCCCGACGGCCATCGTGCGCAGTTGTTCGGCGTTCAGCCGTTCGCCGAGGGCGGCGAGCTCGGGCCGGTCGTGTGCGGTACGCAGCGCCTCGTCGAGGAGCCGGTCGAACTCGGGTCGGTCTTCGGTCAGCAGGTGCGGAGCGCTGTTCATGTGCATCCCCCGATGCTCCGTGGGGACCGGTTTGCCCGCGTAGACCCGGGCGCCGGCACAAACGGAGGAGAGCCTGCTACGGATAGGGCGATGGTAGAGCGCCCATGCCACGCCGTGACAGGGGCTTTCCTGAAATTACCCCCCTTCTGATAACCCTCAGTCGTTCAGCGGGAGTTGCACGACCAGCAGTTTGCCCGCCATCGTGACCCCGCCGTCCATCGCGATCGCGAGCCCTTCCGCATACACGTGCGGTCCGGTCACGGCCTCCGGGCCGCGGGATTCGTCGCCGTCCTCGGTGCCCACCTCACCCAGCAGGTACGGGATCGGGCTGTGCCCGTGCACGACCCGGCCGCCGCCGTAGGTGTCGAGCAGTTCGCGTACGGCCTGGGGGCCGGTCTCCTCGTCGCGGAAGGCGAACCGCTTGGTGAACTTGCGGAAGAGGTCCCAGGTGATGTCGGCGTCGTTGCGGTTGAGCAGCTCGTGGATGGTGTCGTTGACGTCCTCGATGGAGTCGCCGTAGTCGAGGTACGCGGTGGTGTCGGAGTGCAGCAGCAGGTGGCCGTCCTCCAGCACGGCCGCGTCCAGCCGCGACATCCACTGCAGGTGCACGTCCTCCAGGCGCTCCATGTCGGTGCGCTGGCCGCCGTTGAGGAGCCAGGCGGCCTGGAAGGTGGCGGTGCCGGCGCCCGAGGCGACAGGGGTGTCGCCGAACCGCTTGGCGCCGATGAGCAGCAGCTCGTGGTTGCCCATGAGGGCCTTGCAGTAGCCGCCGGAGGCGGCGGCTTCGGCGGAGAGCCGCATGACGAGGTCGATGACGCCGATCCCGTCGGGCCCGCGGTCGGTGAAGTCGCCGAGGAACCAGATGCGTGCGTTGCCGGCCGACCAGCGGCGGTCGGCGTCGATGAGGCCCTGCGCCTGGAGTTCGGTGACGAGCTCGTCCAGATAGCCGTGGACGTCGCCGACGACGTACAGCGGCCCGGGGCCCGCAGCCGCGGGCTCCTGCGGGATGTACTGGACCTGGACGGTGTCCCCCGGCCCGCCGCGGCCGATGATCGGCAGATCGCGGTGCGTGGGGGTGTAGCCGTCGCCGAGGTCGTCCCCGTCGGCCGGTCCGCCCGTGGCGGGTGCCTGGCCCGAGGGCGGCGGCGGGGGCACGGGCGCGCCCTCCCCGTAGTACGCGGGGTACTCGCCGTACACGGGCGCTTCGTCGGGAAGCCCGCCGGGCACGCCGTACGGGGCGGGCTCGGTGACCGGAACTCGGAAGTCCCGCAGCGTCTCCGTCCGCATCGCGGGTCCCTGACCGGCCCCCTGAGTCATCGACCCCTCCACCACCGTCGCGCTGCCGTACACCTGCGGACCCTCCTGACCTCCGGGGCGGAGGGTCCGTGATGTCGTGCGCCCATCATAGGAATGCGGCTCGCGCTCTGTGACGCACCAGGGGTGGTGAATCCTGGGCGGAACCAATAGTTCCTGCCGCTTTCTCCCGAAATGGGAGTTGTTGAAATCCTCGGCGGGGCCGTCGGCCCCGCCGGTTTCACGGTGTGGCGGTCAGTCCTTGGCCGGTGACCGGGGCGGACTGACGGTCGTACGGGGCTGCCTGCGCTGCGAGGACGTACGGACGATCAGCTCGGTCGGGACGACCTGTTCGACGGGGCGCCCGGTGTCGACCCCCTCGATGGCGTCGATGAGCAGCTGCACGACGGCGGTGCCGATGCGGCGCGGTTTGAGGGAGAGGGTGGTGATGGGCGGTTCGGTGTTGGCGTACACGGTGGACTCGCTGCAGCACACGAGCAGCAGGTCCTCGGGGACGCGCAGGCCGTAGCGCCGGGCGGCGGCGAGCAGGTCGGTCCCGTTGGGGTCGAACAGCCCGTAGACGGCGTCGGGCCGGTCGGGCCGGGCGAGCAGCCGGTCCGCGGCGACGGCGCCCGCGCACGGGTCGTGGGCGGGGTAGGACTCGTAGACGGGGTCCTGGCCGACGCGCTCGCACCAGCTGAGGTAGGCGGTGGTGGAGAGCCGGGTGTAGGTGTCGGTGGTGGTGCCGGTCAGCAGCCCGATGCGGCGGGCGCCGGCGGCGGCGAGGTGGTCGAGCAGGTTGAGTACGGCTGCCTCGTGGTCGTTGTCGACCCAGGCGGTGACGGGGAGGGAGCCGGCCGGGCGGCCGTCGGAGACGACGGGGAGGCCTTGGCGGACCAGTTCGCTGACGACGGGGTCGTGGTCGGAGGGGTCGATGACGACGGTGCCGTCGAGGGCCACGTTGGACCACACGTCGTGTCGGGAGGTGGCGGGGAGGATGACGAGGGCGTAGCCGCGGGCGAGCGCGGCGGAGGTGGCGGCCCTGGCCATCTCGGCGAAGTAGGCGAATTCGGTGAAGGTGAAAGGTTCATCCCCGTACGTCGTCACGGTCAGACCGATGAGGCCCGACTTGCCGGTACGGAGGGTGCGGGCCGCGGCGGAGGGGCGGTAGCCCAGCCGGTCGGCGACCTCGCGAACGTGGCGGCGGGTGGCGTCCGGCAGCCGCCCCTTGCCATTGAGCGCGTCGGAGACGGTTGTGATCGAGACGCCCGCCGCGGCGGCCACGTCCCTGATGCCGGCCCGGCCCTGTCGGCCGGCGGCCCGCCGGGTGGTCTCGGTCCGGCTCACCTGATGCTTCCCTGCTGCTGTCATGGCGAGCCGATAGTAGGGCTCGGCGGGGTGGGTGGTCCGGGTGCATATGCACGCGTTGACAGGCACGATTCTGCATGGTTCGCCACCCCCAATGACCTTGGAATTAAAGGTATTTGAGTGCGGAGAGTGAGCGGTGCGTTTGTCGGCGGGTCCGGGCATGCCAAAGCGGTGTGGTCTCGGGCCGGTCTCAACTCACCTGTACGAGGGATGCGCGCCACGGCGTGGGCCACCGGCGTGTGCATATATGCGTGCGCTCCCCCGCAATCCTGGCGCTGCCATTTTCGGAAGAGCGGAATCCTCATAAGGTGAGCAGTATTGAGTCGACGGCGACGTCGTACGGGACGGTCGAGGAGGACCTGCGGTGAGCGAGAAGAGCCCGAAGCTGCGCGCCGAGCTGGACGGCATTCCCACCTACAAGCCCGGGAAGCCCGCTGCCGCGGGCGGGCCCGTCGCGTACAAGCTGTCCTCGAACGAGAACCCGTACCCGCCGCTGTCCGGGGTGCTGGAGACTGCGGTCGCGGCGGCAGGACAGTTCAACCGCTACCCCGACCTGGCCTGCACGGTCCTGGTGAACGAGCTCGCCGAGCGGTTCGGTGTGCCGGTCGAGCACATCGCCACCGGCACGGGCTCGGTGGGCGTGGCCCAGCAGCTGGTCCAATCGACGGCCGGCCCGGGCGACGAGGTCATCTACGCCTGGCGCTCCTTCGAGGCCTACCCGATCGTCACGCAGATCGCCGGTGCGACGGCCGTGCAGGTCCCGCTGACGGACGGGGACGTGCACGACCTCGAGGCGATGTTCGACGCGATCACCGAGCGGACCCGGCTGATTTTCGTCTGCAACCCCAACAACCCCACCGGCACCGCGGTGCGCCGTGACGAGCTGGTGCGGTTCCTGGACCGGGTGCCCTCGGACATCCTGGTGGTGCTGGACGAGGCGTACCGCGAGTTCGTCCGCGACGTCGAGGTGCCGGACGGCATCGAGCTCTACCGGGACCGCCCGAACGTCTGCGTCCTGCGCACGTTCTCCAAGGCGTACGGGCTCGCCGGCCTGCGCGTCGGCTTCGCGGTGGCGCACGAGCCGGTCGCGGCGGCGCTGCGCAAGACGGCGGTGCCCTTCGGCGTCAGCCAGCTCGCCCAGGACGCGGCGGTCGCCTCGCTGCGCGCCGAGGACGAGCTGATGGGCCGCGTCGGGGCGCTGGTGGGAGAGCGTGCCCGGGTCTACAAGACGCTGCTCGGCCAGGGCTGGACCGTGGTGCCGGAGACGCAGGCCAACTTCGTGTGGATGCGGCTGGGGGAGCGGACCGCCGAGTTCGCGGCGGCCTGCGAGAAGGCCGGTGTGGTGGTCCGGCCCTTCGCGGGCGAGGGCCTGCGGGTCACGATCGGCGAGCCCGAGGCGAACGACATCTTCCTGCACACGGCGGAGGCGTTCTTGAAGGAGATGTAGCCCTCAGGGGCTACGTGGGTTCGCAGGGACTACGCGAGTTCCACGCGGATCGGGTCGCCGTCGCGGACGGTGGACAGCAGGCGGGGGTCGCCGTCGAACGAGCCGAGCACGTTGCACGGGCTCGCCAGGCGGCTCTCGCCTCCGCGCGAGATGGGCGTGGGGCCGTAGGGGAGCGCGAGGGCGTCGCCCTCGGTCCAGAACGCGACCGTGCCCGGGTCGACGACCTGCCGGGCGTCGTGCTCGAGCGCCACGGAGACGCCGGTGTCGAAGTAGACCTCCTCGCCCCAGGTGTGGGCGGACGCGGAGATCGGAAGGGCCTCGGCCAGCGCCTTGCTGGTCGGGGTCTCGTCAAGGGTTGCCGTGAGCTGGCCCGCGGGCCAGGAGATACGAATCCTCATGAGCGGCATTCAACAATCTGTTGAAAGTGTTGGCTAGGGGGACCCCGCCTGAAAGCCGTCGGAAGCGGTGCGACATAATGCTTGTGAATGTGAACGCGTTCACAAGCGTGTCCTGCTTCGTCCTGTATTGGGTGGGGCACGCCAGGCAAACTGCGGCAGTGACCACGGCGCACCGAAGGAGACGACGACGTGGACGTAGCTTTGGCGCCAGAGACGTTGGCGCGCTGGCAGTTCGGCATCACCACCGTCTACCACTTCCTCTTCGTCCCGCTGACGATCTCTCTCGCGGCGCTCACGGCGGGCCTCCAGACCGCCTGGGTGCGCTCGGGGAACGAGAAGTACCTCAGAGCCACCAAGTTCTGGGGCAAGCTTTTCTTGATCAATATCGCCATGGGCGTCGTCACGGGCATCGTGCAGGAGTTCCAGTTCGGAATGAACTGGTCCGACTACTCGCGCTTCGTCGGTGACATCTTCGGAGCCCCGCTGGCCTTCGAGGCGCTCATCGCCTTCTTCTTCGAGTCGACCTTCATCGGCTTGTGGATCTTCGGCTGGGACAAGCTTCCGAAGAAGATCCACCTGGCCTGCATCTGGATGGTCTCGATCGGCACCGTCCTGTCCGCGTACTTCATCCTCGCGGCGAACTCCTGGATGCAGCACCCGGTCGGCTACCGGATCAACGAGGAGCGGGGCCGTGCCGAACTCACCGACTTCTGGCTCGTCCTCACCCAGAACACCGCGCTGACCCAGTTCTTCCACACCATCACGGCGGCCTTCCTGGTCGGCGGCGCCTTCATGGTCGGCATCTCCGCCTTCCACCTGGCCCGCAAGAAGCACATCCCCGTGATGCGCACCTCGCTGCGGCTCGGCCTGGTCACCCTGATCATCGCCGGCATGGGCACCGCCATCAGCGGTGACCTGCTCGGCAAGGTGATGTTCAAGCAGCAGCCGATGAAGATGGCCGCCGCGGAGGCGCTCTGGGACGGAGAGGCGCCCGCGCCCTTCTCCGTCTTCGCCTACGGAGACGTCGAAAAGGGCCACAACAAGGTCGCGATAGAGATCCCGGGCCTGCTGTCCTTCCTGGCCAACGACGACTTCACCTCGTTCGTCCCCGGCATCAACGACGTCAACAAGGCCGAACAGGAGAAGTTCGGGCCCGGCGACTACCGGCCCAACATCCCGGTCGCCTACTGGGGCTTCCGCTGGATGATCGGCTTCGGCATGGCCTCCCTCGGCATCGGAGTGCTGGGGCTCTGGCTCACGCGGAAGAAGTTCATGCTGCCGCCGGGCCTGCGCACCGGCGAGGACGAGGTCCCGCACCTGGTCCTGTTCAAGAAGGCGCTGAGCCCCAGGTTCACCACCTGGTACTGGATCGTCGCCCTCTGGACCATGGGCTTCCCGCTCATCGCCAACTCCTGGGGCTGGATCTTCACCGAGATGGGCCGGCAGCCCTGGGTGGTCTACGGAGTCCTGCGCACCCGCGATGCGGTCTCGCCCCACGTCTCCCAGGGCGAGGTGCTCACCTCGATGATCGGCTTCACGCTCCTGTACGCCGTGCTCGCGGTGATCGAGGTCAGGCTGCTGGTGAAGTACGTCAAGCTCGGGCCGCCCGAGCTCACCGAGGCAGACCTGAACCCGCCCACCAAGATCGGCGGGGACGACAAGAACCCCGACCGGCCGATGGCCTTCTCGTACTGAGGCTGAGGGGACCACACCATGCAACTCCATGACGTCTGGTTCGTGCTCATCGCCGTCCTGTGGACCGGCTACTTCTTCCTGGAGGGCTTCGACTTCGGAGTCGGCGTACTGACCAAGCTGCTCGCCCGCGACCGCAGGGAGAGGCGGGTCCTGATCAACACGATCGGGCCCGTGTGGGACGGCAACGAGGTCTGGCTGCTCACCGCCGGCGGGGCGACCTTCGCCGCCTTCCCCGAGTGGTACGCCACCCTCTTCTCGGGGTTCTACCTGCCGCTCCTGGCCATCCTGATCTGTCTGATCATCCGCGGTGTCGCCTTCGAGTACCGGCACAAGCGGGATGAGGACCGGTGGCAGACCAACTGGGAACACGCGATCTTCTGGACCTCGCTGATCCCCGCGTTCCTGTGGGGCGTGGCCTTCGCCAACATCGTGCGCGGCGTGAAGATCGACGAGCACAAGGAGTACGTCGGCAGCCTCTTCGACCTGCTCAACGTCTACTCCCTGCTCGGCGGCCTGGTCACCCTCACCCTCTTCACCTTCCACGGAACGGTGTTCACCTCGCTCAAGACGGTGGGGGACATCCGGGAGCGGTCGCGTGCGCTGGCCACCCGGCTGGGTGCGGTCACCGCCGTGCTGGCGCTCGTCTTCCTGATCTGGACCCAGGTCTCGCGCGGTGACGGCAAGAGCCTGATCGCCATGGCCGTCGCCGTCGTCGCACTGGTCGGCGCCCTCGCCTTCAACCTGGCGGGCCGCGAAGGCTGGTCGTTCGCCCTGTCCGGAATCACCATCGCGGCCGCGGTCGCGATGCTCTTCCTGACGCTCTTCCCGAACGTGATGCCGTCCTCGCTGAACGACGCCTGGAGCCTCACGGTCACCAACGCCTCGTCCAGCCCCTACACCCTGAAGATCATGACCTGGTGTGCGGGAGTGGCCACGCCGCTCGTCCTGCTCTACCAGGGCTGGACGTACTGGGTGTTCCGCAAGCGGATCGGCACGCAGCACATCGTCGATGCGCACTGATCCCTGACCGTCCTGCCCGACCCTGCTCTGGGGGATGTTTCACGTGAAACCGATCGACCCGCGCCTGCTCCGGTACGCCCGCTCCACCCGCCTCTTCCTGGCGGCCGTGGTGGCCCTGGGGCTTGCCGGGGCGGGGCTGGTCGTCGGTCAGGCGATGCTGATCGCCGAGATCGTGGTCGGCGCCTTCGAGCAGGGGCTGGACGGCCAGGCGCTGAGGACGCCGCTGCTGGTGCTCGCGGCAGTGGCGCTGGGGCGAGGTCTGCTCGCCTGGCTCACGGAGCTGGCGGCCCACCGGGCCAGTGCGGCGGTCAAGTCGCAGCTGCGGGGCCGGCTGCTGGACCGGGCCGCTGATCTGGGGCCCGGCCGGCTGAGCGGACACGGGGCATCCCCTGCTCGGGGCGGGACCGGGTCGCTGGTGGCGCTGGCCACCCGGGGCGTGGACGCCCTCGACGACTACTTCTCGCGCTACCTGCCCCAGCTGGGCCTCGCGGTGGTCGTCCCGGTGGCGGTCCTCGCCCGGATCGTCACCGAGGACTGGGTGTCGGCGGCCATCATCGTGGTCACCCTGCCGCTGATTCCGCTCTTCATGGTGCTGATCGGCATGGCCACCCAGTCCCGGATGGACCGCCAGTGGCGGCTGCTGTCCCGGCTGTCCGGGCACTTCCTGGACGTGGTGGCCGGGCTGCCGACGCTGAAGGTCTTCGGCCGGGCCAAGGCGCAGGCCGAGTCGATCCGCAAGATCACCGATGAATACCGGCAGGCGACGGTGCGGACCCTGCGCATCGCCTTCCTCTCCTCCTTCGCCCTGGAACTGCTGGCGACGCTCTCGGTGGCTCTGGTGGCCGTGACCATCGGCATGCGGCTGGTCCACGGGGAGCTCGACCTGTACACCGGACTGGTCATCCTGATCCTGGCGCCGGAGGCGTATCTGCCGCTGCGCCAGGTCGGGGCGCAGTACCACGCGGCCGCCGAGGGGCTGGCGGCCGCGGAGGAGATCTTCGAGGTGCTCCAGACCCCGGTCGCCGCCCTGGGCGGCGATGCACCGGTGCCGGCAGCGGGTCTGCGGATCGAGATGGACGAGGTCGCCGTCCGCTACGAGGGCCGGGGCGAGGACTCGCCGGGACCGGTCTCGCTGGCGGTCGGACCCGGGGAGTGCGTCGCCCTCACCGGGCCCAGCGGGGCGGGCAAGTCCACGCTGCTCCAGGTGCTGCTGGGCTTCGTCGCGCCGACCGCGGGGCGGGTGCGGATCGCAGGCGCGGACCTCGCGTCGCTGTCGCTCGAGCAGTGGCGGGAGCGGATCGCATGGGTGCCGCAGCGACCGCACCTGTTCGCCGGGACCATCGCGCAGAACGTACGGCTGGCGCGGCCCGATGCGTCCATGGACGCCGTTGCCGAGGCGCTGAAGGACGCCGGGGCGTGGGAGTTCGTGGCCGCGCTGCCGCGCGGCGTGGACACCGAGCTCGGTGAAGGCGGAGCCGGGCTGTCCGCCGGACAGCGCCAGCGGCTGGCGCTGGCGCGGGCGTTCCTCGCGGACCGGCCGGTGCTGCTGCTGGACGAGCCGACCGCGGCTCTCGACGGGGAGACCGAGGCGGCCGTGGTCGACGCGGTACGACGCCTCGCGGTGGGGCGGACCGTGCTGATGGTCGTCCACCGGCCGGCGCTGCTGGCCGTGGCCGACCGCGTGGTGGCGGTGGGCTCTGCGGGGCTCCTGCCTGCCCTCTCCCCTGCCCGGTCCGGGGCCGCGGGAGGGACCTCCGACAGCCTCGGCGGGGAGGGCAACGGGCCGTCCGGCCCCGGGGAGTGGATCCTCGGCAGCGCCCCCGAGCGGGTGGCCAAGGCCGGCGGGGCCGACTCGGGCGGGGGCGATCCGCTCCGGCGGGTACGCGCCGTGGCCAAGGCCTGGCAGGGGCGGTTCCGGCTCGGTCTGCTGCTCGGGGCGCTGGCCGTCGGGTGCAGTGTCGGGCTGATGGCCGTCTCCGGATGGCTGATCTCGCGGGCCTCGGAACAACCGCCGGTGCTCTACCTGATGGTGGCCGTCACGGCCACCCGGACCTTCGGGATCGGGCGGGCCATCTTCCGGTACGCGGAGCGGCTCGTCTCCCACGACGCCGTGCTGCGGATGCTCGCCGACCTGCGGGTGTCGGTGTTCCGGCGGCTGGAGCGCATCGCGCCCGCCGGGCTGCGGGAGCAGCGGCGCGGAGACCTGCTGGCCCGCCTGGTGGCCGATGCCGACGCCCTCCAGGACTACTGGCTGCGCTGGCTGCTGCCGGTCGGCACCGCGGTGCTCGTCGGTAGCGGCTCGGTCGCCTTCACGGCCTGGCTGCTGCCGGGGGCAGGGGCCGCGCTCGCCGTCGGGCTGCTCCTCGCCGGGGTGGGGGTGCCGCTGGTCAGCGGGGCCTGCGCCCGGCGTGCCGAGCGGCGGCTGGCGTCGGCCCGGGGCGAGCTCGCCACCCGGGCCGCCGACCTGCTGACCGGGACCGCAGAGCTGACCGTCGCCGGCGCGCTGGCCGGCCGCAAGGACGCCGCGAAGGAGAGCGACCGGACACTGACCGCCATTGCCGCACGGGGAGCCGCCGCCACCGGGCTCGGCAGCGGGCTCTCCGCCCTCGTGTGCGGGCTGACCGTGGTGGCCGCCGCGGCCGCGGCCGCGAACGCAGTCCACGACGGCCGGCTGTCCGGGGTGGCCATGGCCGTGGCCGTGCTGACCCCGCTCGCGGCCTTCGAGGCGGTCAACGGCCTTCCGCAGGCCGTCCAGTACCGCCAACGGGTACGCCGCAGCGCCGAGCGGATCTACGAGGTCATCGACGCTCCCGTCCCGGTCGCCGAGCCGGAGCGGCCGGCCCCGCTGCCCGCCTCTCCGTTCCCGTTGCTGCTGACCGGACTCGCCGTCCGGCATCCCGGGCAGGAGCAGGACGCACTGCACGGGCTGGACCTGACCCTGGAGGCCGGCCGGCGGATCGCGGTCGTCGGCTCCTCGGGTGCCGGCAAGACCTCGCTGGCCCAGGTCCTGCTGCGGTTCCTGGACCCGCACGAAGGCGCGTACACCCTGGGCGGGACCGATGCGCGCACGCTCGACAGCGACGAGGTCCGCCGGATCGTGGGCCTGTGCGCCCAGGACGCGCACCTCTTCGACAGCTCGGTACGGGAGAACCTGCGGCTGGCCAGGCCCGGGGCGGGCGAGGAGCAGCTGCGGCAGGCCCTGGCGGCGGCCCGGCTGCTGGAGTGGGCCGACGGGCTCCCGGACGGGCTGGACACCCTGGTCGGCGAGCACGGCGAGCGGATCTCCGGCGGCCAGAGGCAGCGGCTGGCCCTGGCCAGGGCGCTGCTCGCCGACTTCCCCGTCCTCGTCCTCGACGAGCCGGCCGAGCATCTGGACCTGGCGACCGCGGACGCCCTGACGGCGGATCTGCTCGCCGCGACCGAGGGCCGGACCACCGTGCTGATCACGCACCGGCTGGCGGGCCTGGAGGCGGTCGACGAGGTGCTCGTACTGGACGGCGGAACGGTCGTGCAGCGCGGTACGTACGCGGAGCTGGCCGAGGCCGAAGGCCCGCTGCGCAACCTGCTGGAGCGGGAGCGGGCGGCCGACGGAGCCCTCGCCGACTTTCCCCGGTAAAAGGGACTAACTAGTCTCAAGGACATGTCAGTGCAGGAGTCCCAGGAACCGCCGGAGTCACCACCCGGAACGCCTGACCCGCTGGAGGCAGCCACCCAGGCAACCCGGAGTCTGCAGGGCCTCTCCACCGAGCTCACCGCCCGGGTCCCGCAACTCCTGGAGGCCATGCGCTCGGTCGGCACCGGCCTCGAACTGCACTCCACCCTCGACCGCATCTGCGAGACCGCGGCCGAGCTAGCCGATGCCCGGTACGCGGCGATCGGCGTCGTCGACACCGAGGGCCGCGGGCTGTCGGACTTCGTCACCTTCGGCATCGACGCCGAAGCGGCCAGGAGGATCGGGCACCGCCCGGACGGGAAGCGGGGCCTGCTCGGCGCGCTGATCTCGCACCCCGACACGGTGCGGCTCGCCGATCTGACGAAGGATCCGCGCTCGGCCGGATTCCCGCCGCACCACCCGCCCATGAAGACCTTCCTCGGCGTCCCGATCCGGGTGCAGGGGGAGATCTTCGGCAATCTGTACCTCGCCGAGAAGAACGGTGGCGGCCAGTTCAACGACTACGACGTCCACATGGTCCGGGTGCTGGCCACCGAGGCGGGGATCGCCATCGGCAACGCACGGCTGTACGAGGCGGCCACCCAGCGGGAGCGGTGGATCGACGGCTCGGTGGCCGTGACCACCGCCCTGCTGTCGGGCGGTGACGCGGACGACGCCCTGGCGGTGGTGGCCGAACAGGCCCGTCACCTGGCCGACTCCGCCGCCGGGATCGTGCTGCTGCCGGCCGAGGAGGGCGGGATGGAGATCGTCGCCGTCTCCGCGGAGAACCCGGCCACCTCGCTCGGCCTGGTGATCCCGGCCGAGAGCCCGGTGGTGGCGAGGCTGCTCCAGGGCGAGCCGGTCTTCGTGGACGACGCCGCCTCCGACCCCCGCATGGTCAGCCGGCTGACCAGCCAGTACGGGCCCTGCATGATGCTGCCGCTGCACAGTGGCGGGCGGGTGCTGGGCGCCCTGGTGACCCCGCGGGCCCGCGGCAAGAGGCCGTTCAGCGAGTCCGAGCGGACCCTGGCCACCCAGTTCGCCTCCCAGGCGGCGCTCGCGCTGATGATGGCCGAAGCGCAGCGCGACCGGGAGCGGCTCGCGGTGTTCGAGGACCGCGACCGCATCGCCCGGGACCTGCACGACCTCGTCATCCAGCGGCTGTTCGCCACGGGGATGATGCTGGAGGGCGCCCAGCGGCGGTCCGTCGTCCCCGAGGTCGTCGACGGAGTCGGCAAGGCCGTGGACGAGCTCGACGTGACGATCCAGGAGATCCGCACCGCGATCTTCGCGCTCCAGCAGGGACCGGCCGAGGCTCCGTCGGGGCTGCGCACCCGGGTCCTGCGGGAGATCAACATGGCCGCGGTGCCGTTGGGTTTCAAGCCGGCGCACCGGTTCCTCGGTCCGATCGACGCAGTGGTCGGCGAGCTGGTGGGCAAGAACCTGATCGCGGCGCTGCGCGAGGCCCTGTCGAATGCCTTCCGGCACGCGGAGGCGTCCCGGATCGAGGTGGTCGTGGACTGCACCGCCACGCTGGCCGACGGGAGGCCGGGGGTGCGGCTGGAGGTCGCCGACGACGGCGTGGGCATTCCCGAGGGCGGGCGGCGCAGCGGGCTGCGGAATCTGCGCCGGCGGGCCGAGTCGCTGGGCGGGTCGAGTGCGTACGGCCGCGGGATCGGAGAGGACGGCAGCGGGACCACCCTGGTGTGGGAGGCCCCGCTCTGACCCGTCGGGGCCCGCTCGGGGCGGCCCCACCGCCGGTGTCTACCGCTGGTGCGCGGCGCGTTCCGCGAGGATGTGCTCGATGACGACGGCGACGCCGTCCTCGTTGTTGGCGACCGTGCGGCCGGAGGCGGCGGCGATCACGTCCGGGTGGGCGTTGCCCATCGCGTACGAGGTACCTGCCCAGCGGAGCATCTCCACGTCGTTGGGCATGTCCCCGAAGGCGACGACCTCGGCGGGGGAGATGCCGCGCTCGGCGCAGCACAGCTCCAGGGTGCTGGCCTTGGAGACGCCCAGCGCGCTGATCTCCAGCAGAGCGGTCGGGCTGGAGCGGGTGATCGACGCGTGGTCGCCGGCGACCGAGCGGGCGAGCGCCAGGAACTCGTCGGGGGCGAGCTCGGAGTGGTGCGCGAGTAGCTTGAGGACGGGGGCGGAGGTGTCGTCCGTGTCCTCCTCCAGCAGTTTCTCCGCCGTGGCCACGTGGGCGCCCGGGTCCTGGAAGAAGGGCGGGTACAGCGGCTCGTAGTTGATCCCGGTGGTCATCTCGACCGCGAAGGACGTGCCCGGGGCGGCGGCGCGCAAGGTCTCCACGACCGTCAGAGCCGTGACCCGGGGCAGTGCCCGGACCTCTACGAACGTCCGGCCTGCGTGGAGATCGACCACCGCGGCCCCGTTCGCGCAGATCGCCAGGCCGTGGCCGTGGACATGGTCGCTGACCACGTCCATCCAGCGGGCCGGGCGGCCGGTGACGAAGAAGACCTCGATCCCGGCCTCCTCGGCGGCGGCGAGCGCGGCAACCGTGCGGAGCGAGACGGATTTGTCGTCGCGCAGCAGGGTGCCGTCGAGGTCGGTGGCGATGAGCCGGGGAGTGGGGGTTGGCCCGTCCGGGCGCTGGGGAGCCGAGGTCACGGATCCATCTTCGCCCATGGCCGGGCGGCGTCGGCCCGGGGCAGGGCCCGGCCCTGCACCGGATGGCGATGTTTCTCCCCCGGCCACCTGCCTGCGGAGTCCGTCCGGCGGGACCCGAGGTGCTTCGCCGTGAAACCGGGACTGCTGATGTTTCACGTGAAACATGGACGGCTGACGTTTCACGTGAAACATGGGCAGGGCCGTAGTCTCGAATACATGAGTCTGCGTCTGAGCACTGTGATCCTCCCGGTACGCCCGTGGCATGAGGGCGGTCGTGACCAGTGGGTGCGAGCCGAGAAGCTCGGGTTTCACACCGCATACACCTACGACCACCTGACCTGGCGGTCCTTCCGTGACCGGCCGTGGTTTGGCGCGATCCCGACGCTGACCGCGGCGGCGGCCGCCACCGAGCAGATGCGGCTGGGCACGCTCGTCACCTCGCCGAACTTCCGGCACCCGGTGACGCTGGCCAAGGAGCTCATGGCGCTGGACGACATCTCCGGCGGCCGTTTCACCCTCGGTATCGGCGCCGGCGGCAACGGGTTCGACGCGACCGCGCTGGGACAGGACCCCTGGAGCCCGCGTGAGCGTGCCGACCGCTTCGCAGAGTTCGTGCCGCTGCTGGACCGGCTGCTCACCGAGGCCGCGGTCAGCGAGCGCGGCGCCTTCTACTCCGCCGACGAGGCCCGCAACATCCCCGGCTGCGTGCAGCAGCCGCGACTGCCCTTCGCCGTCGCCGGGAACGGCCCGCGGGGCCTCAAGCTGGCCGCCGCCCATGGCCAGGCCTGGGTGACCACCGGCGACCCGAAGCTCTTCGAGGAGGGCACCCCGGAGCAGTCGCTGGAGGCCATCCGCGGCCAGCTGGCCAAGCTCGACAAGGCCATGGCCGAGATCGGGCGCGCGCCGGAGCCGATGGAGAAGATCCTGCTCACGGGCTTCACCCCGGAGCGCAACACGATGCTGGACTCCGTCGATGCGTTCGTCGACTTCGCCGGCCGCCACCAGGAGCTCGGCTTCACCGAGATCGTGATCCACGCACCGATCCCGGACTCCGAGTTCGCTGCGGACGAGAACGTCTTCGAGGAGATCGCCACCGAGGGCCTGGCCCAGCTCGACAGCTGACGGCTCCCGAGGCCCCCGCGGCTCCCGAGGCCCCCGTCGCCGCCTGGCGACGGGGGCACCGCGTCAGGACCGCAGGCCGTCCAGGGAGGACTGGGCGCGCTCCAGCAGACCCTCCGGAACCCCCTCGGGCCGGGCCCGGAGTTCGTCGATCAGCGCCGAGAGCCGAGCGGCTCCCGCCTCCCCGCGGCCTGTCTCGTGCTCGGTCCAGGCGGCGTACTGGACGCACTGGAGCCGGTCCCCCAGATGGTCCGGACCCAGTTCCGCGTACAGGGCGGCGGCCCGCTCACTCAGCCCGATCTCCTCCAGCCGCAACGCCTCGACCTCCGCGTCGCGGCCCACGACGGCGCCCGGGGACCCCGCGCCGTCCTCGCGGCCTTCGCCTCCGTCTTCCTGATCGGCCTCCTCGAGCGAGTTGACCCGCCAGTCGAGGACCTGCGCCAGCTGCAGCCAGGTCTGGGCGAGCTCGGCCCGCAGGTGCGGGGCCGCGGAGGGCTCCCCGTGTGCGGCCAGTGCGGCCTCCACCACCCCGGCCGCCCGGTCCATCAGGTCCCGTGCCTGCGCCCATGCCGCCGCGGTGACGTTCTCCCGCGGTGCCAGCCAGGCCAGGGAGCGCAGGATCCGCACCTCGGCCACGGGGGCGTCCCCCGTCACCCGGTACAGCTCCAGGGACCGCTCGTACGCGGCGACCGCCTCCTGGTGCAGGCGCGCGGCGGCGAGTTGTTCCGCGGCCGCCTGCGCGAGGGCGGCCTGCGGGCGGGTGTCCTCCCAGCCCTTGGCCACCTCCGCCGCCAGCAGGTACTGCTCGGCCGCCGCCCGCGCGTCGTTCAGCTCCCGCAGCAGATCGCCGAGGAACTCCCGTGCGGACACGGCCTGTCCCTCGCCGTGCTCCAGCAGATCGGGCAGCGTCGACTGCAGCACCTCGGCCGCGACGACGTTCCGGCCCTCCCGCGCATGCGCCCGGGCCAGCGCGAGCCGCGCCTGAGCCCCGCCGTCGGCGGTCAGACCGGCCTGGTCGAACCAGTGCGCCGCGGTGAGGGCGTGCTCGGCCGCCTCCGCCGCACCGTCGGCCCGGCGCAGCAGGATGTCCGCGAGGGTGAGCCGTACGACCCCGTGCGTCTCGGCATCGGTCACCTCCGGGGAGTGCTCCAGCGCGGCGCGCGCCGTCTCCTCCGCCTCCTCCGGCCGGTCCAGCGACATCAGCACACCGGCCCGCAGCACCAGCGGATCCACCGCCTGCCACGGCCGGTCCGCCGACACCGAGCGCGCCGCGGACGAGGCCAGGAGCGGCAGGGCCCGCTCGGGGTCGCCCTGGGACAGGGCGACGCGGCCCAGCATCTCCTCGGCCTCCGCCACCAGGTCGGGCAGATCCTCGGCATGGGCTGCGACGAAGGCGCCGAGTTCGGCCGCCAGCTCACCGTGCCCGTGGTCGTGTCCCGGGCCGTGGAGATGGTCGTGCTCCGGGCCGGCCTCCAGCGAGCGCAGGTACGACTCCACGCGGATCGAGGCCAGCTCCGCCAGTGCGATCCGGCGCCCGCGCAGCGGCTCGTCCGCATCCAGAGCCTCGGCGGCCCGCGCGGCCACCGCCAGCAGCTCCCGGATCCGCCCCGGCTCGGCTCCGGACTGTGCGGCCTCGCTGGCCAGCCGCAGCTCCGCCAGTGCGGCGCGCTGTGCCTGCCCGAGCACCTGGTAGCCGTCGCGGACCGCCTCCAGCAGCTCCGCCGCGTTCGAGGCCCCGCCGCGGGCCGCCGTCAGGGCCCGGTGGTCGGCCACATCGGCGGCGACCAGCGCGTCCACCTCGCCCTCCGGGCGCGCGTCCACCCGTGCGCCGACCTCCGCCCAGAGCTCGTCCGCGGCCGGATGCCCCTGGTCGCGGGCCTGCCGGGCCCGCTCCACCAGCTCGTCGAAGCCGGCAGCGGGCGCCACGGGCGCAGCCACGTGGGCAGCCACGTGGGCAGCCGCCGCCGCGGGCGCAGAGGTCTTCGGCAGGGCCGTGCTGCGCACCCCCAGCGGCAGCACGTCGACCAGCGGTGCCCGTCCGATCCGGGCGAGGAAGCGGTCCGAGACCCGGGTGGTGCCGTTGCGGGCGTCGAACCGCCGGGCGATGTCGAGAGAGCTCGCGCGCAGTACCTCGTACAGCTCGGAGACCGTGCGCGGGACGCCCTCGTAGGGGACGGCCGGGCTCTGGCCGTGCCCCAGCTCCGTCAGCCGGCGCAGCAGCACCAGGATGCCGCCGTGGAAGGCCATCTGGTCGTCGACGTTGACGAGCGGGCCCACGTGGGCGGCATGCTCGGAGAGGATCTCCAGGCCCCGCGACTCGTTGCCGCTCAGGGCGCAGAACTCGATGTGCTTGCCGATCGAGGGCAGCAGGCTCTCGTTGCCCCGGGCCATGCGGTAGCCGCGCAGGTGGTGCGAACGGGCGTCGTCGAAGCGGCCGAGGCGCAGCAGCGGCAGCAGCGAGTGGGCGAGCAGCCGGTGGGGTTCCTCGGCGCAGGTACGCTCGCCCGCCAGCACGGGCTGCCAGACCTCCAGGGCCCGGGCGTCGTCCCCGCGCAGCACGGCGTACGAGCCCTGCCCGTTGAGCTCGCAGGCGTGGCAGTCGCTCATGCTGTCGCGGTCGGCCGCGAGCCAGGCGCGGTACGCCCGCTCGGCCCGGTCGTCCTCGCCGATCGCGTCGGCGAGCCACAGCTCGGCCTCGCGTACCGGCCGCTCGCTGTAGCCCGCGATCCGGTAGCGGCGCTCCATCTCGTCCAGCCAGCCGGTGGCGGACTCCAACGGGATCTCGGGGGAATCGCTGATCGCCGTGGCCACCCACTTGAACTGCCAGAACAGCGAGTGGGCGTCCCATCGGTCGAAGGCGCCGGGGTCCTTGTCGTACTCCTGGAGCAGCCGGGCGAACGGCACCAGCATCTTCGAGGACTCGGCACTCCAGAGGTAGGCGTTGATCAGGTTGTCCAGCGCCTTGCGGAACAGCGGCCAGTCACCGTTCGCCTCCGCCGCACCCACCAGCACCTCGGCGTGCGCGTTGCGCGCGGCCCCGTTCGGGGCCTCGCTGTTCTCCGCCAGGCCCCGCTCGATCTCCTCGCGCGTCAGCATGGTCACTTCTGTCCCTCCGGGGAGTCGGTGGAGTGGGTCGCCCATTCCAGGAGCCCGAGGAAGGCCCGGTTGAGCAGGGTGGAGTCGGCAGGGCGCAGCGGCCGCTGGGACATCAGCAGTGCCTGCCCGTACAGCGATTCGACCGCCGTGCCGGTCAGGGCCTCGTCGGGCAGGGCCGAGATCCGGCGGATCAGCGGGTTGTTGTGGTTGAGCACCAGGCGGGCGCGCGGCGCGGAGCCGCGCAGCGCCCCGAGGATTCCGCTCCACAGCGAGTCGGCGCTGCTCAGGGCGGCCGTGCGGTCGCGCTCCTGGCGCGCCTGGCGGTCGTCGAGGTAGAGCGCCGGGACCGAGACGGGCTGGAAGGCGCGCAGCACCACGTCGCAGCCCTGCGGTTCCAGCCGGGTGCGCGCCGTGGACAGGAAGGGTGCGAGGGCGAGTTCGGCGGAGGTCGGGACCGGGTCGAGCCGCTCGGTGACGGCTCCGGCGTCCAGCTCCGTGACCTTGAGGTCCGGCCGTACGGAGGGCAGCAGGGCGAGCAGGTCGGCGTCGTACGTGTATCCGGCGTTGATGACGCCGAGGCCGTGGGCTGCCGCGATCGGGGCGATCTGGCGGAACTCCTCGACGGTGCGTGTGAAGTGGATCTCGGTGTGCGCGGCCGTGAACTCCTGGAGGCTCATCGAGCCGTCGCTGGTCTCGAACGGCAGCCAGGGCAGCATCAGGCCGAGCAGCTCGGCGTCGTGCCGGGCAAGGGACTTCACACCGAGGTGGTGGACGCCCAGGAAGGCGGCCAGGCGCTCCGGTTCACTCGCGGCGAGTTCGGCGAGCCAGGCTCGGACGCGGGCGCCGAGGGCCTCCCGTACGGCGGACAGGGTCTCGTCGTCGTACAGGTTCTCGCGGGAGGCGGTGGGCCGCAGCGTGTCGGTGTCGACGACCGCGCGGACGAAGAACGCCCAGTCCGGCAGCAGGTTGTCGGCGTGGTCGGTGAGCAGCATGCCCTTGAGGTGGACGCGGTGTCCGGCCCGGTGGGCGGGGCTGGTCGGCTCGGGGAGGACGTACGCCACCCCGCGCACCCCGGCGACGGGCAGGTCGAGGTCGATGCTGTCGAGCGGCGTGAAGCCGAAGAGCTGGGCGCAGTGGCCGGCGAGCGCGACGCGGCGGGCGGCGGGGGTGGGGAAGGGACGGTCCCAAACGGCGGGCCGGTCGGTGACGGACCGCGGCTCGCCGCCTTCGCCGTCGTCGAAGGTGATGTCGTACGGGAGCAGGGAGCCGTAGTCACGGGCCAACTGCTCGACCTTGGCCGGGACGGTCCACTCCTCGGCGCCCGGGCGGGCCTGGAGGATGACGGTGGTCCCGGGCTCCCGGCGTGCCTCGTCGGGCAGTTCGCGGACGGTGTACGAGCCGTCGTCCGTGGCCAGCCATTCGACGGGCGCGGCCTGGGGGTCGCGGGCGGAACGCGTGATGACGCGGATCTGGCGGGCCACGACGAAGCAGGCGAGCAGGCCGATGCCGAACTGGCCGAGGAACTCCCGGCGGGCGGTCTCGAGGCCGTGGTCGCCGCCGCGCTTGGAGCTGCGGCCGATGGTGGCGAGGAGGGAGTGAGCCTCGGCGGCGGTCAGGCCGATGCCGCTGTCCTCGATGGTCACCCGGCCCGCGGACGCCGACAGGCGGATGCGGATCTGCGCCTCCGGGTCGACTGCGTGGCGGGCGGTGACGGCGTCCACCGCGTTCTGCAGCAGCTCGCGGACGTAGACGCGCGGGCTGGAGTAGAGGTGGTGGGAGAGCAGGTCGACCAGGCCGCGCAGATCGACTTGGAAGCTGTTGGCCGACGGGTCGGAGTGGTCGGCGGAGTGGGAAGGGGAAGGGGATGTGGACGTCACGGGGCGTCACCTCGCGTGCTCGCATGGATGGTTCGGCGATCGCGAGGTACCCCCCTCACAGATCGGAATGAGCAACAGCGTAGGGGGATGATCTGACAATCTCGTCCTGAATTCCGGGGCTACTGGAAACGCAGGAACTGCGGCGGTACGGCGTCCACCAGCCACACCCCGTTGGCGCTGATCCGGAAGACGTGCCCGGCCGCGCGCATCGCCCCCGCGTCCACGCTGAGCACGACCGGCCGGCCGCGCCGTGCGCCGACGCGGGTCGCGGTCTCCCGGTCGGGGGACAGGTGCACGTGGTGGCGGGCCATGGGGCGCAGGCCCTCGGCGCGGATCGCGTCCAGGGCGGCGGCGACGGTGCCGTGGTAGAGGTACGCGGGCGGTTCGGCCTCCGGCAGGTCCAGGTCCACGGGCACGGTGTGGCCCTGGTTGGCGCGGATGCGGGTGCCGTCGACGGCGAACCGCTGCTTGTCGTTGGCGGCGACGACGTGGTCGAGCTCGGCGCGGCTGACGGGGAAGCCGTGGGCGGTGGCGGCGCGGAGGAGATCGTCGATCTCCACCCAGCCCTGGGGATCGAGCACCAGTCCGATGCGTTCCGGCTGATGCCGCAGATGTTTCGAGACGTATTTGGACACCTTCACGGTGCGTCTGTCGTCCATGGCCCCAGCTTGCCGCGTCGCAGCGCGGTGGGGCAGCGATTTTTCGCCGCTCCGGCGACGCCGGACACCCCCTATCGCTCTTCCAAGATACGGAATACATTTTCCGTTGAACTTCTGCCCAGGGGGAGAACCCATGACAATCCACGCTTCCCTGCCGCGCCGTGCGGTCGCCGAGCTCATCGGTACCGCCGGCCTTCTCGTGGTGGTGATCGGTTCCGGCATCCAGGCCGCCGCCCTCAGCCGCGACACCGGTGTCGCCCTCGTCGCCAACTCGCTCGCCTCGGCCATCGGCCTCGGGCTGATCATCACCCTCTTCGGACCGCTGTCCGGAGCGCATCTCAACCCGGTCGTCACCCTCACCTCCTGGTGGGCCCGGCGGACCGGCGGCGAGGGGCTCGGCGGCCGGGAGGCCCTGGTCTACACCGCGGCCCAGACCGCCGGGGCGATCGGAGGCGCGGTCGTCGCCGAGTTGATGTTCGGCCACGTCCCCGGGACGTTCTCCACGCAGATCCGCGGCGGGGGCCACCTGCTCGTAGGCGAGATCGTCGCGACCGCTGGGCTCGTCCTCGTCATCCAGGGCCTGGAGCGCATCGGGCGTCCGAAGCTGATCCCGGCCGCGGTCGCCGCGTACGTCGCCGCCGCGATCTGGTTCACCTCGTCCGGCTCCTTCGCCAACCCGGCGGGCACCATCGGGCGCGCCTTCAGCGACTCCTTCACCGGCATCGCCCCGCAGTCGCTGCCCGGATTCGTCGCCGCCCAGCTGATCGGAGGCGTCCTGGGACTGGCCCTCGCCGCACTCCTCTACGGGGGCACCCGGCGCGGTGCGCAGGACGCGCCGGCCACCCCCGAGGCCGGTGCGGAGGCCCTCGCGCCGGTGTCCGTCGGTGCGGCCGACTCCGCCGCAAGCGCCGGTGCCATCGGTCCCGTCGGTCCCGTCGGTCCCATCGGCCCCGTGAACGCCGCGTACGAGACCATAGGTTGAGGCGTCCGGGCGGCCGTCCACGCCGCTGTCCACAGGTTTACCCACAGGAAACACCGGCTTGTCCACAGCCGGTTGGGTCGGATTTGAGGGCAAACGAGTGATCCGCCCTGTGGACTACGACCGACCGACTCCGACGTCCGACCGGCGGCACGGACGGCGGCGGCTGCTACCCGCCGCCCCGGCGCGCCAGCTCGTTCATCGTCCGGGCCTGCAGTTCCCGCTCCGTCGCAGCCCGGACGAACTCCCCGACGTGCTCGGCGCCGACCAGCTCCTGCACCGCCCGTACCGTCTCTGCCGGCAGCGGCACCGACGCGGGCCCCGACGGCTGCGGGGCCCCGGCCGCCCCCAGGTGGCGCTGCAGATGCCGGGTCGCGAACAGCTGCATCGCCCGCGCCAGCTCGGCGTCCACGGTCTGCTGGGCCAGGGGCCGCAGCCTCCGGACCATCGTCGCCGCCTCCGCCGCGTCCGCGTCCGTCGGCGGGACCTGCCCGAGGTAGCGGGCGAAAACGTGCTCGGTGGTGAACTCGAGGAACCGCGAGGCGATGTGCTCCACCTGCCCGCGCAGCTCGCGCAGATGCCCGGTGATCGCCGACAGCGGCACCCCGGCCGCGTACAGCTCGGCAGCCACCGCCAGTTCCTGCGGGGAGGGCACGAGGAAATCGTCAGGGCGCCCCGGGATCCGCTCCAGCACCCCCAGCTCGCACGCCTCGCCCACCGCGTCGTCGTCGGGCAGGCCGCCGAACCGCTCGTTCAGCTCGGCCCGGCTGATCCGGGCGGCCTCCTCGTCGGTCCACGGTCCGTGCACCTCGGCGACGAGCCCCAGCACCCCGCCGAGCCCGCGCCCGGCGTCCCAGGCCTCCAGCAGCTCCTTGATGGAGGCCAGGGTGTAGCCGCGGTCCAGCAGGTCGGCGATCTGGCGCAGCCGCGCCAGATGCGTGTCCCGGTAGACGTTGGAGCGGCCCCGCCGCTCCGGCTTCGGCAGCAGCCCGCGGTCCTGGTACGCACGGATGGTGCGCACCGTCGCCCCGCTGTGGTGCGCGAGATCCTCGATCCGGTACTCGGCCACCGCCTGTTCTGACAATCCCGGCTCCCTACGACATGGCGGCTCGGCCGACCGCGGCCGCCACGGCCCGGGCGGCAGGCGAAGCCGCAAGGTACTCGACCGCCCTGCGCAGCGAGCCCTCCTGCGAGGGATGGTACGACCGCCGGAAGTAGCGGGATATGGCCGTGCCGAGCTCTCTGCGCGTCGGCAGCAGCCGCGCGGGGCGGTCGCGGAGCCGCGGCCCGGCTCCGCCGCCCCGGGCCGGGACCGGCTCCGCCGCCCCGTTCACAGCCGGGGTTCCATTTTCGCGAGCCGCCGCAGGCCGCCCGGTGCGAACCGGGACATCCACAGGGCGCCCTTGGACTCCGGTGTCACCGGCACCACCGCCTCGTTGCGCACCACCGCCCGCAGGATCGCGTCGGCGACCTTCTCCGGCGGGAAGTTGCGCAGCCCGTAGAGCCGTGAGGAGCGCTCCTGGCGGCGCTTCTCCTCCGCCGCGTCCACCCCGGCGAAGCGGGAGGTGGCGGTGATGTTGGTGTTGACGATCCCCGGGCATATCGCCGAGACCCCGATCGACTGCGAGGCGAGCTCGGCGCGCAGGCACTCGCTCAGCATCAGCACCGCGGCCTTCGAGGTGCTGTACGCGGGCAGGGTCTTGGAGGGCAGGTAGGCGGCGGCGGAGGCGGTGTTGACGATGTGTCCGCCCTGGCCGCGCTCGGCCATCTGCCGGCCGAAGATCCGGCAGCCGTGGATGACCCCCCACAGGTTGACGTCGAGGACCTTCTTCCAGTCCTCCGAGGTGGTCTCCAGGAAGGGCCCCGACAGGCCGATCCCCGCGTTGTTGACCAGGACGTCCACGATTCCGTACTCGGCGGCCGTCTTCGCCGCGAGCTTCTCCATCGCCTGCTCGTCGCTGACGTCGACGCACTCGCCCCAGGCCTCGGGGGCCCCGACGAGCCGCGCCATGTCGGCCGTACGCACCGCGCCCTCGGCGTCCCGGTCCACGCACACCACCCGGGCCCCGGCCTCGGCGAAGGCGAACGCGGTGGCCCGGCCGATGCCGCTGGCTGCGCCGGTGACCAGCACCAGCTGGCCGCCGAACCGGTCGGCGTAGCGGCCCGGAGCCTTTCGTTCCGGCGCGCGGGTGGCGGGCTCCTCCCGGGCGGTGACGAACTCGGTGATCCACGCGGCCAGCTGGTCGGGCCGGGTCCGCGGCACCCAGTGCTTGGCGGGCAGGGTGCGCCGCACCAGGTCGGGGGCCCACAGTTCCAGGTCGTCGTAGAGCCGCTCGGAGAGGAAGGCGTCCCCGGTCGGGGTGATCAGCTGGACCGGTACGTGCGCGTACGCGTCGGGGCGCGGCCGGCGCAGCCGGGGCCGGATGTTGTCGCGGTAGAGCCAGGCTCCGTGAGCGGCGTCCGAGGGCAGCGAGGCCGTGGGGTAGTTGCCGGCCGGGACCTTCTCCACCCGCTCCAGCATCTTCGGCCACCGCTTGCCGAGCGGCCCGCGCCAGGCGAGCTCCGGCAGTACGGGGGTGTGCAGCATGTACACGTACCAGGACTTGGCGCCCTGGCCGAGGAGCTGCGCGGCCCGGCGCGGTGTGGGCCGCGCCATCCGCTTCTTGATCCAGTGTCCGAAGTGGTCCAGGGAGGGGCCCGACACCGAGGTGAAGGAGGCGATCCGGCCCTCGGTGCGGGCGACCGTCGCGAACTCCCAGCCCTGTACGGAGCCCCAGTCGTGGCCGACCAGGTGCACCGGCCGGTCCGGGCTGACCGCGTCCGCCACCGCCAGGAAGTCGTCGGTCAGCTTCTCCAGGGTGAAGCCGCCGCGCAGGGGCACCGGCGCGGTGGAGCGACCGTGGCCGCGCACGTCGTAGAGCACCACGTGGAAGCGGGCCGCCAGCCGCTCCGCGACCTCCGACCAGACCTCCTTGCTGTCCGGGTACCCGTGGACGAGCAGGACGGTCGGCCGGTCGCCGTCGCTCTCGCCGAGCTCGACGACGCACAGCTCGATGCCGCCGGTGCTCACCCGGCGCTCGCGCGCCCCCGCGAGCCCCGCCCCCGCGAGGCCCGCCCGGGCAAGCCCCGCCCCCGCGAGGTCCGTCCCCTTGATGCCGTCCTTGCCGCCGTCCGCTCCGTTCATGCCGCTCATGCTGCCTTCTCCTCGGCCCAGCGCCGCACGTGCGGCAGATCGTCGTCCAGCCAGAAGGCGCTCTCCTCGGGATCCCGTGAGTCGGTGACGACCAGGATCTCCTCGAACTTCGCGCCGGTGCCCCGGAAGCCCAGGTGCGGTTCCACCGCCCACAGGCCGGGCTGCGGCGGGTGGTCGGAGAAGTGGTACGGGCTCCACAGCGGGGACCAGCCCTCACGGTGCCCGTGCAGGGCGTCGGAGGCCAGCCCCTTGAGGGACTGCGTCCCGAACCCGAAGGCGGTCGGGGACCAGCGCCGCTCCTTGACCCGGTCCACCTTGTGGGCGATCACCCCGAAGGGGTAGGCGCGGTGCCGGTTGGCATACCCCTGGCGGATCATCAGCCGCTCGACGTTCTCGTAGATCTCGCGCAGCGGCCGGCGCTCGCGGACCTGCTCCAGGATCAGCTCGCGGTGCACCCGCAGATCGGACATGAGCCGGTCCTGTACGGGGTTCAGCCCGAGGCTGCCCGAGTACCCGATGTCGGCCGCGTACCCCTTGTGGACGGGGGCCATGTCGAGGATGAACGGCATCCCCGGCTCCAGCTTCCGGTTCGTCGGGAAGAACTGCAGGGGGATCTTGAAGTTCGCGAAGGCCGTGCGGTCCCCGAACCACGCGAACGGCAGGTGGAACCAGTCCCGCACGCCGCGCTCGCGCAGCCACTCGCGCTGCATCCGCGCCGCCTCGCGCTCGGTCACCCCCGGCCGCAGCTGGGCCGCGACGGTCTCCGCGCACTCGTACGAGAGGCGTTGCACTTCCCTGAACCCGCGCAGGTCCGCCGAGAGTTGCACGGTGCGTTCCCTGGTGTCCCCAGCCATGACAGCCGTCCGTCCGTAGAGCCGTACCCGCCCGTAACTTGACACTGATGAATGTGACAATGACCGGAGATCACGTCAAGGCCCGTGCACGGACCTGTGGACAAACTTGTCCGGTCCGCATCAGCCTTTGGTCAGGGTCCGTAGTCCTGAAGGCGGAGACGGGATGACGCTCCAGGTCTGACGATCTGCATGGCCGGCGCCACTAACGTCGGAGCCGTGACTGTCATCGCGACCGAAAGCCTGAGCAAGCGGTACCCCCGAGTGACCGCAATCGACCGGCTCTCCCTGGACATCGGGCCGGGAGTGACCGGCCTCGTGGGTGCCAACGGAGCCGGCAAGTCCACGCTGATCAAGATCCTGCTTGGACTGTCCCCCGCCACCGAGGGCCGCGCCGCCGTGCTCGGACTCGACGTCGCCACCCATGGCAGCGCGATCCGTGAGCGCGTCGGCTACATGCCCGAGCACGACTGCCTGCCGCCCGACGTCTCGGCCACCGAGTTCGTCGTACACATGGCGCGCATGTCCGGGCTCCCGCCCACCGCCGCCCGCGAGCGGACCGCCGACACCCTGCGCCACGTGGGCCTGTACGAGGAGCGCTACCGCCCCATCGGCGGCTACTCCACGGGCATGAAGCAGCGGGTCAAGCTGGCCCAGGCGCTCGTCCACGACCCCCAGCTGGTCCTCCTCGACGAGCCCACCAACGGCCTCGACCCCGTCGGCCGCGACGAGATGCTCGGCCTGATCCGCCGCGTCTACACCGACTTCGGCATCTCCGTCCTGGTCACCTCCCACCTCCTCGGCGAGCTGGAGCGGACCTGCGACCACGTCGTGGTCGTCGACGGCGGCAAGCTGCTGCGTTCCAGCTCCACCAGCGACTTCACGCAGATCACCACGACCCTCGCGGTCGAGGTCACCGACTCCGACACCCACCCGGACGGCACCGCCGCCCTGCGCAAGGCGCTCGCCGGGGCGGGCATCACCCTGCACGCGGGCGAGGAGCAGGGGCTGCCCGGAGCCGGCCACATCCTGCTCGTCGAGGCCACGGGCGAGGAAACCTACGACACCGTGCGCGACACCGTCGCCGACCTGGGCCTTGGCCTGGTCCGCATGGAACAGCGCCGCCACCACATCGCGGAGGTCTTCCGCGACAACGACCAGCAGCAGCTCGTCCGGAAGGGAGCCGGTTCCGATGGCGCCTGACACCTCGACCCAGATCCACAACATCGGCTACCGGTCCTACGAGGGAGCCCGGCTCGGCCGCGCCTACGCCCGCAAATCGCTGTTCTCGCAGTCCCTGCGCGGCGCGTACGGACTCGGCCGGTCCGCCAAGTCCAAGGTCCTCCCGATGCTCCTCTTCGCGGTGATGTGCGTCCCCGCGCTGATCATCGTCGCGGTGGCCATCGCGGTGCCCGGCTCCACCAGCCTGCCGATCAAGTACACGACGTACGCCCTGACCACCCAGGTGATCATCGGCCTCTACCTCGCCTCGCAGGCACCCCAGTCGGTCTCCCGGGACCTGCGCTTCAAGACCGTGCCGCTCTACTTCTCGCGGCCCATCGAGCGCATCGACTACGTCCTCGCGAAGTTCGCGGCGATGGCCTCGGCGCTGTTCATCCTCACCGCCACACCGCTGCTGATCATGTGGATCGGCTCGCTGCTGGCCAAATTCGACTTCGCGGACCAGACCAAGGGGTTCGCCCAGGGACTGGTCTCCGTGCTGCTGCTCTCGGTGCTGTTCGCCGGCCTCGGCCTGATCACGGCCGCGCTCACCCCCCGCCGCGGCTTCGGCGTCGCCGCCATCATCGCCGTGCTCCTGATCCCCTTCGGCGCGGTGACCGCCGTCCAGGGCATCGCGTACAGCACCGGTTCGACCGGTGCCATCGAGTGGATGGGCCTCTTCTCCCCGATCAGCCTGATCGACGGGATCCAGGCCGCGTTCCTCGGCGGCACCTCCGCCTTCCCCGGCGGAGACGGCCCCTCGGCCGGTGTCGGCTTCGTCTACCTGCTCGTCGTCCTCGCCCTCATCGCCGGCTCCTACGCCGCTCTGATGGCCCGCTACCGGAAGGCCGGGCTGTGACAACCATCGACATCGACCACACCTCCCGCTGGTTCGGGAACGTCGTCGCCGTCAACGACGTGACCATGCGCATCGGCCCCGGCGTCACCGGACTCCTGGGCCCCAACGGCGCCGGAAAGTCCACCCTCATCAACATGATGGGCGGCTTCCTCGCCCCCTCCACGGGCACCGTCACCCTCGACGGCGCGCCGATCTGGCAGAACGAACAGGTCTACCGGCAGATCGGCGTCGTGCCCGAGCGCGAGGCCATGTACGACTTCCTCACCGGCCGGGAGTTCGTCGTCGCCAACGCCGAGCTGCACGGCCTCGACGACGCGGACGCCCAGCGGGCGCTCGCCACCGTCGAGATGGAGTACGCCCAGGACCGCAAGATCTCCACGTACTCCAAGGGCATGCGGCAGCGCGTGAAGATGGCCTCGGCCCTCGTCCACGACCCGTCCGTGCTGCTCCTCGACGAGCCGTTCAACGGCATGGACCCGCGTCAGCGCATGCAGCTCATGGACCTGCTGCGGCGCATGGGCGACGACGGCCGCACCGTGCTGTTCTCCTCCCACATCCTGGAGGAGGTCGAACAGCTCGCCTCCCACATCGAGGTGGTCGTCGCCGGCCGGCACGCCGCCTCCGGGGACTTCCGCAAGATCCGCCGCCTGATGACGGACCGCCCGCACCGCTACGTCGTCCGCTCCTCCGACGACCGGGCCCTCGCCGCGGCCCTGATCGCCGACCCCTCCACCGCGGGCATCGAGATCGACCTCAAGGAAGGCGCACTGCGCATCCAGGCCGTCGACTTCGGCCGCTTCACCGAGCTGCTGCCGCGGGTCGCCCGTGCGCACGGCATCCGGCTGCTGACGGTCTCGCCCTCCGACGAGTCCCTCGAGTCGGTCTTCTCCTACCTCGTCGCGGCCTGAAGGAGCTGGCACCCATGTACAACCCCACCGTCGCCCGGCTCACCTACCGCGCGCTGCTCGGCCGCCGCCGCGCGCTGATCCTCTTCGCGCTGCCCGCCCTGCTGATCGTCATCTCCCTCGCCGTCCGCGCCTTCACCGGCCTGGACGACAAGGTCGCGGCCGACCTGCTGGGCGGCTTCGCCCTCGCCACCATGGTTCCGCTGATCGGCGTCATCGCCGGCACCGGGGCCATCGGCCCGGAGATCGACGACGGCTCGATCGTCTACCTGCTCTCCAAGCCGGTGAAGCGTCCGACGATCATCATGACCAAGCTGATCGTCGCGATCGCCGTCACCATGGCCTTCTCCGCGATCCCGACCCTGATCGCCGGCTTCATCCTCAACGGCAACGGCCAGCAGATCGCCGTCGCCTACACCGTCGCCGCCCTCGTCGCCTCGATCGCCTACAGCGCGCTGTTCCTGCTGCTGGGCACCGTCAGCCGGCACGCGGTCGTCTTCGGCCTGGTCTACGCCCTGATCTGGGAGTCGCTCTTCGGCAGCCTGGTCTCCGGGGCGAAGACCCTCAGCGTCCAGCAGTGGGCCCTGGCCCTCGCCGAGAAGGTCGCCGGCGAAGGCTACGTCGACGCCACCGTGGGCCTGCCCACCGCGGTGATCCTGCTGTCGGTGGTCACCGTCGGCGCCACCGTCTACGCCGGCCAGAAGCTGCGCCGCCTCACCCTGGCGGGCGAGGAGTAGGCCCCCGGCGCACCGGTTCCGCATCCCGTGCCCCGCCCGGCCCACCGGCCGGGCGGGGCACCGCCGTACGGGGCAAAATCAGTGCATGATCGAGCACGCCGAGCCCGAGCCGTCCAGGCCCGTACGGTCCTGGATACGCTCCTCGCCCGGTACGCACATATGGCTGCTGATCATCGCCGTCACGAGCGTCATCGTCGTGATCGCGCCCGACCACCTCGAGCACGTCCTGCTCCACCGCCACAGCAGCAATATCCACGAGCTCACCCGGCACCCCGTGCGCGCCCTGATCTCCAGCGCCTTCTGGATAGCCGACCCGGCCTCACTCGCCCTGTACGCAGTCCTCTTCGAGCTCTTCCACGCCCCCGTCGAACGATGGCTCGGCACCCTGCGCTGGCTCGCCATCGTCGCGACCGCCCACATCACGGCCACCCTGATCAGCCAGAAGGTGGTTCTGATGGCCATTCAGGACCACCGGGCCCCGCAGAGCATGGTCCACGTCGTCGACGTCGGCGTCAGCTACGGACTCGCGGCCTCGATCGGGGTGCTCACCTACCGGCTCCCGAACCCCTTGCGCTGGCTCTACCTCGCCTGCGTCGTCGCCTTCTTCGGGCTCCCGCTCCTCACCGGAGGCACCTTCACCGACCTCGGGCACGCCATCTCGCTCTCCGTCGGGCTGCTCGCCTGGCCGCTGACCCGCCACCCGCACCCCCGGCATGTTTCACGTGAAACATGAGCGCCGCGCTTGCCGGCCGATGCGCGGAAATTGACTGGTAAGGGACGAAGGCCCCGGGCAGAGTGAGTCGTGCGGGGAGCAACAAAAAGGTCCGGAGCAGCCACTTCGAGCGCGCCTTGCGGCGCGGGCTGTTCCGGACCTTCCCTGTTCCCGGCCGAGCCGTCAGCCGGCGCCCAGCAGGCGCTCCAGCACCACCGCGATGCCGTCCTCCTCGTTGGAGGTCGTCACCTCGTCGGCCACCGCCTTCAGCTCCGCATGGGCATTGGCCATGGCCACGCCGTGGGCCGCCCAGCCGAACATCGGGATGTCGTTGGGCATGTCACCGAAGGCGATCGTGTCCGCCGCCTTCACACCCAGCCGGCGGGCGGCCAGCGAGAGGCCGGTGGCCTTCGTCAGCCCCAGCGGCAGGATCTCCACTATCCCCGGGCCGGCCATGACGATGTCCACCAAGGAGCCCACCGTCTCCCGGGCCACCTTCACCAGCGCGTCGTCGTCGAGCTCCGGGTGCTGGATGTACAGCTTGTTCAGCGGAGCCGTCCACACCTCCGCGGTGTCCTCCAGATAGATCGCCGGCAGGCCCTCCTGCACCTGGTAGCCGGGGCCGAACAGCACGTCGCCGTCCACCCCGTCCCGGCTGGCCGCGAGCGCGAGCGGACCCACCTCGGCCTCGAGCTTCGACAGCGCCAGACCGGCCAGCTGCCGGTCGAGCGTCACCGAGGTCAGCAGCCGGTGGGCCCCCGCGTCGTAGACCTGTGCGCCCTGCCCGCACACCGCGATCCCCTTGTAGCCGAGGTCGTCCAGCACACCCCGGGTCCAGGGCACGGCCCGGCCGGTGACGATGATGTGCGCCGCGCCCGCCGCGGTGGCCGCGACGAGCGCTTCACGGGTGCGTTCCGAGACGGTGTCGTCGCCGCGCAGCAGCGTGCCGTCGAGATCGGTCGCGACGAGCTTGTACGGGAACGGGGCCGGGCTCACTTGGTGATCGGCTCCAGGACCTCGCGGCCGCCCAGGTACGGACGGAGCACCGCAGGCACCCGCACCGAACCGTCGGCCTGCTGGTGGTTCTCGAGGATGGCGACGATCGTGCGCGGTACGGCGCACAGCGTGCCGTTCAGCGTCGAGAGCGGCGCGGTCTTCTTGCCGTCGCGGTAGCGGATCGACAGGCGGCGGGCCTGGAAACCGTCACAGTTCGAGGCGGAGGTGAGCTCGCGGTACTTGCCCTGCGTCGGGATCCACGCCTCGCAGTCGAACTTGCGCGAGGCGGAGGAGCCCAGGTCACCGGTGGCGACGTCGATCACCTGGAAGGGCAGCTCCAGGCTGGTCAGCCACTGCTTCTCCCACTCCAGGAGGCGCTGGTGCTCGGCCTCGGCTTCCTCCGGCGCGACGTACGAGAACATCTCGACCTTGTCGAACTGGTGGACGCGGAAGATGCCGCGGGTGTCCTTGCCGTACGTACCGGCCTCGCGGCGGAAGCACGGCGAGAAGCCGGCGTACCGCAGGGGCAGCTTGTCGGCGTCGATGATCTCGTCCATGTGGTACGCGGCGAGCGGGACCTCGGAGGTGCCGACGAGGTAGTAGTCGTCCTTCTCCAGGTGGTACACGTTCTCCGCGGCCTGGCCGAGGAAGCCGGTGCCCTCCATGGCGCGCGGGCGGACCAGCGCCGGGGTCAGCATCGGGATGAAGCCGGCCTCGGTGGCCTGCGCGATCGCCGCGTTGACCAGGGCGAGCTCCAGCAGGGCGCCGACACCGGTCAGGTAGTAGAAGCGCGAGCCCGACACCTTGGCGCCGCGCTCGACGTCGATGGCGCCCAGCGACTCGCCGAGCTCGAGGTGGTCCTTGGGCTCGAAGCCCTCGGCGCCGAAGTCGCGGATCGTGCCGTGCGTCTCGAGGACGGTGAAGTCCTCCTCGCCGCCGACCGGGACGTCCTCGTGGACGATGTTGCCGAGCTGGAGGAGCAGGCGCTTGGCGGCCTCGTCGGCCTCGTTCTGCTCGGCCTCGGCGGCCTTCACGTCCGTCTTGAGCTGTTCGGCCTTCTTGAGCAGCTCTGCCCGCTCCTCCGGGGAGGCCTTGGGGATGAGCTTGCCGAGCGACTTCTGCTCATTGCGGAGTTCGTCGAAGCGCATGCCGGAGGACCTGCGGCGCTCGTCGGCGGAGAGCAGTGCGTCGACGAGTTCGACGTCCTCTCCACGGGCGCGCTGCGAGGCGCGGACACGGTCAGGGTCTTCACGGAGCAGCCGGAGGTCAATCACCCCTCCAGGCTACCGGGCTGGGCTTCCTGGGCTCACACCGATATCACGCTGCGTGTCGCTATGTCCCAATTGCGGAGAATGGAAAACTCTGGCCGGCTGGCTGGAAGTGGTCCTTGTCGGCCGGTCAATAAAAGTGGCCCATTCCCTGAAAAGGGGCACAACCGGGGTATCCGGGCAGCCTCTGAGCAGGGCGGGAAGGCGTTCCTTGTCCACAGGAATTGTCCACCGCAGGGACTTTTCCACAGGCTGTGCGCCGGATCTGTGGACACGGAATTAGATCAATCCCCATCGGTGGGCCGCCGGGACGAATCAGGGTTCAAACCACCCTCACACACTCATTCGGGTGGGAATGACTCGCTCCAAAGAGTTGATCGGCGATGCGGGGGTGACGCCGTTCACCTCCCGCTCCCCAGCGCGAAACCTGGGCCCGCCGACCGATTTGTCGACCTTGTCGCGCCATGATGTCGACTAGTCCACAGGTCCCCATCTCGGCCTGTGGATAACTCTGTGGACAGTGGAGGAAGAGCTACGCCCGGCCGTCGAGGCAGCGCGTCAGCCAGTCGGAAGCGGCCGTGAAGTCACCGTCCGAGGTGCCGGGCCGCGGATCGCGCACGTCACCCTGAGCAACGCCCGCACGCGGGTAGGAACCGAGGAAGCGGACCTGGGGACAGGTGCGCTTGAGCCCCATCAGTGCCTCGCTGACCCTGCGGTCGGAGATGTGGCCCTCCGCGTCGACGGCGAAGCAGTAGTTGCCGATGCCCGCGCCCGTCGGCCGGGACTGGATCAGCATCAGGTTGACCCCGCGGACGGCGAACTCCTGGAGGAGCTCCAGCAGCGCACCGGGGTGGTCGTCGCCGAGCCACAGCACGACGGAGGTCTTGTCGGCGCCGGTGGGTGCGGCGGGCCGGGCGGGACGCCCGACGAGCACGAACCGGGTCTCGGCGTTCTCCGCGTCGTGGATCTCGGTGACCAGCGGGACGAGCCCGTACGTGGCGGCCGCGAACTCGCCCGCGAAAGCGGCGTCGAAGCGGCCCTCCTGGACCAGCCGGGCGCCGTCGGCGTTGGAGGCGGCCGACTCCCACACCGCGTCGGGCAGGTTCGCCCGCAGCCAGTTGCGCACCTGGGGCTGGGCGACCGGGTGCCCGGTGACGGTCTTGACGTCCGACAGCTTGGTCCCGGGCCGCACGAGCAGCGCGAACGCGATGGGCAGCAGCACCTCGCGGTAGATCATCAGCGGTTCGCCGGAGGCCAGCTCGTCCAGCGTGGCGGTGACGCCGCCCTCCACCGAGTTCTCGATCGGAACCAGGGCGGCCGCGGCCTCCCCGTTGCGTACGGCATCCAGGGCGGCCGGGACCGACACCATCGGGACGAGCTCCCGGGTCGCGGCTTCCGGCAGTGTGCGGAGGGCGGCTTCGGTGAAGGTGCCCTCGGGACCGAGATAGGTGAAGCGGGTGGCCGACATGTGATCAGCCTAATGCCGGGCCCCCGACCGCCGGGGCGCTGTTCATCCCTCGAGCAGCCGCTGCCCCACGTACTCCCCGTCGCGCGGGCCGGGCGGCACCGCGTACAGCCCGCTGGACTCGTGCCTGATGAACTCCGACAGGGCGTCCCCGCGGTCGAGCTTGCGCTGGACGGGGACGAAGCCGCGCAGCGGATCGGCCTGCCAGCAGATGAAGAGGAGCCCCGCGTCCGGGGTGCCGTCGGCGGCGATCCCGTCGTGGAAGGAGAAGGGCCGCCGGAGCATGGCGGCTCCGCCGTTCTGCTCGGGGGCCGAGATCCGGGCGTGCGCGTTGGACGGGATCACCGGCTTGCCGTCGGGGCCGATCTTGTCGAGGGCCATCTTGGTGGTCTCGGTGCCGCCGGTGAGGGGCGCGCCGGTGGCCTTCGTGCGGCCTATGACCTGCTCCTGCTGGGCCAGGGACTGCTTGTCCCAGTCGTCGAGGAGCATCCGGATGCGGCGTACGACGGCGTACGAGCCCCCGCCCATCCAGGCGTGCTCGGCGGGCCCCGGGCCCGTGGCGGGGACGAAGATCCGCTTGTCGAAGTCCGGCTGCGCGGGCTTCGGGTTGCCGGTGCCGTCGATCTGGCCCATGAGGTTGCGGGCGGTCATCGGGGCCGCGGTGGCACCGGGGGACCGGTTGAAGCCGTTCATCTGCCAGCGCACGCGGGCGGCGTCCCCGGCGTCCTTCTGCAACGCGCGCAGCGCATGGAAGGCGACGAGCCCGTCGTCGGCGCCGATCTGGACCCACAGGTCGCCGTTGCTGCGCTGGGCGTCGAGCCGGTCGGCGGAGAAGTCGGGCAGCGGGTCGAGGGCGGTGGGGCGGCGGGCGGCGAGCCCGGTCCGCTCGAAGAAGGAGTGCCCGAACCCGAAGGTGACGGTGAGGGAGGACGGCCCGGCGTCGAGGGCGATCCCGGTGTCCGCGGACGAGACGGCCTTGCCCGCCATCAGCAGGCGGGCGGTGTCCGACCAGCGGCGCATCAGTGCCGCGGCCTCCTTGCGCCCGGCACCCGGGGCCAGGTCGAAGGCGAGGACGTGGCCCTTGGCCTGCAGCGGGGTGGTGATGCCGGCCTGGTGGTCGCCGTGGAAGGCGACTTCGGTGGCGCCGAGGGAGGCGAGGCTCCCGGCGGCGCCGGGAGCGCCGGCCGGGGAGTCGGCGACTGCGGAGTGCACGAGGGCACCGCCGGTGGCGCCGAGTGCGAGCCCGGCGGCGCCTGCGGCGCCGACCGTGCCCAGCAGCCGGCGCCGGGAGATCTCGATGTCGGGGTTGCTCTCGGTCACGCTGGTCAGCCGATCTTCACGTTCTTCTGCACGGTCGTCTGGTCGATGTCGGAGGTACGGACGGTCACGTCGATCCGCCATTCCCCGGAGAGCGGCAGCTGGACGCCGGATGCGCTCCAGTGTCCGGGGGCCGCGCGCTCCGGGATGAGCGGCAGGGGGCCGATGTCCTTGGCGGGGAGGGTGAAGGCGACCTTGATCTCGGGGATGTCGAGAGGCTTGCCCTCCGGGTCGTCGACCCAGACGTGGAGCGAGTTGGCGCCGACCCGGCCCGGGTCGAGTTCCACCCGGACCGATCCCTTCCCGTTCTCGCCGCCGGTGTCGAACGGCAAAGTGATCTTGATGGCGCGGTTGGGGACGGCGGTGGAGGCGGCGGACTCGCGTCCGCTCGCCTGCTCGGCGGTCCGGCCGGGTTCGGTACTGGTGAGGACGGTGGTCACGGCGAGCAGGACGACGGCGACCCCGGCCTCGGCGAGGACGGAGCGCCGCAGCCCCGCCCGGTTCGGATCGGCGTCGCGGACCTGTTTCTCGCGTGCACTCTCGCGGGCGGCGCGCTGGCGGGCCAGCTGGGCGGCGCGCTTGGGGTTCTCGGGGACGGTGACGGCAGCCGGCTGTGTTTCACGTGAAACATCGCGCTGCCGAGCGATCTTGCCCGGCTTCCCTGCGGGAGCGTCGGTGAGCCGAGCGGTCCACGAGCGGGAGACGTAGGCGACGGCGACCAGGACGGCGACGAGCCCGACCTTCAGCAACAGGAGCCGCCCGTAGCTGGTGCCGGTGAGCGCCGACCAGCTGCCGATCTGGCGCCAGGACTGGTAGATGCCGGTGATGGTCAGCACCAGGACGCTGACGAATGCGACCCGGGAGAACCGCCGGACCGCCTCGCGCTCGATCCCGGGGACCTTGTGGAGGGCGACGAGCAGTGCGGTGAGTCCGCCGAGCCAGGCGGCGACGGCCAGCAGGTGCAGGATGTCGGCGGGCATGGCGATACCGGGCTGGATACCGGTCGAGGCGTGCTCGGAGAGGGCCCAGGTGGCGGCGATTCCGCCGGCGACGACGGCACCGCCGATGCCGAGGCCGAAGAGGAGGTCGTTGGCCTCCTTGTCCGCGGCCTGTGCCTTGCCGCTGCCCTTGTCCCCGTTCTTGCCCTTGCCGATGTCCCCGGTCTCGGCGGTCCTGCGCGCAAAGGCGCCGAACAGCACGGCGATGAACAGCGCGGCGGCACCGAGAAGCAGCAGCCGGGAGACGAGGGAGGCGCCGGGCTTGGTCTCCAGCACGGCCTTGAGGCCGCCCAGGTCCAGCGCGTCGGCGAACTTCCCCGACCCCGTGTACGGGTTGCGGAGCACCAGCATCGCGAGGGTGGCGGCGGTGAGCGTGACCCAGGCGCGCACGACGAGCTTCTGCAGCGGGCGCTGCGTGGCGCCGCGGCGCCAGCACAGCAGGATGAAGGCGGCCCCGCCGACGAGAACCGTGAAACCGCCGTAGGCGGCGTAGCGGGCGATGCCGTACGCGATGCCGACAGGTCCGCCGCCCGCCTGCCCGGTGGGCAGGGCGACGCTGGTCGCCGAGGGGGCGCCGATGGAGAAGGTGAAGGCGCCGGAGACGGGGTGGCTGTCCGCCGACACGGCCTGCCAGGCGACGGTGTACGTGCCGTCCGGCAGCCCGGAGTGCAGCGCGGTGCCGTAGCGGACGGTGGATCCGCTGCACATGTCGCGCAGTTCGCCGGTGTCCACCCGCCTGCCCTGCGGGTCCATGACGCGGATGGAGTCGTCGCCCATGGCGACCTGCTCCGAGAAGGAGAGGGTGACCTGGGCGGGGGCCGTGGCGACCACCGCCCCGTCCTTGGGGTCGCTCGCGGTGAGTGCGGCGTGTGCCGTGGCCGGGCCGGCCCCGGTGAACAGGGCTGCCAGCAGGGCCGCGAGGACCAGCGCGAGCCGCGGCAGGAGTGCCGCGGCCCGGACGCGGGCCGGGGAGGGGGCGATGGCCGTCATGGCGTGTCAGTACCTCGGTCCGTCAGTGGGCGCTGGTGTTCTGGGCGTTGTACGTCCGTTCCTTGACGTCCAGCTCGACCTTGACCGGGTCGGCCTTCTCGAAGCGCAGCTCGACGGTGACCTTGTCACCGACCTTCGGCGTGTTCTTCAGCCCCATGAACATGACGTGGTTGCCGCCGCGCTCCAGCTTGAGCTCGCCGTTGGCCGGCACGTCCATGGCCGCGACCTGCTGCATCTTCTGGTCCTTGGTCTCGTGGATCTGCAGATCGTCCGAGAGCGGGCTGGTGACGGCCGTGAGCTTGTCGGCCGTCTTCGAGCCGTTCTTGATGACCATGAACGCGCCGGCCATCTTGTCGTTCACGGGCTCCGGCATGAAGGCGCCGGTGACCGTCATCTTCGGCTTGTCCGTGCCGGCCTTGGCGGCCGAGCCGGAGTCGGAGTCCGAGGAGCAGCCGGATATGGCGAGCGCTGCCGTCAGGGAGAGTGCGGCGGCGAGGGTGCGGGTGGTGCGGGCGTTCACGGGTTCTCTCCCTTGATGATCTTCGGCAGGTCCTTGGTGTAGTCGTCGACGGTGCTGCCTTCGCCGTAGAGGAGGTAGCCCTCGTCGGTCTTGGGCGAGAACGCGATGACCTGGGCGCCGTGCATGGAGACGACGCTGCCGTCGGCCTCCTTCTTGGCGGCCTCGATACCGATGCCGAGCTTGCGCGCGGCGGCCTGGATGGTGGCGAAGTCCCCGGTCAGTCCGGTGAAGGACGGGTCCTGGGCCTTGAGCCACGCGCCGAGGGAGTCGGGAGTGTCCCGTTCGGGGTCGGTGGTGACGAACACGACCTGGAGCTTGTCCTGGTCGGCCTTGGGGAGTGCCTTCTTGGCGACGGCGATGTTGCTCATCGTCAGGGGGCACACGTCGGGGCAGTTGGTGTAGCCGAAGTAGATGAGCGTCGGCTTGCCCTTGGTCTGTTCGCGCAGGTTCCACGGCTTGCCGGTGGTGTCCGTCAGGACCAGCTCCGGCTTGTCGAAGGGGCGGTCGAGGACCGTGGCGGTACCGGCCTTGGACTGGCCGGTGATCTGCGTGACCGCGTCGGTCTTTGTGGGCTCACCGCCGCAGGCGGTGAGGGTGAGCGCGGCCGCTGCCGCGAGGGCGGCGACCGTCACACGTGTGGTGCGCATGGAGAAATGTCCCTGGGATCGGGTATGTGGTGCGGGCGGGCCGGCCACGAGGGCGGGCCGGCTGCGCGCACGTTCTGGATACGGGGATACGGCCTGCGGCCGCGTCAGGTCAGGAGGCGCGGCGACGCGAGGCGACACCGAAGGCGACACCGCCGAGACCGATGACGATGCCTGCGACGCCGAGGATCCGCGCGGTCGTGTCGGAGGCGTCCGCGGCGGCCTCGTCGTGGCCCTTGTCGTCCTTGGCGGCGGTGGCGCCCTTGTCGTCGTGGTGGCCGTCGGCGGCCTTGGCCGCGGTCAGCTTCAGGACGGGCGCCGGGTTCTGCGGCTCCGCCGCGCCTTCCTTGGTCTCCTCGATCCAGCGGACGACCTCGTTGTTGTCGTACGTCTGGATCGCCTTGAAGACCATCTGGTCGGCGTTGTCGGGCAGCTTGCCGACGGAGACCGGGAACTGCTGGAACTTGCCGGGCTCGATCTTGCCGCCGCTCCAGGTCACCTTGGTGACGGCTTCGTTGACCTGCTTGCCGTGGACGGTGAGCGGCTTGTCGAGCTTGCTCTTCTCGACCGTGACGGTCCAGCCGGGGACGTCCTGCGGCATGACGGACGTCAGCGGCTGGTCCACGGGGAAGTTGACTTCCAGCTGCGTGGTCGAGGCGTTGTCGCGCTCGTTCGGAACCTTGAAGTTGATCGTCGCGTAGCTGCCCTTGGCGGCCTCTCCGGGCTGCACGCCGACGTGCGCGAAGGCGGTGCCGGACATGACGAGGACGGTGCCGGCGGCAAGGGCGGCGGCGAAGGAGACGCGAGAGGTCTTCATGGCAGAAACACTCCACAGGGGCAGTGGTGACGGTGGTTCCGCGCACGGGCGCGCGCGGAGTTCGCGGCACCGGTGCTTCCGCCGGGTGCTCCGGGGAGGGGGTGCCGCGTCAGGCTGCGAGGGTGAGCGCCGTGCACGGCGGCCCGCGCCTGATCACCGTGTGCTGGAGTGCCTCCCGGCCGGTGGGGGCGGCGGGTTCGGCGGCGGTCCGGGTGGCCTGCGGAGTACCGGCAGGCGTGCCCGGAAGCCCGGCGCCGAGGGCGCGTACGAAGGCCAGCGCGGCGCGCAGAGGGCGTACCGGATCGGCTTCGGCGGAGGTGCGGGACAGCTCGACGAGCCGGAACAGGGCGGCGTCGCCGCGCCCCAGCAGCCAGCCCGCGGCCAGCGCGGCCAGCAGGTGGCCGACGATCATGCCGGTGCTGAACAGGCCGGTGGCGGGCGCCGCGTAGGCCTGCGCCATGTGCGCGTGGCCGGCATGTGCCTGAGCCGCGGCCTGCTCTGCGGCCTGGGCCGTCACGGCGGCCGGGTCCAGTCCGGCGCTCTCCAGGATCTGCCGGGCGTCGGCCGGGCTGAGCGGGACGGAGTTGCCCCCGCAGACCAGTCGGGCGGCGAGCGCGGCGACGGAGGCGTCGGTGCCGGCGGGTGTCCGGGCGGCGGCGTCGCCGTGCTGGGCGAGGCCGAACACGGCGTGCAGGCCGAGCTGCCCGAAGGCGAGCCCGGCGGCGATGCCGGGCAGCGAGCGCCGGTGTCCCGCGAGCGGGGCGGCGACCGCGAACACGGCGAGGAAGGCGATGACGAGGGCCCACCACGGCACGGTGGCGCAGGACGCCAGCGCGTGCCCGGCCGCGGACAGCACGACGAGGACCGCGGTGAACACCGCGGCCCGGATCAGCCGGAGGCCTGCTCCGGCGGGCGTCGCGTGGGGGACAGTCATGGCCGGGCCATCATCGCACTGACCTCACGCCGTCCATACGGCAGGTCCGGAAGGTCGTGAGTGCCCCTGTACGAGGGCTTCACCTCGGGTGTCCCCGCCGGGCGCAGGCCTGTCAGACGCCGCATACACCGCTGCCCGGGAGTGCCGCATCGGCCGAATGAGGGCTGTGCCGGCCGCCGGGCGCTTACGCACCCCCGCGGGCGGCAATAGGTACCCGTATGAGCATCTGGTGGTCTCTCCACTTGAGGCGCGAAGCCGCGAGCGTGCCGCTCGCCAGGCGGTTGCTGCTGGGGACGATGGAGACCGCGGGGGTGGACCCGGACATCTCCTTCGATCTGTCGGTGGCGCTGAGCGAGGCGTGCGCGAACGCGGTGGAGCACGGCGGCCCGGCGGCCGAGGCCGGTGTCGGCGCGGAACCGGATCCGGAGGCGTCCGCGGCGTACCGCGTCACGGCGTACCTGGACGGGGACTGCTGCCGCATCGAGGTGACCGATTCGGGACCGGGATTCCCGGCGGCGACGGTCACGGGGCGCAGACCCCCGCCGGCCGGCCCCTCCGAGCCGTCGCAGAGCGAGCACGGACGGGGCCTGTGGCTGATCGCGGAGCTCGCCGACCACGTCAGGTTCCGCAACCGGCCGGGCCGGGGCGCGGTGGTCAGCTTCGACAAGATCCTGAAATGGCGTGAGGGAGCGCTGCTGAAGGCCTCGTAGCCGCGCAAGTCCTCCCGGATACGCCGATGGACGGGACTCGCGTACGAGATCCCGCCCATCGAAGGTCAGCCATGGGGCGTCAGCCGTCCGGGGCCGGCCGTCCGGGGCCGGCCGTCCGGGGCCGGCCGTCCGAGGTCGGCCGTACGAAGGCGGCCTTCCCGGGCCGGCCGTCGCGGCCCGCCGGAGTCAGCCCTTGAGGCGCGCCATCCAGGCCTCGACATCGGCCGAGGCGCGCGGCAGCCCGGCCGACAGGTTCCGGTTGCCGTCCTCGGTGACCAGGATGTCGTCCTCGATCCGGACGCCGATCCCGCGGTACTCCTCGGGCACGGTCAGGTCGTCGGCCTGGAAGTACAGACCGGGCTCGACGGTGAGGCACATGCCCGGCTCCAGCGTGCCGTCGACGTACGCCTCGGTGCGCGCGGCGGCGCAGTCGTGGACGTCCATGCCGAGCATGTGGCCGGTGCCGTGCAGGGTCCAGCGGCGCTGCAGGCCGAGCTCCAGGACGCGCTCGACCGGGCCCTCGAGCAGGCCCCACTCGACGAGCTTCTCGGCGAGGACGTGCTGCGAGGCGTCGTGGAAGTCGCGGAACTTCGCACCCGGCTTGACGGCCGCGATGCCGGCTTCCTGGGACGCGTACACCGCGTCGTAGATCTTGCGCTGGATGTCCGTGTACGTGCCGTTGATCGGCAGGGTACGGGTGACGTCGGCGGTGTAGAGGGAGTGCGTCTCCACGCCGGCGTCGAGCAGCAGCAGGTCGCCGGAGCGGACGTCGCCGTCGTTGCGGACCCAGTGCAGGGTGCAGGCGTGCGGGCCGGCGGCGCAGATGGAGCCGTAGCCGACGTCGTTGCCCTCGACGCGGGCACGCAGGAAGAACGTGCCCTCGATGTAGCGCTCGGAGGTGGCCTCGGCCTTGTCCAGGACCTTCACGACGTCCTCGAAGCCGCGGACGGTGGAGTCGACGGCCTTCTGCAGCTCGCCGATCTCGAAGTCGTCCTTCACCGCGCGGGCCTCGGAGAGGTAGACGCGCAGCTCGTCGTCGCGCTCCTTGGTGACCTTGTCGGTCAGAGCGGTCTCGATGACGGAGTCGTGGCCGCGGACGCCCCGGACCGGGCCCTCGGCCTCGGCCAGCTCCTCGGCGAGCTTGCGGACGTCCTTCGCGGGGATGCCCAGCAGCTGCTCGGCCTCGGCCAGTGAGTGGCGGCGGCCGACCCACAGCTCGCCCTGGCCGGAGAGCCAGAACTCGCCGTTCTCGCGGTCCGAGCGGGGCAGCAGGTAGACGGTGGCGGTGTGGCCGGTCTCGCCCGAGGGCTCGAGGACCAGGACGCCGTTCTCGGTCTGGTCGCCGGTCAGGTACGCGTACTCGGTCGAGGCGCGGAAGGGGTACTCGGTGTCGTTCGAGCGGGTCTTGAGGCGACCGGCGGGCACGACCAGGCGCTCGCCGGGGAAGCGCGCGGACAGCGCGGCGCGGCGCGCGGCGGTGTGCGCGGCCTGGGCGATCGGCTCCAGTCCGTGCAGCTCGGTGTCGGCCCAGCCCGTGCGCATGTTCTCCGCGAGTTCGTCGCTGACGCCCGGGTACAGCCCGTTCTTGCGCTGCTTGTGCTTCTTCTGGGGCTGCTCTTCTTCCGGGGTCTCCGGGGTGAGCTCGTCAGCCACGTCTTCTCCTCAGCTACGACAGGACCGGGTATGGACCGCATCCATCGTATGTGCGAGGGGAAGACGCCCGGCGGCAGGTGTGATAAATCAGTCAAAACGGGCGGCGAGCAGGACGATGTCCTCCACCCCGTCCTCCGTGGCGGCCATGGCGGCGGTGGTCCCGGTGGCGGCCGCGGCAACCGCGGATCCGGCGGGCGCGAGCGCCGGGTCGTCCTCGGGCAGCACCGTCCGCAGGATGTGGTCGCAGACGGCCGCCGGGTCGTCCCGGATGCCCCGGGGCACTCCCGCAGCCGCGGCGTGCAGCCGCGCGTAGGCCCGGTCCATCGGGTCGCCGGTCCGCCGCAGCAGCCCGTCGGTGTACAGCAGCACCGTTTCTCCGGGTGCAGGTTCGATCTCCACGCTCGGCGCTTCCCAGCACGACAGCATCCCGAGCGGCGCGGAGAGCGAGGTCTCCACGTACTCCGTGCGGCGCTCGCCGACGAGCAGCGGCGGGGCGTGCCCCGCCCCGGCCAGGATGATCTTCCGCTGGGCGGGCTCGCAGTACGCGAAGAGCGCGGTGGCGCAGCGCGCCGGCTCGGTCAGGCGCAGCAGCAGCTCCAGATCGGAAAGGACCGCGACGGGGTCCTCCCCCTCCATGACGGCGTACGCGCGCAGCGACGCCCGCAGCCGTCCCATCGCGGCGACCGCGCTGGCCCCCGCCCCGGTGACGGAGCCGACGGCCAGCCCCAGGGCGCCCTCCGGCAGCGGCAGCGCGTCGTACCAGTCGCCGCCGCCGAGCGGTCCGGTGTGGTGGCGGGCGGCGAGCTGGACGCCGGGGATCCGCGGGAGCCGGCTGGGCAGCAGTTCCTCGGCGACCGTGGCCAGCCGGCTGCGGGAGCGTTCCACCTCGAGCATCCGGGCCAGGTGTTCGGCGGCGTGCCGGACGTAGAGCCCGGCGAGATCGCGCTGACGGTCGCTCGGCTCGGCCGGCTCGTCGTAGAGCCAGACGGCCGCGCCGAGCCGGCCGGTGGCCTCGGCGGTGAGCGGGACGGCGTAGCTCGCGGCGTAGCCGAGCCGGGCGGCGACCTCGCGGTGCCGGGGGTCGACCGGCGTTCCGTACCCGCACGAGCCGGGGGCGGCGTCGGGTTCGGGGAGCACCTCGGAGCCGCCGTGGGCGTCGGGGAGCCCGTCCAGGATCCGGCCGTACGACGTCGCGGCGCGCGGGACGGTCTCGATGTGCCCGAGGTCCGCGCGGCCGAGGCCGAGGCCGATCGTGGCCGTGGGGCCGAGCCCGTCGGAGGGCTCCAGGACGATCAGGCCGCGGCGGGCGCCGACGAGTGCGGCTCCGGCGCGCAGGAACTCCTGGAGGGAGGAGTCGAGGTCACGGGCGCGGGCGAGGCGTTCGGTGAGCTCGTGGAGGGTGGTCAGATCGGAGACCATCCCCGCCAGGCGGTCCTGGATCAGCGTGCTCGGTCCGGGGACCGGTGCCGGGGCCGGTGCGGGGGCTGTTCGGGCGGGCGTGGGCGCCGCAGTCTGCGGGACCGCGGTAACTGCTGGATCGATTCCAGCCACTTTCGGCAGATGCGGGGCGCTCATGGCGTCCGCCTTTCCACCTGGTGCGATTCGCCATATAGCATCGCAAACCCCCAGATCGTGCTGCGCCGCCATCAATGAATCCACATCTACACGCACATGAGGATCGATGTCCAGCATTGCCCAGGTGGGAATCCTGGTGTCCGTGGGGCTGCAACTCACTGTCCAGCCAAGGCTAGAACTTGGCCGGAAAAAGCTGGAAGCGGACGGTTTTTGCGATCGACTGGTCAGGCGCCGGAGTGGCTCCGGGTACCTAGTCGGTGGTGCCCGGGGAGAGTTGGCGCAGCCCGGTGGTCGCCGGGAACCGCCCGGCACGGGCCGTCGTCCTTAGCGGCGGCAGCCGGTCTCGGTGCCGGCGTGGGTCGCGTTCCGCCCCGCCGGACGTTTCATGGACCCGTAAGAAAACTGCACGAACCGTGTGAACCTGCTTCCGGCGGACAGTGACGCGAAACGTGTACGTGTGGTGAGACACCGGTTACATGGTGTGATGTGGCCCTCGGCGTTCAACGGAAAGGAACGAGCGCTCATGCGCGAGATCCTCGGAAGGCGTCTCCAGCGGCTCCGCAATCGCCTGAAATCCCTTCGCCCCGCCCCCGGGCAGAGCGGTGACCAGGCCCTCCTCGATGCGGCGCTCACCTGCGCCACCGTCTGGCAGTGGCCGGTGCTGCCCGGCGTCGGCCGCTCCGGCGCCGACAGTGTCCGGTGCGCCTGCCCCGACCCCGACTGCGTCGTTCCCGGCGCCCACCCCTTCGACCCCGGGCTGCTGGCGGCCACCACCGACCCCCGGATGGTGGCCTGGTGGTGGACCAACCGGCCCACCGCCCCCGTCCTGCTGGCCACCGGCGGGTCCGCGCCGTGCGCCGTGAGCCTGCCGGCCGCCGCGGCCGCGCTGGCCGTCGTACGGCTGGACGCGCAGGGGATGCGGCTGGGTCCGATCGTGGCCACCCCCACCCGGTGGTCGCTCCTGGTCGCGCCGTACTCGCTGGAGCGGCTCGGCGAACTCCTGTACGCCAAGGACCACGTGCCCTCCGCGCTGCGCTTCCACGGCGAGGGCGGCTACCTGTTGCTCCCGCCCTCCCCCGCGTCCGGCGGCGGGCAGGTGCGGTGGGAGCGCGAGCCCTCGGATGCCGGGGGCCTGTGGCTGCCGGAGATCGAGGCCGTCGTTGACGCGCTGGTCGAGGCGAGCAGCGGAGCCTCCGGCGGCGGCAGCAGGCTCGCGTACTGATCACGCACGGTGGGCGTACGGCCCGCGCGCGAGCGGCCGTACCGTCGCTCCGGCCGCTCGCCGATCACTCGTACGGGTGCCAGCGGGACGAGTTTCCAAGGGAATTGGGCGCGGGGATCTCCGCGCCCCATTCCCGCATCGCTATGTTCGCCGAATGAATCTCCGCTTGATCGGTATCAGCGCGGGTGTGCTGATCATCTTGTCGCTCCCGCTGGCAGGAGCGATCGCCGGACCGGATTTCGCCGGTCAGGACGACGGAAAAGGCGGCGGGTTGCTCTCCTCGCTCGGGTTGGCCGATCCGGCGGGCGGATCCCGTACGCCGGCACCCGGCGCCCCGCCCGCGCGGCAGGCCGGGCCGCGGCAGCCGGGTCCGTCCGAGCAGCCGCGTACGGACTCCCGGTGCGGCCCCGAACTCTCCTCCCCGCAAGGCGTGGAGGCGCAGACCTGCATCCTGGCGGGCGAGGGGCGCACCTGGGGCCGGAGCTACTACCGCAACACCAGCGGGCGCGCCTTGGACGCCGTCCTGACGGTGATGGGGCCCGCCGGGCGCACGGTGCAGATCCGGTGCGCGGTCGGGGCGGGCGACGAGCCGGGACTCTGCGAGACGCCGAGGGAGGACTCGGCGGGGGCGCCGGACGCCTACTCGGCCGTTGCGGAGTTTGCAGTTCCGGATGATGAAGGGCGACTGCTGCTGCGGTCCGGGAGCAACTCACCGGCACCGGCCGACGGTTGAGCGACGGCGGAAATGGAAGGGCCCGGTCGCTGGCGACGGGGGATGCACCAGCGACCGGGCTACAAGAACGGTAACAAGAGATCGCCTGTTCGCAAATTCGATCTCTGATATTCAGACACCGATTTGCAGGCGATTAGCGGGAGTTGTGACCCCAGTCACCGGTCCTGCAGGGGCTCGGCGGTCAGCTGAGGGTGACCTGGCGGTTGGTGAGTCCGCCGCGCGCCCGGCGCTCCTCCGCGGTCAGCGGGGCGTCCGCGGCCAGGGCCGTGGCCAGCCGCTCCGCGAACTCCGCGGCAGGCTTCTCCACGTCGTCGGCGCTCACTCCGGTGGGCAGGTCCCAGACGGGGACCATCAGGCCGTGCGCCCGGAAGGAACCGACCAGTCGGGTGCCTTCGCCGAGCGAGGAGGTGCCGGCGGCGTGCAGCCGCGCGAGGGCGTCGAGCAGCTTCTCCTCGGGGTGCGGCATGACCCAGCGCAGGTGGTTCTTGTCCGGGGTCTCGCACCAGTAGGCCGCGTCCACGCCGGCCAGCTTGACCGTCGGGATGGCGGCGGCGTTGGCGCGCTCGAGGGAGGCGGCGATCTCGGGGGAGGCGCTCTGGGCGCTCTCCGCATCCGGAATCCAGAATTCGAAGCCGCTGTGCACAACCGGCTCGAAAACGCCGTCCGTGTCCAGGAGATCCTGAAGTCGCGGACCCTCGGCGGGAACACGGCGGGCCGGAATCGGGGTACCCGGTTCCGCGACGAGCGCGCGCTCCAGCGTGTCGGCCATGTCCCGGGAGAGGTCCCCGGTGGTCGAGTCGTTCTGCAGGCCGAGCAGGACGGACCCGTCCTCGCGGCGCAGCGCCGGCCAGGCCATGGGCAGTACGGTCACCAGCGTGACGGAGGGGACGCCCTCGGGCAGGCCGTCCTTGAGCGTGAGCGGGATGGTCGCCGCGGGCACGAGCTCGCGCAGCGCGACCCAGTCGCACTCGCCCGGCAGGCCCTCGAAGGGGCGTGCCACGTGCTCGGTGACGGCGTGCGCGGCGGCTGCTCCGTGGCAGGCCTTGTAGCGGCGCCCGGATCCGCAGGGGCAGGGCTCGCGTGCGCCCACCACCGGGATCTCCCCGTTCTTGAGCTGCGGCTTTGCAGTCTTGGCTGCGGGGCGCTTCTTGGCCATCGTGGGTGTCTCCCGGTTGCGGCGGTACGGCGTTGTGTCTGGGCGCGAGCCTAGCCGTTCGTACCGCTGCAACCGGGAGGCTGCGGCCGGGAGCACGGTCGGCGTGCGCTCCCGGCGGCCGCTCGTTCGGATGGCCGGTGGTGCGGGTGCTGCTGTCGGGGATCCGGGTCGGGCCCGCGTCGGGGGTCCGTGCCGGGATCCGGGTCGGGTCCGCGCCGGGGTCCGGGTCGGGATCCGGTCACGGATGCAGATCGTCGAAGGCCGTGCTGAAGTCGATCGCCGGGGGCGCAACGCGCGTAGCGAAATCGTCGTGCCGGGGCCCACATGCAACGGTCACCCATACGGTGACCTCGCCTGCCGCTCCGTCCCGGACACCCCAGTCCTGGGCGAGGGCGCTGATGATGTTCAGCCCCCGGCCGCCGCGCGCGGTGACCGAGGGCGTGGCCGGAACCGGGCGGGTGGGACCGCCCCCGTCCGTGACCTCGACCGTCAGCCGCCCCGCCTTGTCGATGCGCCATGCGGCGCGTATCTCCCCGTCGCCGATCTCCCCGGCGCCCAGCGGTCTGCCGTGCCGGCAGGCGTTGCTGAGCAGTTCGGAAAGGATCAGTACGGCGTCGTCAACGACCGATTCGGACACCCCGCTCATGCGCAACTGCTCGCGCATGCGGCGTCTCGCCTCGCCCACGCCCGCAGGACCATGGCATACGTCCATGCACGACGACGTGGGCACTTCCTGTGCCACCACCAACGCCACCCCCGGAACCTCCTTAGCCCCACGCCATGGTCTGGATGCCCCAATGGCCTGGACCGGAAACCGACCACGCGGAGCCCTCTGACGCATTCATGACCAGCGATTGCGGAGCGGATGCGCCGGGGCACACCCTGTCACGTGCGCGGCGTGCGGGACGGGTGGGCAAATGGGGACGTCAGCGCCCCAGCTGTGACAGAACTTGGCGCGGCCTGTTCGTAATGATCGCTTCCACACCCAGATCAGCGCAGAGCTGAACGTCTTCCGGTTCGTTTACGGTCCATACGTGTACGGAGTGGCCCGCGCCCTGGAGCTTGCGGATGAACCCGGGATGGCTGCGCACGATGCGCATCCCGGGACCGGCGATCCGCACCCCGGCCGGCAGTCGCCCGTCGCGCATCCGGGGCGAGATGAACTGCATCAGGTACACGGTCGGGATCGTCGGCGCGCCCGCCCGCACCCGGTGCAGGGAGCGCGCGGAGAAGCTCATGACGCGGACCGGGTGCGGGCCCTCGGCGGGCGGCGCGTCCAGCCCGAACCGCTTGAGGAGGAAGAGGAGGCGCTCCTCCACCTGTCCGGCCCAGCGGGTCGGGTGCTTCGTCTCGATGGCGAGCTGCACCGGCCGGCCGGCGTCGGAGACCAGCTCCAGCAGCCGCTCCAGGGTGAGCACGGAGGTGCGCTCGGGGTCGGCGTCCCAGTCGGGGGACTCCTCGCGGTCCTTCCAGGAGCCGAAGTCGAGGGCGGCGAGGTCGGCCAGCTCGAGGGCGGAGACGGCGCCGCGGCCGTTGGACGTGCGGTTGACCCGGCGGTCGTGGACCAGGACCAGGTGGCCGTCGGCGGTGAGCCGGACATCGCATTCGAGGGCGTCGGCGCCGTCCTCGATGGCCTTTCGGTAGGCGGCCAGGGTGTGCTCGGGGGCATCCTCCGAGGCGCCGCGGTGGGCGACGACCTGGATGGGCGGCATTGCGTGGGTCACCGGGTCATGGTGCCACCGAGAAGGCGCCCGGTGTCGGGATCCGCCCTCGGGATGCGTCCGAAATGCCGGAGATAAAGGATGGGGGAGATACACAGGTCCGGCTTACAGTGCTCTGACGGGTCATGGGGAAGGCTTTTCCCAGGAACTTGTGCGGCGCGTCGAACGTTCAGTCGAGCCGAACGTCAGTTTGTCTGAAGTCGTGTGTGACGAGGAGAAGAGCGCTGTGAGCACCGAGAACGAGGGCACCGCGGCCCCGACGCCCCCCGCGGCCCCGTCGGCACCCCCGGTAGCCGCTCCCGCCCCCGAGACGTCTGCGGCCGCACCGGCTGCAGAGGCCCCCGCGGGCGCCCCGGCACCTGCCCCGACGGCCGAGCACGCCGCCACCACGCATGCCCCCGCGCCGGCCGTGCCCGCCGCGGAACCCGTCACCCAGCAGCTCCCGCCGACGCCCGCGCCCGGCGCCGAGCCGACCCAGCAGCTCCCGCCCACCCCCGCCCCGGCGCCGGACTACGGCCAGGCCCCTGCGCCGCAGGGCCCTGCCGCGCACGGCGCCGAGGGCTGGCCGCCCCCGCCGCCCAGCGTCCCGGCGTACGGTTCCGGCGGCCACGGCGGCGGCGCCTGGGGTGCGCCCCTGACCACGGGCGGCATGCCGCCCGCCAAGCCGAAGGGCAAGGGCGGCCTGGTCGCCGCCGTGCTCGTGGCGGCCCTCCTCGCGGGCGGCGTCGGCGGCGGCATCGGCTACTGGGCCGCCGAGCGCAACGACAACGGCTTCGGCTCGACCACGATCACCGCGGGCAACACCCCCAAGGACCTCAAGCGGGAGGCCGGTTCCATCGCGGGCCTGGCCGCGGGCGCGCTGCCCAGCGTCGTCACCATCGAGGCCTCGGCCGGCGACGGCGAGGGCGGCACGGGCACCGGCTTCGTCTACGACCAGCAGGGCCACATCCTCACCAACAACCACGTGGTGGCCTCCGCCGCGAACGGCGGCAAGCTCTCGGCGACCTTCTCCGACGGCAAGAAGTACGACGCCGAGGTCGTCGGCCGGGCCCAGGGCTACGACGTGGCCGTGCTCAAGCTGAAGAACCCGCCGGCCGGGCTCAAGCCGCTGCCGCTCGGCGACTCCGACAAGGTCGCGGTCGGCGACTCGACCATCGCGATCGGCGCCCCCTTCGGCCTGTCGAACACGGTCACCACCGGCATCGTCAGCGCCAAGAACCGGCCGGTGGCCTCCGGTGACGGGTCCGGGAGCAAGAGCTCGTACATGAGCGCGCTCCAGACGGACGCCTCGATCAACCCCGGCAACTCCGGCGGCCCGCTGCTCGACGGGCGCGGTGCGGTCATCGGCATCAACTCCGCCATCCAGTCGGCCGGCAACGGCGGCTTCGGCGGCGGCCAGGCCGGCTCGATCGGCCTCGGCTTCGCCATCCCGATCAACCAGGCGAAGAACGTCGCCGAGTCGCTGATCAAGACGGGCAAGCCGGTCTACCCGATCATCTCGGTCTCCGTGGACCTCCAGGCCAAGTCCGACGGGGCCAAGATCTCGGAGCAGGGCGCGCCCGCCAACGAGCTGGTCGACCCCAACGGTCCGGCCGGCAAGGCGGGCCTCAAGCCCGGCGACGTCATCACCCAGTTCGGCGACAAGCCGATCGACAGCGGCCCGACCCTGATCAGTGAGATCTGGACGCACAAGCCGGGCGACGTCGTGAAGCTGACCTACCTGCGCGACGGCAAGCCGAACACCGTCGACATCACGCTCGGCTCGCGGGTCGGCGACAAGTAACCACGGCCCCACGGCCGGCCCCGCCCGCGGGGACCGGCCGGGACCGCTGGCCTGATGGTGAGGGGCCGTGGGCGCGAATCCGCCTACGGCCCCTCCCAATGTCCGCTTATGCTTCCCACGTGTTCGATTCGCGGCACATACGTACTTTCCATGAAGTGGTCACCCACGGGTCCTACTCGGCGGCCGCTCGCGTCCTCGGCTACACCCAGCCCGCCGTCACCCAGCAGATGAAGGCGCTGGAACGCGCCGTCGGCACCCCGCTGTTCACCCGGGTCGGCCGCAAGATGCAGCTCACCGAGGCCGGGGAGTCCATGGCCCGGCATGCCGAGTCCATCCTCGGCAGTCTCGCCGCCGCAGAGGCCCAGCTCAAGGCATACGCACGGCTGCGCACCGGGCGGGTACGGCTGTGCGGCTTCCCCAGCGCCAACGTCACGCTGGTCCCGGAGGCCCTGAGCGGCCTGGCCAAGGAGCACCCGGGCATCCAGGTCGAGCTGCTGGAAGGGGAGCCCCCCGAGTCGCTGCGCAGGCTGGAGCGCGGGGAGTGCGACATCACCCTCGCCTTCACCTATCCCGGGCTCCACGAGGAGATTCCGGAGGAGGTCGCCGAGGTCAGACTCATGGAGGACCAGCTGACGGTGCTGCTCCCGACCGGGCACCCGCTGGCCCGGCGGCGGGCCGTGCACCTGGCCGACCTCGCGGAGGAGCGGTGGATCGCCGGCTGTCCGCGCTGCCGGGCGAACCTGCTGCACGAGTGCGCCGAGCTGGGCTTCGTGCCCGACATCCGGTTCGCCACGGACGACAACCTGGTGGTGCAGAGCATGGTCGGGCAGGGCCTCGGCGTGGCGATGATGCCCGCGCTGGTGCTGCCCTCCCTCTCCCTGAGCAAGGTGTGCGGGCGGGCTCTGCAGCCCGCCGCACGCCGGCACATCGCCGCGTACGTCTACCGCGACCATCTGCGGATCCCGGCGACGTCCGTGGTCCTCAACGCGCTGAAGCAGGCGGCCTCCAACCGCGTCGGCTGCTGAGGCCGGCGGCTCCTCCCCCGAATCCATAAGCGCTGCTTGGGATTTCAGGTGAGAACTGTCGTTGGACGTGATGGGACGGCTGCTCGACGCTGCCCTTATGACCACCACTACGCCGGCCCGTACGACCGCGAGGATGGCCGCCCTCGTCAGTGAGATCCGTACGGTCGTGGACCGGGGGCTGGCCCCGGACCTGACCGCCTACCTCGTCGGCGAGCGCGTCGCCCCGCATCTGGGCACGGCCGACCTGCTCACCCCCGAGCAGCGCGAGGGGCACGCAGACCGGTACCGGCAGCACGTCCTGCACGCGGAGCCGGACGGCAGCTTCTCGGTGGTCGCCCTGGTGTGGCTGCCCGGCCAGGAGACCGCCATCCACGACCACGTCTCCTGGTGCGTGGCCGGGGTGCACGAGGGCGAGGAGAGCGAGCTCCGCTACCGGCTGGCCCCCGCCGCGGGAGAATCCTGCGCCCGGCTGGTGGCGACCGAGCAGGTGGTCAACGGCCCCGGCGACGTCTGCGGATTCGCCCCGCCCGGCGATATCCACAAGGTCCGCAACTCCTGTGGCACCACCGCGATATCCATTCACGTCTACGGTGCCGACGTCATCCGCCTGGGCAGCAGCGTCCGCCGCGTCTACACGCTCCCCACCGACTGATGGCCCTGCTGAACCGCCCGGTACGCGGGGCGGAGACGGAGCGGGCACGCCGTGTTTCACGTGAAACATCCTCGTCCTGGCCGGGGTTGGGGCTGGCAGCCGTCGGCGTACTGGTGGCGTGGTGCGTGCACCGGCTGGTGCCCGACGTACCCATGCTGACGGCGTCGGTGGTGCTCGGCATCGCGGTGGCCCATCTCCCGGGCATACGCGAGGTCGTACGCGGAGCAGCTCGGCCAGGGCTTTCGCTGGCCGGGCGGCGGCTGATGCGGATCGGCATCGTCCTGCTGGGCCTGGGGCTGGGCCTGGACCAGGTGCTCCGGCTGGGCTGGGCCACGGTGGCGATGGTGGCAGCGGTGGTCGCCGCCACCTTCTTCGGCACGCTCTGGCTGGGCCGCAGGCTCGGGCTCCCCGGCGACCAGCCGCTGCTGATCGCCACCGGGTACTCGATCTGCGGGGCGTCGGCGATCGGCGCGGTGAGCCAGGTGTCCGGCAGCGACGAGGAGGACGTGGCCGCCTCGGTGGCGCTGGTGACCCTGTGCGGGACGCTGGCCATCGCGGTCCTCCCCCTCCTCCAGAGCCCGTTGGGGCTCTCGGACCCGGCCTTCGGGCGCTGGGTCGGCGCGAGCGTCCACGACGTCGGCCAGGTGGTCGCCACCGCCCAAACGGCCGGTCCGGGCGCGCTCGGCGAGGCCGTCCTGGTCAAGCTCATGCGGGTGGCCCTGCTGGCCCCGCTGGTGGCCGCCGTGGCCTTCTCCGTACGGGCACGCCGGCAGGGTGTGCGCACGTCCTCGGGCCGCCGCCCGGCGCCGGTGCCGCTGTTCGTGGCCGGGTTCCTGGCCGCGGCCGGGCTGCGCGCCACCGGGGTGCTGCCCGACGCGGCACTGGAGTGGGCCCACACCGCGCAGGAACTGCTGCTGGCGGCGGCCCTGTTCGGGCTCGGCAGCGCCGTGGACCTCCCCCGGCTGGCCAGGACCGGCGGACGGGCCGCGGTACTGGGGCTCGGCGCCTGGATCGTGGTGGCCGGCGTCTCGTACGCGGGAGTGCTGCTGACGATGTGACCGCAGGACATTTTCCATCGACGGGAGTTGGCCAATTCCTGGCCGGAACCGACCGAACGTTCCGACCGTCTCCTGACTTCTCGTGCCGCGCGTGCGACTCTGCGGCCGATCCGCACCGACAGCTCTTCACCCCCACCCTGCCCGCTCCGACGGGACCGGGCACGGCAGAAGGAGTCATGCGTGAATCGTCATCGCACGGCAGCATCGGTCCTCATGGCGGCGGGCGCCCTGATCGCGGGCGCGCTGACGGCGGCCACCCCTTCGGCCGCCGCGGACGCCCCGGCCTCGTTCGAGCAGCAGCACAGCCGGGGTTTCTGGACCGCCGAGCGGATGCGCAGCGCCATCCCGCTGGACGTGACGGCGGCGCCCGGCGCCGGGCGTGCGCGGGTCGCGGCCTCGGAACGGCCCATGGCGGTCGCCCCGACAGCGCCGTCCTCCGCGGCGCCCCTCGCGGCCGCCTCCCCGACCGCGTTCCCGCAGGCGGGCGGCGCGTGGACGGGCGGCGGCGCGGTGGTGAAGACCTCGGGCCGGGTCTTCTTCACCTTCGGCGACAGGACCGCGTCCTGCTCCGGTGACTCCATCACCAGCGCCAACGGCAGCACGGTCATCACCGCCGGCCACTGCGTGAAGTACCAGGGCACCTGGCACACCAACTGGATCTTCGTTCCCGCGTACGACAACGGGAACGCGCCCTACGGCCAGTGGTCGGCCACCAAGACCTTCGCCACCGACCAGTGGGCCGCCAGCGAGGACATGAACATGGACGTCGGCCTCGCCGTCGTCGCCCCGCTGAACGGCCAGAAGCTGAGCCAGGTCGTCGGCGCCCAGGGGATCCTGTTCAACGGTGGCTACAGCAAGAAGATGTACTCCTTCGGCTTCCCGGCGGCCGCGCCCTACGACGGCACCAAGCTGGTCTACTGCAGCGGGAACTCCAGCAAGGACTTCCTGCTGACCAAGGACCACGGCCTGGGCTGCAACATGACCGGCGGCTCCAGCGGCGGCCCCTGGTTCCAGGACTTCAACGAGTCCACGGGCCTGGGCACCCAGGTCTCGGTGAACAGCTTCGGCTACACCTTCCTGCCCAACCGGATGTTCGGCCCGTACTTCGGCAACGAAGCGAAGGCGGCCTACGACAAGGCCCAGAATTCCTGACCCAGCCGCCCCCCACCTGCCGGTACTCTGTACCGGCCAGGTGGGTTGCCCGAGCGGCCTAAGGGAACGGTCTTGAAAACCGTCGTGGCGCGAGTCACCGTGGGTTCAAATCCCACACCCACCGCACCAGGTCAGACGACGCGCTGACCAGAAGGGGCGCCCCTCACCAGGGGCGCCCCTTCGTCGTGCGCACCGTCTCACCTCGATCCGCCAGTGTCGCGCCGTCGACCAGCGTGTGTGGACCAGGCGTGGACCGTGGTCCGCAGTGGGTGAAGTCGACGGATGTCCTGCCGGCAGGGCTGTTGTGCGTACAGGGGATCGTTTCTGCGATTCCTGTTCGGGCGTGGCGGGGGAAGCCGCGCAGGGGTGTGTGGAAGCGTCCCAGCCGTTCCCAGGCGGAGGCGGCGTTGCCGCGCTGCCCTGCCCCCCTTCCGGAAGGACGACTTGTCATGCGCAAGCGAAGGTTCTCGCTGCTCGCCGCCGTGTGCGCGGCGGTCCCGATCGTGTTGGCCGGCGCCTCGCCGGCGTCGGCGGATTCGCTCATCAACCAAGATCTGGTGAACAAGATGCACGGCAGCCGCCTGGCGCTGGGCGCGGACAGTACCGCAGAAGGGGCCGAGGTGATCGCGCTCCGCGGTACCCGCTGGGACAGCTACATCACGGAGGCGTGGGACTGGGAAGGCGCCTACGACAGCACCAACCAGCTGTGGACCGCGACCCTGCGCAACCGTGCCGCGAACCGGTGCATCGAGCCCGAGTCGACCAACCCGGTCCGGGGGAACCGCGTCGTGGTACGCGCATGCGACGGCTCGGACCAGCAGAAGTGGAGCCTGCGCCTGGAAACCAAGGGCGGCAACCCAGAGCGCTGGTGGATCTGGCGTCCACTGAAGAACGTGGACGTCGCCATGGCCCTCCAGAACACCAACAACGACCAGTGGGACACCGTCCGCCTGGACTACTCGTACCCGAGCGACGACCGCCTGTGGCAGACCGGGCCCAACAACCAGTCCTGGTGGTAGGGGGCAGCCGACAGGGCGGTCCTTGATCCACCTGCGCATGTGAAGGCACATAAGAGGGGCGCCCCGTGATGGGACGCCCCTTCGTCATGTGCGGGGTGCGTCCGGGGTGCGCAGGCGGCCCGGGGTGGTGCCGAGCCGCTGTCGCAGCAGGGTGGTGAGGCTCGAGGCGTTCTCGTAGCCGACGCGGCGGGCCACGGCCTCGGTAGGCAGGTCGGTGGTGCGCAGCAGGTGGGCCGCCTGTTCGAGCCGGATGGTCTGGGCGAACCGCAGCGGCGACACCCCCAGTACCCGGTCCACGGCCCGCTGGAGGGTCCGTTCGCTCGCGCCGACCGCCCGGGCCGCGTCGGCCATCCGCAGGGGCTCGCCGATGTGCCGGCGCACCCACCGTTCGAAGGCGCTGACGGTGGGATCGGTGCGGGCGAGGTGGCTGGGGATCGCGTAACCGGCCTGGGTGGGCCGGTCGTCGACCACCAGGTAGCGGGCCGTGAGCTCGGCCAGTACCGGGCTCGCCTGCCGGACCAGGGCGAGTGCGAGGTCGAGGTGGGCCATGGCGGCACCGGCGGTGATCACCCCGTCGGCGTGGGCCAGCATGTTGCTCTCGTCCAGCGCCACCTGCGGGTAGGCCTGCCGGAAGGCCGGGGCCAGCCACCAGCTGGTGGTGGCACCGAGTCCGTCCAGGACCCCCGCCTCGGCGAGGAGGAAGGTGCTCGTGCAGGCCGCGGCCAGGGGGACGCCGTCGGCCCGGGCCCGCCGCAGGGCTTCGCGTTCCGGCCCGCGCTCCGCCGACGCCACCCAGTCCAGCAGTGGTTCGGGCTGCTTGGGGCCGGCGCCGGGCACGACGAGGAGATCGGGCCGGGGCGCGTCCTCGACGGCGACGGCCTCGATCACGTGCCCGGAGGCGGTGCGTACGGCGCCGGAGCTGCCGACCCGGGTCAGCTCCCAGCGCGGCGGGGGATGGGGCAGCTCGGGGCGCAGCTCATTGGCCATCTGCAGGACGTCGAGGACCGTGGCCAGCCCGGAGTCGAAGAGGTCGTCCATGACCAGCACCGAGATCCGCATGTCGGAAACGGTAAAGCATCCGGCGGATCCGCCACTGAGCGCGGCAGGGGGCCCGCTCCTACGGTGGTCGTACCGCACAGCGCGCGCCGCACGGCATCCCTCGCGCGGCGCGCATCCCGCGGCGCGGTACGCCACCTCAGAAGGAGTCCTCCATGACCAGCGCTCCCGTCCCCGACACCACCCGCGTCGGCCTGCTCGCCCGGATCGAGGCCAAGCCGGAGCATGCCGCCGACGTGGAAGGCCTGCTCACCGGCGCCCTCGCCCTGGCGCAGGAAGAAACCGGCACCACGGTCTGGTTCGCCCTGCGGCTCGGCCCGACCACGTTCGGCATCTTCGACGCCTTCGGCAGCGACGAGGACCGAACCGCCCACCTCCAGGGGAGGATCGCCGCGGCCCTCATGGAGAACGCCCCGAAGCTGCTGGCCGAGGCCCCCGAGATCCTCCCGGTCGACATCCTGGCCGCCAAGCTCGCCTGACGCCTTCGCCCTGGGGCCCCGGGACTGCGTCGAACGCCTCGCGCAGACCGGGGCCCTCCCGGGTCCAACGGGCGTCGGCGCCGGCCGGCCAGTGGTGTTGCGCCCTTCGAGTGGTGTTTGTCGGAAGATCGGCGCGCGTGGTGGGGGCGCTGCGGTTGCGAACACATCATGACGAATGTATGCAGATCCGCCCGTCGGAACATCGCGAAACGAAGGACCCCGTCATGGCTCACCGCATCACCGTCACGTCGATCTGGACCGCAGTGGTCGCCGCCCTCGTGGCGCTCCTCGCCTCCCTCGGGTTCGGCGCCAAGGCCGCCCCGGCCGCCGCTGCCGGCGGATCCGCCGCCCCCGCCCCTGCTCCCTCCCGCCGTGCGGCCGCCGCGGTACGCCGGCCGGCCCGGCCGATGGGGCGCCGGAGCTGGCGGGCGATGATGCGGGGCGGATCGCTCCCGCCGACCATCAAGCAGCGCATCCGCGCCGAGGCGCACGGCAAGGCCCCGTCGGTCCGCCGCTCGACCACGGCCGCGTCGCTCGCCGGGGGAACCTCCGGGGCCGGTCGCGAAGAGCTCGGGCTGGTCGCGTAGCACCCGTACGGAGGCGCACCTCGCACTTCGTACCTCGCACTTCGTACCTCGCACTTCGTACCTCGCACTTCGCACTTCGCACTTCGCACGTCGCACTTCGCACGTCGCACGAACGCACCAGGCAGTACCCGGACTCGATCGGCAGTACGCACATACGTGATGCGCACACCACGTCATGTCAGACGTGCATGCAGTGTGCAGTGGGCAGCACGGAATCGGCAGCAGCAGCAACGGCAGCAACAACAACACCAGCAGGCGCTGGAGCCCGGTCGGCAGGTCGCGACCGCGGATCGCGCCGCAGACGTGCCCCCGGAGCGGGGCACGGTGGGGCGGACCCGGCGTGCGCCGGGGCGCACAGGGGGCGTGAAGCTTGGCATGGCAGGGCCGCAGGCCCGGGAGACGGTGGGGTTCCCGGACGGCGCGGCCCTTTTCGGCATGTCCGGCGCACATGAGTTTGAGGGAACGTTTCAGCTCGTAGACGGCGGCGGTTTCAGCCCCTCTCCGAGGCGCTGACCTGGGCCGTCGCGATGCGAATGAGGTTTATCCGATGTTGCTCATGCTTGCGGGGGAATCGTGGACTCCGGGGTGGTTCGCCGGGGATTCGGTGGGCAACTCTGGTCCCGCGACGTCGTCACCACACAGAACGACCGAGGCGGTCGGCCAACTGCCTTGGAGTAAATCCCACTTCGGTTTTCTGGAGGATTCAGACATGGCAAGCATCCGTACCGCCCGCGTCTTCGCCGCTGTCGCCGCTCTCCCCCTCGCCGTCGCCCTCTTCGGCGGTGTGGCCTCGGCCGACAACGGCTCCTTCGCGAACGACGGATCGAATGCGAGCGTCGCCAGCATCATCGGCAGCGGTGTCGGTGGTAACAACCACGGCAACTCGTCCACCTCCCAGCAGGTCGCCACCGGCTCCGGTGCGTCCAACCAGAACAACACCGCGCAGGTCAACGGCTCGGCCTTCACGGCGATCCAGCAGGGCAACCTCGCGGTCAACTTCCACCCCTGGTGGTAGACGCTCCCCGAGTCCTCTGAGTCTTGAGGGCGCCTGTGCCACCGGACCGGCTGGGGTCCGGTGGGGCAGGCGCTCCCGCGCGTCCGGGCGACGGCCGGGCCGAGCTCGTTACGGGCTCTCCCGACCTTGACATCGACAGGGAATCTGACGGACAGTCAGGTTCACTCGATGATGTGATGCCGGGAGGCCAGCGCCGTGCACCTCGCCCCGACGGAAGGCCAGTTGCGGCTCCGCGCCGAACTGCGGGAGTACTTCCACGATCTGCTGCCCGACGGGCCCCCCGAGGACCCCGCCGCCCAGCGTGCACTGCTGCGCCGGATCGGCGCCGACGGACTGCTCGGCCTCGGCTGGCCCGTCGAGTACGGCGGCCAAGGGCGCGGGCCCGACGAGCAGTTCGTGTTCTTCGACGAGGCCTACCGGGCGGGCGCCCCCGTTTCCATGGTCACCCTCAACACCGTCGGCCCGACCCTGATGAAGTACGGGACCCCGGAGCAGAAGGACTACTTCCTGCCCCGGATCCTGCGGGGCGAGACCGTCTTCGCCATCGGCTACTCGGAGCCCGAGGCCGGCACGGACCTCGCCTCGCTGCGCACCCGCGCCGTACGCGACGGAGCCGACTGGGTCGTCGACGGGCAGAAGATCTTCACCTCCAACGCCCAGAACGCCGACTGGATCTGGCTCGCCTGCCGCACCGATCCCGACGCCCCCAAGCACAAGGGCATCTCGATCATCCTGGTGCCGACCGACGCCCCGGGCTTCGCCTGGACCCCGATCGACACGGTCGGCGGCCTCACGACCACGTCGACGTACTACGACTCCCTCCGCGTGCCCGCCGGCAACCTCGTCGGTCCCGAGCACGGCGGCTGGGGGCTGATCACCAACCAGCTCAACCACGAGCGCGTGGCCCTCGCCGCCATCGGCATGCAGGCGGAGGACTTCTACACGGGCGCGCTCCGCCACGCGCGCACCCCCGATCCGGTCACCGGCGAACGCCCCGCCGACCTGCCCTGGGTGCAGTCCCGGCTCGCCGAGGCACACGCCCGGCTGGCCGCCGTACGCCTCCTCAACTGGCGCCTCGTCCAGGACGTGGGCAGCGGCGCACTGGCCCCCGGCGACGCCAGCGGCGTGAAGTTCCTCGGCACCGAGTCCACCGTCGAGGTGTACCGGATGTGCCAGGAGGTGGTGGGCGAAGAGGCCCTCGTACGGGGGCCCGCGGCCTTCGCCGGCGGCGAGCTGGAACGCATGAACCGGGCCGCCCAGATCAACACCTTCGGCGGCGGGGTCAGCGAGGTCCAGCGGGAGATCGTCGCCATGATGCGGCTCGGCATGAAGGGGAGGAAGCGATGACCGCCACGGCCGACCAGGCAGCGGGCGAGGACGCAGCGGAGGCCGCCCGGTTCCACACGCTGCTCAAGGCCTTCGAAGGGCAGCCCGCAGCCACCGCGGGCCAGGGCAAGGACCCGGTCAACCTGCCCATGATCCGGCACTGGTGCGAGGCGATGGGCGACGTCGACCCCGCCTACACCGGCCCGGACGCCATCGCCCCGCCCACCATGCTCCAGGCCTGGACGATGGGCGGGCTCTCCGGCCACGGCGACCGCTCCGGCGCCTACGACGAGCTCCTCAGCCTGCTCGACGACGCGGGCTGCACCTCCGTGGTGGCCACCGACTGCGAGCAGGAGTACCTCCGCCCGCTGCGCCCCGGCGACACGATCACCTACGACGCCGTCATCGAGTCCGTGTCCCCGCGCAAGACGACGAAGCTGGGCACCGGCCACTTCGTCACCACCCGCATGGACGTCCGCGCGGACGGCGAACTCGCCGGGACCCACCGCTTCCGGATCCTCAAGTACGCGCCCGCCACCCCGCGCGGGAAGGAGCCCCCGGCCCGGCGCCCCCGCCCGGTGGTCAACCGCGACAACCGGGGGTTCTGGGACGGCGTCGCGGACCACAAGCTGCTGATCCAGCGCTGCACCGCCTGCGCGACCCTCCGCTTCCCCTGGCTGCCCGGCTGCAACACCTGCGCGAGCCTGGACTGGGACACCGTCGAGGCCTCCGGCGCCGGCACGGTGTTCAGCTACGTCGTCATGCACCACCCGCCCTTCCCGGCCTTCACCGCGCATGAACCTGCCGCTGCCGCGGCGGGTCCGTACGCGGTCGCCCTCGTCGAACTCGCCGAGGGCGTCCGGATGGTCAGCAACATCACCGGCGTCCCGTACGACAAGGTGCGCATCGGGCTGCCCGTGCAGCTGGAGTTCCTGCGGGTCGACGAGGACCTGGAACTGCCGGTCTTCCGAGGGAGCGAGGGCTGATGGACTTCCACCCCACCGAGGAGCAGGCAGCGGCGGCGGGACTCGCCGCCCGGATCTTCCGCGACCTCGCCACCCACGAACGCCTCGCCGCCGCCGGCACCGGCAGCGACGCCGGACTGTGGAAGGCGCTCACCGCCGCCGGGCTGACCGCCGCCGTGGAGGACGTCGGCCTGCTCGGACTGGTGCTGCTGCTGGAGGAGCAGGGCCGCACCACCGCGCAGGTCCCGTACGCCGCCACCTGCGCGTACGGGATCCTGCCCGTCGCCGCGCACGGCAGCGCCGAGCAGCGCGCCCGGCTGCTGCCCACCCTGGGCTCGGGCGAGGCGGTCGCCACCGGCGCCCTTCCGGCCCGCGGCCGCATCACCGCTTCGCCGGACGGCCGGCTGACCGGGACGGCCCCCGTCGTGCCCTGGCTGCGCGATGCCACGCACGTGCTGGTCCCGGACGCCGACCGGGCGCTGTGGCTCGTACGGACGGACGCGGCCGGCGCCGGGACGGCTGACGTGGAGACCACCGCCCCCTGGTCGGCGGGGCGGCTCACCCTGGCCGGGGCCGAGGCGGAACGGCTGGGGGACGGCGGGGCCTACGAGGAGGTCCTGGCCACTGCGCGCACCGCCTTCGCCGGGCTGCAGGCGGGGGTGTGCGCGGGCTCCCTGGCCCGCGCGGTCGAGTACACCTCCACCCGCGAGCAGTTCGGCCGGCCGCTCTCCACGAACCAGGGCGTGATGCTGCGCGCCGCCGACGCGTACATGGACACGGAGGCGATCCGGGTGACCGCGTACGAGGCCGCCTGGCGGATCGACGAGGGACTTCCGGCGCGCGAGCACGCCCTGACCGCGGCCTGGTGGGCCTCGGAGGCGGGCAAGCGGGTCGTGCACGCGGGCCAGCACCTGCACGGCGGGATGGGCGCCGACCTGGACCATCCCGTCCACCGGCACTTCCTCTGGGGGCGCCAGCTGGACGCGTACCTGGGCTGCGGCAGCGAGCTGCTGGCCGAACTGGGCGCGCTCCTGTCCGACCACGCCGCACCCGAGGGGGACCACGCATGAACGTCGGCGACACACTGGCGCCGCTGGAGATCCCGGTGACCCGCACGCTGATCGTCGCGGGCGCGATCGCCTCCCGCGACTACCAGGACGTGCACCACGACGCCTCGCTCGCGCGCGAGAAGGGCTCCCCGGACATCTTCATGAACATCCTGACCACCAACGGCCTGGTCGGCCGGTACATCACCGACCGCCTCGGGCCCGGCGCCGTCCTGCGCAAGGTGGCCATCCGTCTCGGCGCCCCCAACTACCCCGGCGACACCATGGTCCTGACCGGCACGGTGGCCGCCGTCGACGGGAACAGCGTGGAGATCCGGGTCGTCGGCGCCAACGGCATCGGCCACCACGTCACCGGCACGGTCACCGCGGAGGTGACGGCATGAGCGTCCGCCGCCGCGACACCCTCGGCGGCCGTGCCGCCATCGCCGGCATCGGTGCGACCGAGTTCTCCAAGGACTCCGGCCGCAGCGAGCTGCGGCTCGCCGTGGAGGCCGTGCACGCCGCCCTCGACGACGCCGGGCTGACCCCCGCCGACGTCGACGGCATGGTCACCTTCACCATGGACACCAGCCCCGAGATCACCGTGGCCCAGGCCGCCGGCATCGGGGAGCTCTCCTTCTTCTCCCGCATCCACTACGGCGGGGGTGCGGCCTGCGCCACCATCCAGCAGGCCGCCCTCGCCGTCGCCTCCGGGGTCGCGGAGGTCGTGGTCTGCTACCGCGCCTTCAACGAGCGCTCCGGCCGCCGCTTCGGCTCCGGCGTGCAGCAGCGCGAGCCCTCGGCGGAGGGCGCGGCGCTCGGCTGGTCGCTGCCCTGGGGGCTGCTGACCCCTGCCTCCTGGGTGGCCATGACCGCCCAGCGCTACCTGCACGCCTACCACCTGACCCCCGAGGCCTTCGGCCATGTCGCGGTCACCGACCGCCGGCACGCGGCGAACAACCCGGCCGCGTACTTCCACGGCAAGCCCATCACCCTCGCCGACCACGCCGCCTCGCGCTGGATCGTCGAACCGCTGCGGCTGCTCGACTGCTGCCAGGAGACGGACGGCGGCCAAGCGGTGATCGTCACCAGCACCGAGCGTGCCCGGGACCTGCGCCAAGCCCCCGCCGTGATCACGGCGGCCGCACAGGGGGCCGGCCGCCGGCAGGAGGGCATGACCTCCTTCTACCGCGACGACCTCACGGGGCTGCCGGAGATGGACGTGGTTGCCCGGCAGCTGTGGCGGACCAGCGGACTGCGGCCCTCGGACATCGACGTCGGCATCCTCTACGACCACTTCACCCCTTTCGTCCTGATGCAGCTGGAGGAGTTCGGGTTCTGCAAGCCCGGCGAGGCCGCCGACTTCGTGGCAGCGGACGCGCTGCCGCTCAACACGCACGGAGGACAGCTCGGGGAGGCGTACCTGCACGGCATGAACGGCATCGCCGAGGCCGTCCGCCAGCTGCGCGGCACCTCCGTCAACCAGGTCGCCGGAGCCGCCCGTGCCCTGGTCACGGCCGGTACCGGGGTCCCGACGTCCGGACTGATCCTCGGCGTCGACGGCTGAGGCCCGGCCCCCGGCCCGTCCCCTGCGCGGCCCCCGGGCCGCCCGCGGCGCACCCCGCCTCCTCCACCTTCAGGAGGTGGGGTGGACCCCACCCCTACAACCTGAGATGGACCCGGCTTCGGCACTTGCGGCCGATCCCAGGCCGGGGCGGCGCTTCTAGCGTGGAGCCATGACCACGCCTGTGTGCACGCTCGCCTCGAACCCGACGCCGTACCCGTCGTTCTCGGCGTACGTCCGGACCCGCGGCACGGTCCTGATGCGCACCGCACGCTCGCTCACCGCCAACCCGTGCGATGCCGAGGACCTGCTGCAGACGGCCCTTGCCAAGACGTACGTCGCCTGGGACCGCATCGAGGACCACCGCGCCCTCGACGGATACGTCCGGCGGGCCCTGGTCAACACCCGTACCTCCCAGTGGCGCAAGCGCAAGGTCGACGAGTTCGCCTGCGACGAGCTCCCGGAGACCGAGGACACGCCGGCATCCGACCCCGCCGAGGCGCAGGCGCTGCGCGACGCGATGTGGCGTGCGGTGACCCGGCTGCCCGACCGGCAGCGCGCGATGGTCGTCCTGCGCTACTACGAGGACCTGAGCGAGGCGCAGACCGCCGAGCTGCTCGGGGTGTCGATCGGCACGGTCAAGAGTGCCGTCTCACGCGCGCTGGTCAAGCTCCGCGACGACCCGGAGCTCACCCCGGTCCGCTGAACCGGCGCCGATGTTTCACGTGAAACACCCACGGCGCCCCCGCCCTGTGCGCGATGCACCGCGAGCCCGCCCCCAGCCTGTGCACGATGCCAACGCAAGGACCCGAACAGCGATTACTTGCCGCGTTTGTACCCCCGGGTAGTGACATGCCGTCCGGTACGTGCGCAGAATCGACGGCATCCGTAGCCGCCGCAGCGCCGCAGCGCTCACCGGGAGGACGCTTTGCTGAGCACCATGCAGGACGTACCGCTCCTCGTCACCCGCATACTCCAGCACGGGATGACGATCCACGGTAAATCCCAGGTCACGACCTGGACCGGGGAGGCCGAGCCGCACCGCCGCAGCTTCGCCGAGATCGGTACCCGCGCCACCCGCCTCGCCAACGCCCTGCGTGACGAGCTGGGCGTCCAGCAGGACGACCGGGTGGCCACCCTGATGTGGAACAACGCGGAGCACGTCGAGGCGTACTTCGCGATCCCCTCCATGGGCGCCGTCCTCCACACCCTCAACCTGCGCCTGCCTCCCGAGCAGCTGGTCTTCATCGTCAACCACGCGGCCGACCGGGTCGTGCTGGTCAACGGGACCCTGCTGCCGCTGCTCGTGCCGCTGCTGCCGCACCTGCCCACCATCGAGCACGTGGTGGTCTCCGGCATCGGCGACCGCTCCGCGCTCGACGGGCTGGACGTGCGGGTCCACGAGTACGAGGAGCTCCTCGCGGGCCGCCCCGACAGCTACGACTGGCCGGAGCTGGACGAGCGCCAGGCCGCCGCCATGTGCTACACCTCCGGCACCACCGGCGACCCCAAGGGCGTCATCTACTCCCACCGCTCGATCTACCTGCACTCCATGCAGGTCAACATGGCCGAGTCGATGGGGCTGACCGACAGGGACACCAGCCTCGTCGTCGTCCCGCAGTTCCACGTGAACGCCTGGGGCCTGCCCCACGCCACCTTCATGACCGGCATCAACATGCTGATGCCGGACCGGTTCCTGCAGCCCGCCCCGCTCGCCGAGATGATCGAGCGGGAGAAGCCCTCGCACGCCGCGGCCGTCCCCACCATCTGGCAGGGCCTGCTCGCCGAGGTCACCGCCAACCCGCGCGACCTCACCTCCATGAAGCAGGTCACCATCGGCGGCGCGGCCTGTCCGCCCTCCCTGATGGAGGCGTACGACAAGCTCGGCGTCCGCCTCTGCCACGCCTGGGGCATGACCGAGACCTCCCCGCTCGGCACCATGGCGCACCCGCCGGCCGGCCTGGGCGCCGAGGAGGAGTGGCCGTACCGGGTCACCCAGGGCCGCTTCCCGGCAGGCGTCGAGCCGCGCCTGGTGGGCCCCGGCGGCGACATCCTGCCCTGGGACGGCGAGTCGGCGGGCGAGCTCGAGGTGCGCGGCACCTGGATCGCGGGCGCCTACTACGGTGGCGCCTCCGGCGAACCGCTGCGCCCCGAGGACAAGTTCAGCGCGGACGGCTGGCTCAAGACCGGCGACGTCGGCGTGATCAGCCCCGACGGGTACCTCACGCTGACCGACCGGGCGAAGGACGTCATCAAGTCCGGCGGCGAGTGGATCTCCAGCGTCGAGCTCGAGAACGCGCTGATGGCGCACCCCGAGGTCGCCGAGGCGGCGGTCGTCGCCGTTCCGGACGAAAAGTGGGGCGAGCGCCCGCTGGCCGCCGTCGTCCTCAAGGAGGGCGCGAGCGTGGACTACGAGGGGCTGCGCGTCTTCCTCGGCCAGTCCATCGCCAAGTGGCAGCTGCCCGAGCGCTGGGTGAGCGTCGCGGCCGTGCCGAAGACCAGCGTCGGCAAGTTCGACAAGAAGGTCATACGCAAGCAGTACGCGGACGGCGAGCTGGCCGTCACCAAGCTCGACTGAAACGACGAGCGGTAGCTGCTCAGCCCTGGCGGGCCTTCGTCAGCCAGGGCCGCAGCAGCCTGCTGACCGCGGGCATCGCCAGGTAGGTCATCAGGGTGCTGAAGACGACGGCGAACGCGGCCGTCCGCAGGACGAAGTGCAGGTTCACCAGGTACGGACCGAGCACCGCGTTGCCGGCGAGCGAGATCGGGAAGATGGCCAGCCCCGAGCTGATCGCCATCTTCCAGCGGGGCGGCGCGGGCCGGGTCGTACCCGGCTTCGCGAACCAGGTCTCCATGCCGTGCAGTTCGCGCCGGGCTATCTCGGTGTGGTGGTGGCCCAGGCAGTTGGAGAACCACTGGGCCCGCTCGGCGGAGTCCTGCCACCGCTGGAAGGCCGCCTGGTCCCGGAAGCGGTGGACCAGGAACCACGGCCCGCCGTCCGCCGCCGGACGGAACAGCCCGTACCCCAGATGCCCCGGGAAGGTCGCGGCCGTCTCCAGGATGCCGTGGGCCCAGGCCTCGAACGTCTCCTCGTGGCCCGGCTCCACCTGCCGGGCGATGAGCAGGTTCACCTCCCCGTTGTCGGCGGGGACGGTCTGCTCACTCGCGTCGATGATGGCCATCGGGCCAGGATGACTAGTTCGTTCCGATCTTGGCCAGCAGGTCCACGATGCGGCCCTGGACGTCCGCCGTGGTGGACCGCTCGGCGAGGAAGAGCACGCTCTCCCCGGAGGCCAGCCGCGGCAGTTCGGCCGCGTCGATCCCCGTGGCCGTGTAGACCACCAGCGGGGTCCGGTTGAGCTGCCCGTTGGCGCGCAGCCAGTCCACGATCCCGGCCCGCCGGCGCCGGACCTGCATGAGGTCCATGACCACCAGGTTGGGCCGCATCCGCGTCGCCAGCTCCACCGCGTCGGTGTCCGCTCCCGCCCGCGCGACCTGGAGTCCGCGCCGTTCCAGAGCGGCCGTCAGCGCCGTCGCGATCTCGTCGTGCTCCTCGATCAGCAGCACCCGGGAAGGATGCTGCTCGCTGTCGCGCGGCGCGAGCGCCTTGAGGAGGACGGCCGGATCGGCCCCGTACGCCGCCTCGCGCGTGGCGTGCCCCAGCCCGGCCGTGACCAGTACGGGCACCTCGGCGGCCACCGCGGCCTGGCGCAGGGACTGCAGGGCGGTCCGGGTGATCGGCCCGGTCAGCGGGTCCACGAACAGCGCGGCGGGGAACGCGGCGATCTGCGCGTCCACCTCCTCGCGGGAGTGCACGATCACCGGGCGGTAGCCGCGGTCGCTGAGCGCCTGCTGGGTCTGCACATCGGGCGCCGGCCACACCAGCAGGCGGCGCGGGTTGTCCAGGGGCTCCGGAGGCAGTTCGTCGTCCACGGGGAGCGGTACGGGCCGGTTGACCACCTCGACGGCGCCGCCGGGCCCGTCCAGCGGCTCGGGGCCCTCGTCGGCGCCCGCCTCGGGGGCTCCTATCGCGAACGCCCGGCCCTGGGGCGTGGGCTCGGCCAGCCGGCGCCGGCGGCCGGAGCCGCTCGTGCCGCCCGCGCCGTTGGTGGACCCGGAGTCGACCGAGATGCCCTGGCCGAGGGTGCCGAGGGCGCGCACGCTGATCGGCTGCGCGGCCTCCGCCGGGGAGTCCTGCGGCTGCCGGGCCCCGGGCACGGCAGCCTCGCCCGCGGTCTCGTCGTCCTCGGGAGTGGTACGGGCCGCCGGAACCGGCCAGGCCGGAGTGGCGGGCAGCGCACGCCGCCGCCCGGTCGGGGGTACGGGCTCCTCCGCGGCCGTGGCCGGCTGCGCGGCGGGGGCCGCGGGCTCGCCGCCGGGCGCGCCCAGCACCCGGCGCCCGCGCCGCCCGGCCGGGGCGTCGCCCTCGGCCTCGCCCGGAGCAGGGGCCGAACCGGCCATGGCGGGGGCCTGCACGGCGGCTGGAGCCGGGACCGTGCCCTGAGCCGGCGCGGGAGCCGGCGGCGGGGTCGGTCCGGCGGGCAGTGCGAAGCCGCCCTCGGGGGCGATGGGCCGTGCGGGGGCCTGCGGTGCGGCCTGAGCCGGCCCGAGCCCGGTCGCGGGCACGGGACCGCCGGGCTGCGGCGCGGCTGCGGCACCCAGCGCACGCCGGCGCCCGGCGGGATGTTCGGTCACCGGAACCGGCGGCACGGCCGGCACCGGCGCACCCGCACCCGGCGGCACGGGCGCCACCGGCGGCACGGGCGCACCCGCACCCGGCGCCACCGGCGAGGCCAAGCCCTGCGGCACCGGCGCGCCCAGCGGCATCGGGGGCACACCGGGACCGGGAGAGACCTGGGGCACGGGCGGGAGCGCGGGCATGGCGGTGCCCTGCGGGGGCACGGGCCGGCCACCGGGGCCGCCCTGAACGCCGCCGCCGGATCCGCTTCCGGTTCCGCTTCCGTCGCCGTCCCGGCCGCGCCGGCGCCCGGTGCCCAGGCCTGCCGGGTTCACCGGGGACTGCGCGAGCTCGGGGCCCGGGGCCGGAGCGTCCGGGGCGCCGGCCTCGCCCGCCCGCCGCCGCCCGGACGGCAGTGCCAGCGCACTCCCGCCCTCGGCGGAGCCGTGCGCGTTCGCCTCGTCGGCCGCATCCTCCAGGAACGCGTCCACCCCGCGCCGGGCGCGCCGCCCCGCGGGACCCTTGCCCGCGGTCTCGGCCGCCGGCTCCTTCGCGGGTTCCGGTTCCGGATCCGGCAGCGTCACCGTGCCGGCTCCCGCGCCCAGCGGCAGCTCCAGCACGTACGCACCGCCGGGCGCGCCGGGAACCTCCACCGTCTGCAGCACGCCCCCGTGCGCGGTCACGATGCCCCGCACGATCGGCTCGTGCACCGGGTTCCCGCCTTCGTACGGCCCGCGCACCTCGATCCGTACGACCTCGCCCCGCTGAGCGGCGGCCACCACGATCGTCGAGTCGCTGTACCCGCTGCCCTGGCGGGTCTTGCCGGTGGCGTCGACCCCGGCGACGTCCGCGACCAGGTGTGCGAGGGCGCAGGCGATCCGCTCGGCGTCCACCTCGGCCTCGATGGTCGGGGCGTGCACCGCGAACTGCACGCGGCCCGGGCCGATCAGCTCGACGGCGCCGTCGATGCCGGCCGCGACGACCCCGTCGATCAGGACGTTCTTCTTCTTGAGCTTCTCGGCGCCGGCGTCGAGGCGCTGGAAGCCGAGCACGTTGTCGACCAGCGCGGTCATCCGGGAGTACCCGGCGGCCAGGTGGTGCAGCAGCTGGTTGGCCTCGGGCCACAGCTGTCCCGCGTCGTCGGCGGCCAGCGTGGCCAGCTCTCCGCGCAGCTCTTCCAGCGGCCCGCGCAGGGACTCGCCGAGGACCGCCAGAAGCTGTGCGTGCCGCGCGGCCAGGGCGTCGTAGGGCCGCCGGTCCGTGAACGTCATGACGGCGCCGACGAGCAGCTCCCCGTCCCGTACGGGCGAGGTCGTCAGGTCGACGGAGACCGGCTGCCCGGCCTTGTTCCACAGCACCTGGCCGCGCACCCGGTGCTTGCGCCCGCTGCGCAGGGTGTCGGCGAGCGGGGACTCCTCGAAGGGGAACGGCGAGCCGTCGGCGCGCGAGTGCTGGATCAGCCCGTGCAGCTCGCGGTTGCCGAGGTCGGTGGCGCGGTACCCGAGGATCTGCGCGGCGGCCGGGTTGACGAGGACGACGCGCCCGTCGGTGTCCGTACCGACGACGCCCTCGGCGGCGGCCCGCAGGATCATCTCGGTCTGCCGCTGCGAGCGGGCCAGCTCGGCCTCGGTGTCCACGGTCTCGGAGAGGTCGCGTACGACCAGCATCAGCAGCTCGTCACCCGTGTAGGGCTGCGGCTCGCGGTAGGCGTCGCGGCCGTCGAGGTGGGCGGCGGTGACCTCGACGGGGAACTCGGTGCCGTCGGTACGGCGCGCGACCATCCGCTTGGGCTTGGCCCGGCCGCCCTCGTCCTCGCCGGGCCGGCGCATGGAGCCGGGGATCAGCTTGGAGTCGAACTCGGGGAGGAGGTCCAGCACGCCGCGGCCGACGAGCCCGGTGCCGGGACTCTCCATGACCTCGAGGGCGATCGAATTCGCGTTGACGACCGTGCCGTTGGCGTTGACGAGCAACAGCGCGTCCGGAAGAGCGTCGAGTATTGCTGCGAGGCGAGCAGCGCCTCGGGATGGCCTGCTGCTCACGACGAGCTTCCTCCCTGACCACAACTACCGGCATGTCACGGGAGGAGTCTAAGGGCACGGCCCCGTCCTGAGGTGGCGGATGTTCGGCGGATACCGTGCATCCTTCGCATCCTCCCAGGTCAGGAGCGCCCACCCGGAAGCACAGGTTCCAGCTCGTTCCACCGGGCGATCTCGCATCCGTTGGTCCGCCGGAACGCGGCGTCCACCTTGTGGCCTTGCCATGTTCCGGTGACGTGCGCGGTGGCCGGACCGCCGTCCTGCATGGTGCAGATCTGCCGCTTGGCCTGAGGCGCGAAGGGGTCTTTGCCCTGCTTCGCGAGGTCGTCGAGGCGGGCGCAGGCCCGCTCCGCCTCGGGGTGGTTCCCGCCGACGGGGTTGCACTCGAGCAGGTACTCGCCGTCCGCCCGCGGGTTGCCGGTGGCGGACACGGCGATGGTGAGGCGGTCGGGCGCGGCGAGCAGCCGGCCCAGCGGTGGCAGCGGGGGCAGCGGCCCGGCGGCCGTGGCCGCCGTGGCGGCCAGGGCGGAGGTGACGGCGAAGGCGGCGAGACGCAGCATGGGGCACTCCAGGTCGTCCGTACGTCGTACGCCTGACCAACGACGTGCGTCCGCCGACGTTGCGTGCGGGCGGTGGTGCGTGCATGCGTGCGGACGACGCGTGCCGGGGGCTTAAGGCTTTGCTCTGGTGGCGGCTGTCCTTGTACCGTGGGAGCGGATTGGTGAGCGGCCCTGTGGCTGTGTCATCATCTGCACGCACCCTCGTACGCGGGGGTGTGCTGGAGGCGTCGCCTAGTCCGGTCTATGGCGCCGCACTGCTAATGCGGTTTGGGTCTTAAAGCCCATCGAGGGTTCAAATCCCTCCGCCTCCGCACCTGCCGAAGCCCCGGTCCTGATGGACCGGGGCTTCGGTGTGTTCGGGCCGGGTGCGTCCGGGGGCTTGCGTCGGTGGCTTCAGGCCGGGAGTGCCGGCGCCCCCAACCCCGCCCCGACATCCGTGCGAACCCTTCCGGATGATCTCCGTCCGGAGCGTTTTCGCAGGTCAGGACCGGTTTGGTTAACGGATTTCGCGTCCCGCCGAGGTCCATGTATTGTTGTTCTCGCAAGGCCAACGGGGCGCAAAACCCCGAGAAGCCCAAGCACTCGTAGCTTAACGGATAGAGCATCTGACTACGGATCAGAAGGTTGCAGGTTCGAATCCTGCCGAGTGCACAGCCGAAGAGGCCCCCCGGTTCACCGGGGGGCCTCTTGCGTTGTCCGGGGCCGGCCGGCGGTGTCCGGTGCGGGCGTGGGGGTCCTCCTTGGTGGGGAGGGGGACCCGGGGGTTCTCCGGGTCGGGGATCGGTCCCGTGGGGGACGACCGGCGGGCGGGGCCGCGGATACGGTCCTCGAAGACGGTTCGGAAGGGTTCGGAACCGGAAGAGGGGGACTCGCATGGGGCTGTTCGGGAACGCGCACACGGTCGATCCGACGTCGGCGCAGCGGGACTACGCGCGGCTGCTCGGGCAGGGGGAGCAGGTGCACGCCGCGTACCTGTTGATCCGGGACACGATCCTGTTCACCGACCGGCGGCTCGTGCTCGTCGACAAGCAGGGGCTCACCGGAAAGAAGGTGGAGTACCACTCCATCCCCTACCGGAGCATCACGCACTTCTCCGTGGAGACCGCCGGCCACTTCGACCTCGACGCCGAGCTCAAGATCTGGCTGTCCGGCAGCGCGGCGCCGATCGAGAAGACGTTCACCAAGGGTGTGGACATCTACGAGGTGCAGGCGATCCTGACGCAGTTCGTCGCACGGTAGCCCCGCCGACCGGGTGACGCGCGGCTAGAGGACGCGGGGGAGGCCCGTCACCGAGAGGACCAGGGAGTAGAGCGAGGTGGTGGCGGTGATGAAGAGGCGGTTGTTCTTCGGGCCGCCGAAGGCGATGTTCGAGACCGGTTCGGGGACGCGGATGCGGCCGATCAGGGTGCCGTCCGGCGCGTAGCAGTGCACGCCGTTCTCCATCGCCGCCACCCACAGCCGCCCGTCGTCGTCGAAGCGGATGTTGTCGACCGGGCGGCACTCGGCGAAGACGCGGTCGTCCGTCAGCCTGCCGTCCGCGCCGACCTTGAACGCGCGGATGTGGCCCGCCCGGGTGTCCGCCGCGTACAGCTCGCTCTCGTCCGGCGAGAAGACCAGGCCGTTCGGGCCGAGGAAACCGTCCGCGGCGAGGCGCACCTCGCCGGTCGCCGGGTCGGCGCGGTAGAGGTTGCACGCGCCGATCTCGGCCGGTGCGCGGCGCCCCTCGTAGTCGCTGGTGATGCCGAAGTCCGGGTCGGAGAACCAGATCGAGCCGTCCGAGTGGACCACCGCGTCGTTCGGGCTGTTGAGCCGCTTGCCGTCGTAGCGGTCGGCGATGACCGTGAGGGTGCCGTCCGGTTCGGTGCGGGTGACGCGCCGGTTGCCCTGCTCGCAGGTGATCAGGCGGCCTTCGCGGTCCAGGGTGTTCCCGTTCGGGTGGCCGGCCGGGGAACGGAAGACGGAGACCGCGCCGGTCGCCTCGTCCCAGCGCAGCATCCGGTCGTTGGGGATGTCGCTCCACACGAGCTGGCGCCAGGCCGGCAGGTACAGCGGGCCCTCTGCCCAGCGGCAGTCGTCGTAGAGCCGTTCGAGCCGTGCGTCGCCGTTGGCGCAGCGACCGGTGCGGAATCGTTCGTCCAGGATCTCGTACAGATTGAGGTCGGCTATGGATGACATTCTTCCCCCAGGTGACTTCTGTGCCGAATTTGGTTCGGCCTCGTGTTGAGATTGCAGGATCCTGTACCGTCGGCGCAAGGGATTCCAGGGGATGGGAGGAAGATCGCGTGGACGACATCGACCGGGCGCTCGTCCTGCGCTTGCAGCAGGACGCGGGCCAGTCGTACGCCGCCCTCGGCGCCGCCGTCGGGCTCTCGGCCGGGGCCACCCACGAGCGCGTGCGCAAGCTGCGCGAACGCGGGGTCATCCGGCGCACGACGGTCGAGGTGGACCCCGCGGCCGTCGGGAGCGGGGTGCTCGCCTACGTGATGGTCGACTCCAACGCCTGGATGGGGGACTCGAAGGCGGCCTTCGAGGCGATCGCCGAGATCCAGGAGGCCCACATCATCGCGGGGAGCGCCTCGGTCCTGGTGAAGGTGCGCACGGCCACGACCGGGCAGCTGCAGGACGTCCTGCGCCGCCTCTACGCCATCGACGGCGTCAGCGGTACGCATGCGACCGTCGTGCTCGAGACCTTCTTCGAGCGGCCTCTCCCGCTGTGACCTGGCGGTGCACCGGGATCCGGTGGAACGACGGCCGCCCCGCCATCGGCTGGTGCGCGGAAGGACGCGGCGAGCGCAGCAGCCTGCTCGACCACGGGCAGCGCCTGGCCTTCGCGGCCCGCGGGGAGCGGCACTGCCTCGGCGTACGGCGGGCCGGGAAGCGGACCCCGTGCCCCACGGCCGCCACGGTGCCCGGCCGGGCAGGGAACGCCCAGTGCCCCGAATGCGCCCGCCTGGACCGGTCGTTCTCGGTGGCCGCCGACACCAACGCCGCCGATCCGCGCACCTACCGCGTCTACCTGGCCTGGTTCGGGCCCGGCCTGGTCAAGGTCGGCATCACCGCCGAGGAGCGCGGTCCGGCCCGGTTGCTGGAGCAAGGGGCGGTGACCTGGACCTGGCTGGGCCGGGGGCCGCTGATGGCCACCCGCCGCACCGAGGAGCTGCTGCGGGCGGCCCTGGGGGTGCCGGACCGGATCGCGTACGCCCGCAAGCGCGCCGTACGGGGCCGCCTGCCGGCGGCGGCCGACCGGGCCCGGGAGGTCGCCGAGCTGCACGCCCGGGCCGCGGCCCTGCCGGGCTGGCCCGAGTCGCTCGAGCGGCTGGTGTGCGAAACCGTCGATCACGCCGGGCCGTTCGGGCTGGACGGGCTGCCCGCCCCCGCACGGGTGATCACCGGGATGGTCCCCGGCGGTGCGGTCGTGGGCCGGCTCGCCGGCGCGGCCGGTCCCGATCTGCACCTCGCGGACGGCCTCGTGGTGGACACCCGGCTGCTCGCCGGCTGGGAGCTCGTCGCCCCGGCCGAAGGCGGCGCGACCGCGGTACCGGTCGCCGAGCTGCCGCCGCTCGCCGCCCCCGGTGAGCAGGACGGGCTGTTCTGACCAGGGTCTGCTCCCGCCGGGTCAGCCCCGGGCACCGGTGTGGTGTCCATGGTCAAAACTTGGATCCCTTTGGCCTGCCGGGCCGCTTTCCGGTGGACATGCCAGGGGGCCGCCGCAGAGGGTGGTGGGCATGAGCATCCAGCCCGTACCCGCCTTCGAACCGCCGTACGTGATGGCGGTTTTCAGCAATGTCCGCACCCCGGACGAGACCGGCTACCCGGAAACCAACCAGCGGATGAACGAGATCGTGGCCCAGAACCCCGGCTTCCTGGGCTACGAGTCCGCCCGCACCCCCGGCGGCCTCGGCATCACGGTCGCCTACTTCCGCGACCACGCGTCCCTCGCCGCGTGGCGGCAGGACCTGGAGCACCAGGCGGCCATGAAGAAGGGCCGCGCCGACTGGTACGAGAGCTACACCCTGCACGTCGCGACCGTCGAGCGGAGCCACGGCTTTGCCCGCAACGGCTGACGCGGTCCGGGCCTTCCGGGAGCGGCTCGGGCTGCCCGGACTGATCGACGTCCACACGCACTTCATGCCCGAGCGTGTCCTGGACAAGGTGTGGGACTACTTCGACGCCGTCGGACCGCTGACCGGCGTCGCATGGCCCATCACCTACCGGCACGAGGAGGAGCAGCGGGTCGCGCTGCTGCGGGAGTTCGGGGTCCGGGCGTTCACGTCCATGCTCTACCCGCACAAGCCGGCGATGGCCGCATGGCTCAACTCCTGGTCCGCGGACTTCGCCGCCCGGACCCCTGACTGCCTGCACACCGCGACCTTCTTCCCGGAGGAGGGAGCACGGGCGTACGTGCGGCAGGCCGTCGAGTCCGGGGCCCGCGTCTTCAAGGCGCACCTCCAGGTCGGCGGGTACGACCCGAACGACGACCGGCTCGACCCGGTCTGGGGACTGCTCGCCGAGGCGGACATCCCGACCGTGATCCACTGCGGTTCGGGACCCGTCCCGGCCAAGTACACCGGACCCGAGCCGATCGCCCGCCTGCTGGCCCGGCACCCCCGGCTGCCGCTGATCATCGCCCACATGGGCATGCCCGAGTACGCCGACTTCCTGGACCTCGCCGACCGGTACGCCCCGGTGCACCTGGACACCACCATGGCCTTCACCGACTTCTCCGAGCGGTTGCACGGGTTCCCCCGGGAAGAGCTCGGGCGGCTCGCGGACCTCGGCGACCGGATCCTGCTCGGCACGGACTTCCCGAACATCCCCTACCCGTACGAGCACCAGCTCGAGGCCCTCGAACGGCTCGGCCTCGGCGACGACTGGCTGCGCGCGGTCTGCCACGACAACGGCGCCCGGCTGTTCCGCCTGGTCTGAGCGCCCGCCCGGGGGTTTCTCAGGAAATTCACAGGTAGCGACAAGAACGCTCTCAGAGGCCGGGGTCAGCGTGGTCGCATGACTGCGACGACCACCTCCCACGCGTCCACGTCCACCAGCAACCCCACGGCCCTCGTCCGGCCCGACGGCGGCCCCTGCCGGGTGCTCGTCGTCGACGACGAGGCCTCGCTCTCCGAGCTGCTCTCCATGGCCCTGCGCTACGAGGGCTGCGAGGTCCGCAGCGCGGGCGACGGGGCCGGTGCGGTGCGGGCCGCGCGGGAGTTCCGGCCGGACGTCGTGGTCCTCGACATCATGCTGCCCGACATGGACGGACTAGCCGTCCTCGGACGGCTGCGCCGGGAGATCCCGCAGCTCCCGGTGCTGTTCCTGACCGCCAAGGACTCCGTCGAGGACCGCATCGCCGGCCTGACGGCGGGCGGCGACGACTACGTCACCAAGCCCTTCAGCCTGGAGGAGGTCGTGGCCCGGCTCCGCGGCCTGGTCCGCCGCTCGGGCGCGGCGCAGGCCGCGCGCGGGGGATCCGTCCTGGCCGTCGGCGATCTGCAGCTCGACGAGGACAGCCACGAGGTGTCCCGCGGCGGCCGGGAGATCCACCTGACCGCCACCGAGTTCGAGCTGCTGCGCTACCTGATGCGCAACCCCCGGCGGGTGCTGAGCAAGGCGCAGATCCTGGACCGGGTGTGGTCGTACGACTTCGGCGGCCAGGCCAACGTGGTCGAGCTGTACATCTCCTACCTGCGGCGGAAGCTCGAGAGCGGCCCGGGCTACCCGCCGATGATCCACACCCGGCGCGGCGCCGGCTACCTGATCAAGCCGGCCGAGTAGTGGCACCCAGCCCGCCGCGGCCGCTTCGCGCCTTCCGCCGGCCCCGCTTCTTCCGCCCGGTCCGCTCCTGGTCCCTGCGGGCCCGGCTCGTCGTCTCGGCGGTGGCGCTGATCGCCGTGGTGGGCACGGCCATCGGCGCCGTCACCACACTCGCACTGCGCTCGTACCTCGTCGACAAGCTCGACGACCAGCTGCGGGTCTCCGTCGAGATGGGCACCCGCAAGCCCCTCGGCGAGAAGGCGCTCCGGGACAAGGACGACAAGTTCGTCCTTTCACCGGGAGCCCCGCTGGGCGCCGCCGGGATCCGGCTCCTGCCCGATGGCACGGTCGCCAGCACGGCACGCAGCGCCGCCGTCGGCGGGCCCGGCTACGACCACATCCAGCTCCTCACCCCGGCCCAGACGGAGGCCCTGGCCCTGGCCGCCCGCAAGGCCTCCGGACAGGGCCGGCCTCGCCCCGGAAACCTGGACCTGCCCGGCCTCGGTGCCTACCGGGTGCTCACCGCGCCCGACGGGAGCCTGGTCCTCGGCTTCCCGCTCGCCGAGGTCGACTCCACCGTGAGTACGCTCATCGCCGTGGAGGTCCTGGTCACCCTGGCCGGGCTGATCGCGGCCTCCCTCGCCGGGCAGGCCCTGGTCGGAGTCGCCCTGCGCCCGCTGCGCCGGGTGGCCGCCACCGCCACCCGGGTCTCCGAACTCCGCCTGCACAGCGGCGAACCCGCCCTCCACGAGCGGGTCCCGGACGCCGAGGCCGACCCCCGCACCGAGGTGGGCCAGGTCGGCGCCGCGCTCAACCGGATGCTGGGGCACGTCTCCTCCGCGCTCACGGCCCGCCAGCAGAGCGAGACCCGGGTCCGGCAGTTCGTCGCCGACGCCAGCCACGAACTGCGGACGCCCCTGGCCTCCATCCGCGGGTACGCCGAACTCACCCGCCGGGGACGGGAAGAGCCCGGTCCCGACACCCGGCACGCCCTGGGCCGCATCGAATCCGAGGCCACCCGGATGACCGGCCTCGTCGAGGACCTGCTGCTCCTCGCCCGGCTCGACGCCGGCCGACCGCTCTCCTCGACCGACACCGACCTCGCCCCGCTCGTCGTCGACGCCGTCAGCGACGCCCGGGCCGCCGGCCCCGAGCACCACTGGCGCCTCGAGCTCCCCGACGAGCCCGCGCCGATCCTTGCCGACCCGGCCCGGATCCAGCAGGTCCTGGTCAACCTGCTCGCCAACGCCCGTACGCACACCCCGCCCGGCACCACCGTCACCGCCCATGTTTCACGTGAAACATCCGCCGTCCGGCTGCGGATCGAGGACAACGGGCCCGGTATCCCGCCCGCCCTGCTCCCCCATGTCTTCGAACGGTTCGCCCGCGGCGACGCCTCGCGCTCCCGGGCCGCGGGCTCCACCGGCCTCGGGCTCGCCATCGTCCAGGCCGTCGTGACGGCGCACGGCGGACAGGTCGACGTACGGAGCGAGCCGGGGCGCACCCGCTTCGAGGTCCTGCTCCCCCTCGGTCCGGACCACACGACGCGGCACACGAATACGGACTCGGACTCACAGACGGGGCACAGGCTCACCACACAGCGGTGACAGCCCGCCCGGCGAGAGTCGGTGCATGCCAACCGACACCTCCTCCGGCGCACTCCCGGCACGGGCGCACCTCGCGCCCGTGCCCGGCGAGCCCGTACTCGACGTGGTGATCCCGGTGTTCAACGAGGAGCAGGACCTCGGCCCGTGTGTGCGCCGGCTCCACGACCACCTCACCCGCACGTTCCCGTACCCGTTCCGCATCACGATCGCCGACAACGCGAGCACCGACCGCACCCCCGAGGTCGCGGCCGGCCTCGCCGCCACCGTCGACGGCGTACGCAGCACCCGGCTGGAGGAGAAGGGCCGCGGCCGCGCCCTGCGCACCGTCTGGTCCCGCTCCGAGGCACCCGTCCTCGCCTACATGGACGTGGACCTGTCCACCGACCTCAACGCGCTGCTGCCGCTGGTCGCCCCGCTGATCTCCGGGCACTCCGACCTCGCCATCGGCACCCGCCTCGCCCGCTCCTCGCGCGTGGTGCGCGGCGCCAAGCGGGAGTTCGTCTCCCGCGCCTACAACCTGCTCCTGCGCTCCTCCCTCGCCGCCCGCTTCAGCGACGCCCAGTGCGGGTTCAAGGCCATCCGGCGGGAGGTCGCGGAGCGGCTGCTGCCGCTGGTGGAGGACTCGGGCTGGTTCTTCGACACCGAGATGCTGGTGCTCGCCGAGCGGGCCGGGCTGCGGATCCACGAAGTGCCGGTGGACTGGGTGGACGACCCGGACTCCACCGTGCACATCGTGAGCACCGCGACCGAGGACCTCAAGGGGATGTGGCGGGTGGGCCGGGCCCTGGCCGTCGGCGCGCTGCCGCTCGACCGGCTCGCCCGCCCCTTCGGCGACGACCCGCGCGACCGCAGCGCCCTGCCCGGGGTGCCGCGCGGGCTGGCCCGCCAGCTCCTCGGCTTCTGCGTCATCGGGGTGCTGTCCACGCTCGCCTACCTCGCCCTGTACTCCCTCTTCCGGCTCGGCGCCGGACCGCAGCTCGCCAACGCCGGCGCCCTGCTGGTGTCCGCCGTCGCCAACACCGCCGCCAACCGCCGGCTCACCTTCGGCGTCCGCGGCCGTGACCGGGCCGTCCGGCACCAGGCCCAGGGCCTCGTCGTGTTCGGCGTCGGGCTGGCCCTCACCAGCGGGTCGCTCGCCGCCCTCGGCGCAGCCACCGCCGATCCCTCCCACAGCACCGAACTGGCCGTGCTGATCACGGCCAACCTCGCCGCGACCGTGCTGAGGTTCCTGCTCTTCCGCGCCTGGGTCTTCCCCGAGCGGCGCGCCACTCCCGCGAAGGACGACACCCGATGACCACCGCCGTACCACCCATGGACTCCCCGTTCCCCGAACGGGCCCCGGCCGCGCCGCCTGCGCCGAGCGCCACCGCCGGTACCGCGGCCGCAGGGCGCCCCCGCTGGGAGCGGCCCGCGTACGTGGCGCTCCTGCTGGCCACCGCCGTCCTGCTGCTGTGGAACCTGGGCGCCTCCGGCTACGCCAACTCCTTCTACTCCGCCGCCGTCCAGGCGGGCAGCGAGAGCTGGAAGGCCTTCTTCTTCGGCTCTTCCGACGCCGGGAACTCCATCACCGTCGACAAGCCCCCGGCCGCCCTGTGGCCCATGGCCCTGTCCGTCCGGCTGTTCGGGCTCGGCGGCTGGCAGATCCTCGTCCCGCAGGCCCTGATGGGCGTCGGCACCACCGCCGTGCTCTACGCCGCCGTACGCCGCCACTTCGGGCCCGCGGCCGCGCTGCTCAGCGGCACGGTCTTCGCACTCACCCCGGTCGCCGCGCTGATGTTCCGCTTCAACAACCCGGACGCGCTGCTGGCCCTGCTGATGACCGTCACCGTCTACTGCGTCCTGCGCGCCCTCGACGGTGCCCACACCAAGTGGCTGGTCTGGGCCGGTGTCGCGGTCGGCTTCGCCTTCCTGACCAAGACCCTCCAGGCCTTCGTCATCCTGCCGCCGCTCGCCCTCGTGTACGCCGTCTGCGCGCCGACCCGGCTGCGCCGCCGGCTGGGCCAGCTGCTGCTCGCCGGAGCCGCCATGGCGGTGGCCGGCGGCTGGTGGGTCGCGATCGTGGAGCTCTGGCCCGCGTCCTCCCGCCCGTACATCGGCGGCTCGCAGACCAACTCCTTCCTGGAGCTGACCCTCGGCTACAACGGCCTCGGCCGGATCAACGGCAACGAGACCGGCAGCGTGGGTGGCGGCGCCCGCCCGGGTGGCGGCGCCGGTGGCGGCGGGGGCTGGGGAGAGACCGGCATCGACCGGCTCTTCTCGGCAAACATCGGCGGGCAGATCTCCTGGCTGCTCCCCGCGGCCCTGGTCATGCTCGTCAGCGGACTGGTGATCACCTGGCGGGCCCGGCGGGCCACCGACTCCCTGGAGGGCATGGCCCGCGCGGCGTTCCTGGTGTGGGGCGGCGCCCTGCTGATCACGGGGCTCGTCTTCAGCTACATGCAGGGCATCTTCCACGAGTACTACACGGTGGCGCTGGCGCCGTTCGTGGCCGCGCTGGTCGGGATGGGCGTGGCCATGCTGTGGGAGGAGCGGGGCAGCAGGGCCGCCGCGCTGACCCTGTCCGCCACCCTCGCCCTGACCGCGTGGTGGTCGTACGTCCTCCTCGGCCGCTCGACCGGATACCTGCCGTGGCTGCGTTGGACCGTCCTCGTGGCAGGCCTCCTCGCCGCCGCCGCCCTGCTGCTCGGCGCCCGGCTCGGCCGCCGGTTCGCGCTGGGCGCCGCGGCGCTGGGGCTGGCGGCCGTGCTGGCCGGTCCGCTCGCGTACTGCCTGACGACGGTGGACTCCACGCGCGGCGGGTCGATCGTGACGGCCGGGCCCGCGGTCTCGGGCGGCCGGGGCGGCATGGGCATGCGCTTCGGCGGCGGTGAACTCCCGCCCGGCACGGCCCCGCAGGGGGCGTTCCGGGGTGGCCCGCAGCAGGGCCAGCAGGCCGGCGGTCCGCAGGGCGGGCCCCGGCAGGTCCCCGGCGGCCAGGGCTTCCCCGGCGGTCAGGGCGGTCAGGGCTTCCCGGGTGGCCAGGGGGCTGCCGGGGGGCGCGGTGCACGCGGGGCGGAGAACTTCGCGGGCGGCCCCGGTGGCGGCGGCCCCGGCGGCCTGCTGAACGGCACCAAGGCCGGCAAGGAGGCCACGGCGGCCCTGCGCAAGGACGCGGGGAAGTACACCTGGGCGGCGGCCGCCGTCGGCGCGCAGAACGCGGCGAGCTACCAGCTGGCCTCGGGCGAGCCGGTGATGCCGGTCGGCGGGTTCAACGGCAGCGACCCCTCCCCGACGCTCGCCGCGTTCCAGGAGTACGTGCGCACCGGAAAGATCCACTACTTCATCGGCGGCAACGAGGGCGCCGGCGGAGAGGGGCAGGCCATGCGTGGCGGCGGCGGCCCGGGCGGCGGCACCAGCAGCGCCATCTCGAGCTGGGTCCAGGCCAACTTCAGGTCCACGACGGTCGGCGGAGCCACCTTCTACGACCTGACCGCCCCCCTGAACGGCACGTCCGCCCCGTCCTGATCCTGCCGAAACGCGACCGAGACCGCTTAGCATCAAGTGGGCGGACCGGGCATTCCGGGCTGATCCAGCTGTCGTGAGGAGGGTGCCTCCATGGTGACCGCGGCCGATCCCGGCAAGGCCCGGACCAGCGTGTGGCTGGCCGCCGGGCACACCGCACCCGCCAGACGCCGCACCGAGGCTCCCTCCGGCCTCGACCGGGAGCGGATCACCGGCGCCACCGTACGGCTGCTCGACGCCGAGGGGCTCGCCCGGTTCTCGATGCGGCGGCTCGCGGCCGGGCTCGGGGTCACCGCGATGTCCCTGTACTGGTACGTCGACACCAAGCACGATCTGCTCGAACTCGCCCTGGACCGCGCCCTGGGCGAGCTCCCGCTGCCCCGGACCGCGCCGGCCGAGCCCGTCCGGGAGGGCTGGCCCGGCCGGCTGCGGTCGCTGGCCTGCGGCTACCGGCGGCTGCTGGCGCAGCACCCCTGGGTGGCTCCGCTGACCGCCGCGTACCCGAACATCGGCCCGCACGCCCGGGCCTTCGACTCCGCCCTGCAACGGCTGCTCGACGCCACCGGCCTGGCGGGCGCCTGCCGGACCGGCGCGCACCTGGCCGTCTCGCAGTTCCTGCACGGCTGCGGGGGCGCCGCCCGGCGGGTGCCCGACGGGGACTTCGTCCTCGCGCTCGACGTGCTGATCGCGGGCATCGAGGCGAAGGCCGCCGCCCGGCCGGGCGCGTAGAGAACCCCCGCCGGGTGCCCGCCCCGCCCGGTTGGGCGGGACAGGGGCCGTCCGACGGGGGCCGCTGGATGTCGCTGGGTGCCGCTGGGTGACGCCGGTGGTGCTACTCGGCCGAGGAGGCGGCAGAGGCCGCCGCCGGGGCGTGGGCCGCCGGCTTGGACTTCAGTGCGACCTCCTTGATGAACAGCACCAGGACGAGCGCGAGCAGCGCGGTGGGCGCGGCGTAGAGGAAGACGTCGCCGACGCCGTGCCCGTACGCGGACTCGATGACCGTGCGGAACGGCGCGGGCAGCTTGTCGAGGTCGGGGATCCCGCCGCCGGCGGTACCGCCGTGGCCCATCGCCGCCGCCTTCGGGCCGAGTTCGGCCAGCCCGTCCTTGACGTAGTGGGTGACCCGGTTGGCCATGACCGCGCCGAGCGCCGAGACGCCCATGGCGCCGCCGAGCGAGCGGAAGAAGGTGACGACCGAGCTGGCCGCGCCCAGGTCCTCGGGGGCCACCTGGTTCTGGGTGGCGAGGACGAGGTTCTGCATCATCATGCCGAGGCCGAGGCCGGTCAGCGCCATGTAGATCGCGATGTGCCAGTACGGGGTGTCGTACCGCAGGGTGCCCAGCAGTCCGAGGCCGGCCGTCAGCAGGACGCCGCCGGAGACGAGCCAGGCCTTCCACTTGCCGGTCTTGGTGATCACCTGACCGGAAACCGTGGAGGAGACGAAGAGCCCGCCGATCATCGGAATCGTGAGGATTCCGGACATCGTGGGGGACTCGTTGCGGGCCAACTGGAAGAACTGGCTGAAAAAGACCGTGCCCGAGAACATCGCGATGCCGACGAACAGCGAGGCGGCGGAGGCGAGGGAGATGGTCTTGTTGCGGAACAGGCGCAGCGGGATGATCGGGTCGCTCGCCCTGGACTCGACGAGGAGGAAGAGCAGGCCGAGCACGACGGCGCCGCCGGTCATCGCCGCGGTGGTCCAGGAGATCCAGTCGTACGAGTCGCCGGCCTGCGTGACCCAGATCAGCAGCAGGGACACGGCCCCGCTGATCAGGAAGGCGCCGAGCCAGTCGACCTTGACGTCGCGGCGGACGACCGGGAGGTGCAGGGTCCGCTGGAGCACGATCAGGGCGATGACCGCGAACGGCACGCCGACGTAGAAGCACCAGCGCCAGCCGAGCCACGAGGTGTCGGTGATGACGCCGCCGAGCAGAGGGCCGCCGACGGTGGCGACGGCGAAGACCGCGCCGAGGTAGCCGCTGTACCGGCCGCGCTCGCGCGGGGAGATCATCGCGGCCATCACGATCTGGGCGAGGGCCGACAGACCGCCGACGCCGATGCCCTGGACCACGCGGCAGGCGATGAGCATGCCGGTGTTCTGGGACAGGCCCGCGACCACGGAGCCGAGGACGTAGATCACCAGGGATATCTGGACCAGCAGCTTCTTGCTGAAGAGGTCGGACAGCTTGCCCCAGAGCGGGGTCGCCGCCGTCATCGACAGCAGGGCGGCGGTGACGACCCAGGTGTAGGAGGACTGGGTGCCGCCGAGGTCGCTGATGATCTGCGGCAGGGCGTTGGAGACGATCGTGGACGACAGGATCGCCACGAACATGCCGAGCATCAGCCCGGACAGCGCCTTCATGATCTGCGGGTGGGTCATCGGGGCGGGTGCGGGGTGGTCGGGCGTGGTCTGCGACCGGCTGCCTTCCTGCACACCGGTGGGTGCGGTCGTCGCCATGTGGGTCCTTTGTCTAGAAGCTCGATCGGAGCCGGGTCAGCAGGGTGTTCAGTACGTCGATGTCGTGGGCGGACCAGTCGGCCAGGGCCCTTTCCAGCGCGCCGGTGTAACGGGCGCCGAGCTCTGCGAGGAGCGCGTGGCCGGCCGGGGTGAGCCGCAGGATGCGGCAGCGGCCGTCGCCGGGGTCGATGTCGCGGGTGATCCATCCGCGGTCGGCGACGTGGGCGACGTGGCGGCTGGTCACCGAGATGTCGATGGCCATGAGGTCGGCGAGGCGGCCGAGCCGCATTTCGCCGTGGCGGTCGAGCAGGGTGAGGACGGCGGCGGAGCCCGGAGGACAGTCCGCAGGGAGCATGCGGGCGAGGTCGCGCTTGACCGCGCCGATGCCGGTGAGCTGGCGGGCCAGTTCCTCGTAGCGGCTGGGGTGGGGTGGCCGCGGCGGATGTGGTGCAGGCGGTGCTTCCCGTGCAGGTGGTGCCTGCGGTGTGGGTGGTGCTTCCCGTGCAGGTGGTGCTTGCGCTGTGGGTGGTGCTTGCAGTGCGGGTGGTGCCTGCGGCGCCTGGGTGGTCATCGGCCCCTCCTCTCCTCATGTTGTTGCTTAGGGCAACCATAGGATCAATTGGTTGCTACAGGCAAATGAATCGAGGGGGTGGGGCGGTAAAGGAATCGGAAAACCCGCTAGGGTCCTGAGCCATGGCTGCGAACCACAACTCACAGGGCCCCGAGGGCAACTACGACCCCGCGGGCAGCACTCAGATGTTCCGGGCGTTCGTCGAGGAGGCCGCACCGGCCGGGCCGGGGCCCGCGGTGCAGGGGTCTCGGCGGCGGCAGGGCTCCGGGTCGGGCTCGGGGTCGAAGACCGGGCTCTGGCTGGGGCTCGGGGTGGCGCTGCTCGTGGTGGTGGGAGCGGTGGCCTGGCTGGCCCTGTCGTAATCCCGCGTCAGGTCCAGGTGGCCGTCGCCGTCCGGGTTTCCACGTGCATGCCCAGGGGGACCCGCCAGGATTCGACGCAGACCGTGTAGGTCTGCGTCTTCGTCGTGCCGCCCGGGATCGGGGCCGGCAGGGGCTGGGCCGTGGTGATCGTGGCCCAGTCGATGCCGAGGGCCCCGATGATGTGCGTCGCGAAGGACACCGTGCCCGAACGGGCCGGTGTCGTCCCGGTGTTGGTGAACGCCACCGTGACCTCCTCGCACCAGCGGTCGGCCGCCGGGGTGCGGGTCGGCGGGCTCAGGGTCAGCCTCGCCGGGGTGGCCGGCGGTGTCGTCCCCGGCTTGGGTGCCGGGGTTCCCGGGGCCGGGGCGGTCGGGCTCGCCCCGGGCGGGGGCTGCGGCGGCGAGGCCGTCCTCGGCGGGGTCGTCCCCGGAGGTGTCGTCCCGGGCGGGGTGGTCGTGGCTCCGCTCCGGGCGGAGGCGGCAGGACTCTGCGAATCCGGGGCACCGGCCGACGTACTCGTGGTGGAGGAAGGGGTTCCGGCCAGCTGCTGGAACTCCACCGGCGCCTGGGGCGCGACGTTGTCGCCCGCGCGGCGCTCCGGGCCGGGGGCGACGGCGCCCGCGGCGGCGTAGCCGTCACGTGCCGGGCCGCCGCACCCGGTCAGGCATGCGGCGGCCAGTACGGGCAGCGTGAGGACGGTGAGGGCTCGGCGTTCCCTGCGCAGCATCGCGGCAGTTTGACTGACTGTGGGTCAGATGGGAACCCCCGGTGCGGCGGCTATTCGCCGATCAGGCCCACCCGGAGCTGCGCCAGCGTGCGCGTGAGCAGCCGCGAGACGTGCATCTGGGAGATGCCGACCTCCTCGCCGATCTGCGACTGCGTCATGTTCGCGAAGAACCGCAGCATGATGATCTGCCGCTCCCGGGGCGGGAGTTTGGCGAGCAGCGGCTTCAGCGACTCGCGGTACTCGACGCCCTCGAGCGCGGTGTCCTCGTAGCCGAGGCGGTCCGCGAGGGAGCCCTCGCCGCCCTCGTCCTCGGGGGAGGGCGAGTCGAGCGAGGAGGCGGTGTACGCGTTGCCGACGGCGAGGCCGTCGACGACGTCCTCCTCCGACACTCCGAGCACCGCGGCCAGTTCCGGCACGGTCGGCGAGCGGTCGAGCTTCTGGGCGAGCTCGTCGCTGGCCTTGGTGAGGGCGAGGCGCAGTTCCTGGAGCCGGCGCGGGACGCGCACGGACCAGGAGGTGTCCCTAAAGAATCGTTTGATCTCTCCCACGACGGTCGGCATCGCGAACGTCGGGAACTCCACGCCGCGTTCGCAGTCGAACCGGTCGATCGCCTTGATCAGGCCGATCGTGCCGACCTGGACGATGTCCTCCATCGGCTCGTTCCGGCTGCGGAAGCGAGCGGCGGCGTACCGCACCAGGGGCAGGTTCAGCTCGATCAGGGTGTCGCGTACGTACGCCCGTTCGGGGCTGTCCGCGTCCAGGGCGGCAAGTCGCTGGAAGAGGGAGCGGGAGAGGGTGCGGGTGTCGATGGCTTCCGAGCGGTCAGACGCTGCAGGTGCTGTCGGCGCAGGGCTCTTGACGAGCGTGAGCACCTTGGAGCTGCCCTGGTCTACGGACATGCCACCCCCTTGAGGTCGCGGACGGTCGCGTACGGCGCGCCCGTCGGAGGAACGCAGCCTCCACCTGAATACCGGAGGCGGGGCTGCGGCAAACGCGGTTCAAGCAGAATGTCACATGTCGGCAACGCGCTGTAGCGCCAAGTCGACATATATCTCCAGCGACAGAGCGGAATGAGCCCATTCCATGGGAAACGGAGGAACGATCTCCACCCGTTTCAGCTACGCCTCGATCCTGTTTGCGGACCGGAGCCGGGCGAAGCTGCGGGCGAGCAGCCGGGACACGTGCATCTGCGACACCCCGAGCTCGGCGCTGATCTGCGACTGCGTCAGATTGTTGTAGTACCGCAGCAGCAGGATCCTTTGTTCACGTTCGGGCAGTTGTACGAGCAGGTGCCGTACGAGGTCCCGGTGTTCGACCCCGGCCAGCTCGGGGTCCTCGTAGCCGAGGCGGTCCAGCAGGCCCGGCAGCCCGTCGCCCTCCTGGGCGGCCTCGAGCGAGGTGGCGTGGTAGCTGCGCCCGGCCTCGATGCAGGACAGCACCTCGTCCTCGGTGATGCGCAGCCGCTCGGCGATCTCGGCCGTGGTCGGTGTGCGCCCGTGCAGGGTGGTGAGGTCCTCGGTGGCGGCGTTCACCTGGACCCACAGCTCGTGGAGCCGGCGCGGCACGTGGACGGTGCGGACGTTGTCGCGGAAGTACCGCTTGATCTCGCCCACGACGGTCGGCATCGCGAAGGTCGGGAACTGCACACCGCGGTCGGGGTCGAACCGGTCGATCGCGTTGATGAGGCCGATGGTGCCGACCTGGACCACGTCCTCCATCGGCTCGTTGCGGCTGCGGAAGCGGGCGGCCGCGTACCGGACGAGCGGAAGGTTCGCCTCGATGAGGGCCCCGCGCACCCGGTGGTGCTCGCTCGTGCCCGGCTGAAGGCCCTTCAGCTGCCCGAACAGGACCTGGGTGAGGGCTCGGGTGTCCGCGCCCCGGCTCTGCGGTCTCGGGGCCGCTGGAGGCTCTTGCGGGGGGTCCTGCTGGGTCGGGACCTGGGAGTCCGGCTGGGCGTCGCGCGCGGTGTCGTGCCGAGGGGCGTGCGGGGCGTCCTTCGGGCCGCGCGGCGCCTCGTGCTCCGGGCCGTGCTGGGGGTCCTGCTGGGGTGGCACCTGAGGCGCAGTACTGGCCGGCACGGTCACGCCACCCCTTCATGTATCAACTCATCCGTCAAAAGCGGTCATAGCATCACAAGACATGTGCACTGTGTGCAAGCACCGTATATCGCCGTGTTGAGGGCAAGTTGGGCATAATGGGGTGTTTTGGATAGGGCCATCACGGGGGGTGCGGGAACGCAAAAGCCCCCCACCCGTCGGAGTGGGGGGCCGGTCAGTCCGGAAGCCGCGTCAGCGTACGGGTTCAGCGCACCAATTCGGTCATGAACGCGCCGATGCCGTGGGCCGCGTCCGATATGCCTTGGAAGCCTATTTTCACGATGTCGGCCGCCTTCACCGGCTGGGTGATGATCACGAAGAGCACGAATACGACGAGCCCACCCGTGATCATCTTCTTGGTGTCCATGAGCGGTGTCGGCCTCCCCAACCGGTCCTGCGCAGTCGGGTGAGTCTATCCGGCCGGGTTCGCACACTCACCAGGCCTTTATGGACCAATGACCCGGTGGTCCGGGTCCTTTGCCGCCGGGCGGGCGGCCGCGGGTGGCGCAGGATGGAAGACGAGCCCACCGGTTCTGGCAGGAAACCGGTGGGCGAGGGACAGGACCTCACTGCGGGGTCCGGGCTGCGAGCTTCCCCCTGACTGCGGCCCGGACTGGCAGGTTCCGTCCTCGTCGGGGGAAGTGGATTGTCCCCCCGATGCCACTTCCCCCGTACCTCGAAGGCCCCGACCCCGGTCGGGGCCTTCGAGGTACCAGGGGGTGCGGACCGTCCCGTACCGGCTGCCGCTGCGGCTATTGGATGGCGCCGAGCAGGCCCAGGACGGGCTCCACGGGGGCGATCACGGGCGACAGCTGGTTCGGCAGGTCCATCAGCCGGCCGAGCTTGTCCAGCTCGTTGAGCTTCGAGCCGATCTCCTGGACGGAGCCGGGCGTGGCCCCCTGCGGCATGCCCGGGGCGGCCTGCGGCAGGTCCGGGAGGGTGATCGGGGCCGCGGGGGCGGCGGAGGCGGCCGGTGCGGCGAGGCCCGCGGCGGCCCCCGCGAGGGCGAAGGCGGCGAGCATGCGCTGGGTCTTGGTCATGCCGTGACAACGGCCGAGCGGGCGCCCGGTCACGCGGCCGTCATCCGTAAAGACGCGTCGGGGTGCGCCGGGCGGGCCGAGTGCGCCGGGTGCCGGGTGCCGGGTGCCGGGTGCGCCGGACCTGCCCCGGACACGCCGGAAGCCCCGTCCCTTGCGGGGCGGGGCTTCCGGTCGAAGCGGTAGTGGAGGGATTTGAACCCCCGATGGGTTGCCCCATACTCGCTTTCGAGGCGAGCTCCTTCGGCCACTCGGACACACTACCGAGATGGATCCTAGCCTACGGATCCGCATCAAATGAAATCGGTGCCCCGGGGCGCCTCAGAGGTCGCGGAAGAAGTCCGTGAGCTGCCGCGCGCATTCCTCGGCGAGCACGCCGCGGACCACTTCCGGACGGTGGTTGAGCCTGCGGTCCCGTACGAGGTCCCAGAGCGACCCCGCGGCTCCCGCCTTCTCGTCGTCGGCGCCGTAGACGACCCGGGCCACCCGCGACTGCACGAGCGCGCCCGCGCACATCACGCACGGCTCCAGGGTCACCACGAGGGTGCATCCCGCGAGCCGCCATTCCCCGCGCCGGGCGGCCGCCCGGCGCAGCGCCACCACTTCGGCGTGCGCCGTGGGGTCGCCGGTGGCCTCGCGCTCGTTGTACCCGGTGGCGAGGAGCTCCCCGTCCGGGCCCAGCACGACGGCGCCGACCGGCACGTCGCCGGCCGGCACCGCCCGGGCGGCCTCCTGGAGCGCCAGGCGCATGGAGTCCCGCCACGGGTCCCGTACGGGATCGGGGCCGTGCATGGGGTGGTGCGTGGTGATCACTAGCGGACGGCCTCCAGCACCTCGGTGGCGCCGAGGGAATCGGCGATCTCCGAGAGGGCGTCCCCGTCGAGGGTCATCAGTTGTTTGTGGCTGACGCCGAGGTCGTCCAGCAGTCGGGGGTCGCCGAGCGGGCCGGCCGGTACCGGTTCCGCGCCGGGCGAGTCCTCCTCGTCCCCGTCGTCATCGGTGTCGGTGAACGCGGCGATCGTGTCCTCCTCGCCGTCCTCGGTGCCGTCCAGGTCCAGTTCGTCGAGTTCGTCGTCCTCCTCGTCGCTGCCCAGCAGCTCGTCGGTCAGCATCGAGCCGTAGGAGCTGCGGGAGGCCGCGGAGGCGTTCGACACGAAGTACCGCGGGTCCTCCTCGCCGTCCACGCGGACGACGCCGAACCAGGCGTCCTCCTGCTCGATGAGGGCGACCACCGTGTCGTCGTCGACAGCGGCGGCACGGGCGAGATCGATCAGATCACTGAGGGACTCGACGTCGTCGAGTTCCATGTCGCTCGCTTCCCACCCGTCTTCGGTGCGCGCGAGCAGTGCGGCGAAATACACCGTGACTCTCCCACTGGTCATAGGCGTGCCGGTTGGAGGTCCCCCCGGCCGGAGGTGGGAAGGGTTGGAACGGCTGTCCTGCTCGCCGTTTCGTGCCCCGCCCAATCGGCATCGTGGCAGAAACGGCGGCTTTGCGAGAGGTCTTCCGCGCTTGCGTCGTGCCGTGCCGCTTGCCGCGGGGGGTGTACAGGGGCTGCGGGGCGGGCCTGCGGGGCCGCCCGGGATCCCGTCGGACCCATCGGCGCGGCGCCGTTGTCGGGGGCTCTGCCCCCGCGCCCCCGCGCCTCAAACGCCGGCGGGGCCGGATTCTGCCCGGCGGGGCCGGGTTCACCAGCCGGGTTCACCAGCGGAAGGTGCGCATGCGCATCTGCTGGCGCATGCGGGCGGCGCGGGCGCGGCGGGGCTGTACGCGGTCGCGCAGGGCCCGCGCCTCCATCAGGTCGCGCAGGAACTGCGCTCGGCGCGCTCGGCGCTGCGCCGCGGTCTCCGGCGCGTCGTTCTCCCGGCTCGGCTGCGTGTCGGGCATCGGCCACCACCCCAGGCTGGTCCGGTCGTCCTCCTCCGCCGGCGCGAAGCAGACCCCCCGCACCCCACCTTCCCCCGGACGGGCCGATTGATGCCACCCCGTCGCAGCTCAGAAGGGTTACGAGTCGTCCGACAGGGTGGGGACCACCGCCACCGGGCCGTGCGCGTGGTGGAGCACCGCGTGGGCCACCGAGCCGATCATCAGGTGCCCGACGCTGCGCCGCGGGTGGTGGCGGCCCACCACCACGAGGGCCGCCGACCGGGAGGCCGTCACCAGACGCTCCGCCGGGTCGCCCGGGACCGCCGCCTGCTCCACCCGCACCTGCGGCCACCGGGCCCGGAACGGCACCAGCCGCTCCGTCTGGGAGCGCAGCATCTCCCGCTCCGCCGGTACCGCGTCCCCGTCGTCGGCCAGCCCCTCCGGCGGAATCACCTGGAAGGGGCTGTCCATCACCAGCGTCGGCGCCGGCGGGATCGCGTACGCCGAGACCACCTGGACGGTGGTCCCCCGTGCGGCCGCTTCCGTGAAGGCGAAGGCCAGGACGTCGTCCGCGGTCTCCGCGGCGTGCAGGCCGAGCACCACCCGCCCGGCGGAAGCGGCGGAATCGGCAGATCCGGCAGATCCCGCGGCGCCGGCGGACGGCTCGGCCGGCTCGGACGCCTCGGCCGGCGCGCTCCGCGCCGCGTGCGGGACCACCACCACCGGGCACGCCGCCGACGAGGCCAGGGCGCGGCTGTTCGAGCCGAGCATCAGGGCCGCGAAGCCGCCGCGGCCCCGGGAGCCCATCACCAGCATCAGGGCGTCCTCCCCGCTCACCCGCAGGGCCTCGGGCACGGAGCCCTCCAGCGCGTCGTACCGCACCTGCTCCGGCAGTTCGGGGGCCTCGGCCAGGATGCCCCGTACCCGCTCGCCGACGGGGTCGGCGTACTCCTCCGGCTGCGAGGGGTCGGCGAGGGAGGAGCGGCGCGCCGCGTACAGCTGGGCGGTGTCGGGCAGCACGTGCGCGACGACGAGGCCGGTGCGGTGGCGCAGGGCCGCGGTCCGGGCCCATTCCAGCGCCCGGAGGCTGTGATCGGATCCGTCGACCGCCGCGACCACCGGTGCATTGCTCATCCGTCCAGCGTGCTGGGCGTCCGGGCGGGTCGCATCCGCAGGCCCGGCCGGAGGCGCCTGCGCCGGTTCGTACGCACAGGGGTGCGCACACCGCGTAGCCTTTTGACCGTGGGTCGCGAAAAAGTGCGACCGTTTTTGCAGGTCGCAGGTCGAAACCCGGCAGCTGAGCCTTGGAGGATGTTGTGCGTTTGCAGGTCGTCGATCACCCCTTGGTGGCGCACAAACTGACCACCCTGCGCGACAAGCGCACCGACTCCCCCACCTTCCGTCGGCTCGCCGACGAGCTGGTGACCCTCCTCGCGTACGAGGCCACCCGCGACGTGCGCACCGAGCAGGCCGACATCGTCACGCCGGTCGGCCCGACCACCGGCGTGAAGCTCTCGCACCCGCGCCCGCTGGTCGTGCCGATCCTGCGCGCCGGTCTGGGCATGCTGGACGGCATGATGCGGCTCCTGCCGACCGCCGAGGTGGGCTTCATGGGCATGGTCCGCAACGAGGAGACCCTCGAGGCATCCACGTACGCGACGCGCATGCCGGAGGACCTCTCCGGGCGGCAGGTCTACGTCGTCGACCCGATGCTCGCCACCGGCGGCACGCTCGTCGCGGCGATCCAGGAACTGATCAAGCGCGGCGCCGACGACGTCACCGCCGTGGTGCTGCTGGCCGCGCCCGAGGGCGTCGAGGTCATGGAGCGCGACCTCGCGGGCACGCCGGTGACGGTCGTGACGGCCGCGGTGGACGAGCGGCTCAACGAGCACGGCTACATCGTGCCGGGCCTGGGCGACGCGGGCGACCGCATGTACGGCTCGGCCGAGTAGGACCCGTACCGACCGCCGACGGTCCCGTACCCGTAATGCCGACAGCCGGCCGCCTTCTCGGCGGCCGGCTGTTCGCGTCAGGGGGTCAGCAGGTCTTGGCGGGCGCGGGCTGGGGGTTGGCCAGCAGGTACAGCTCCTTGTCCGCCGCCTCCTTCGGGCTGAGCTCCTTGAAGGCGTCGCCGAGGATCAGGTCGATGTCGGCGCCCTCGCGGGCGTCGGTCTGCTGCGTATCGCCCTCGAGCTGCGTGCCCAGTACGGAGAAGGCCGCCTTGTCGGTCTTGGGCGAGCCGAGGAGTATCCCCGTCCCGGGGACCTTCTTGTCGAAGTCGGCGGGGGCGTTGCCGACGTTGGCGACGGTGAAGCCGCGCTTCTTCAGCTCGTCGGCGACCGCCTTGGCGAGGCCCGCGCGCGGGGTCGCGTTGTAGACGTTGACCGTGATCTCGCCGGGCTGGGGCAGTGCCACGGCCGGCTTGGCGGCGGCGGCGGCGGTGGCGGCCGCCGCGGCGCCCGCCCTGGGCTTCGGGGTCGCGCAGTCCTTGCCGGCCGCGACGGGCTTGCCGCTCCCGCCGCGGAACACGTTCATGAGCTGCAGGGTTCCGTAGCCCAGCAGGGCGAGACCGAGGACTGCTCCGAGCACGGTGAGGACGATCCGCCGACGCCGCCGGGGGCGGCTCATGCGGGGATAGGCCGCTCCCGTGACGCGGTACTTTCCGCCCATGCCGGGGGGAGTGAGCATGCTCATGGGCGCAGCGTAATACCGCCCGCTGCCGATGCCCACCAAATGATCTGTTGATAGGGCAAGACCGACCCGAAAGGCGCAATTTGCGCGAAGCGGGACGTGCAGTGCTCAGGCCCCGCCCCGGTGGCGCCTGCGGGGAGCTCCCGGCCTCAGTAGTCCATTTCGAGGACGCGGGCGTGCAGCACCTGGCGCTGCTGCAGGGCCGCGCGCACGGCGCGGTGCAGACCGTCCTCCAGGTACAGGTCGCCCTGCCACTTCACGACGTGGGCGAAGAGGTCCCCGTAGAACGTCGAGTCCTCGGCCAGCAGCGTCTCGAGGTCCAGTTGTCCCTTGGTCGTCACCAACTGGTCGAGCCGGACCGGGCGCGGGGCGACATCCGCCCACTGCCGGGTGGTTTCCCTGCCGTGGTCGGGGTACGGCCGCCCGTTTCCGATGCGCTTGAAGATCACACGGAAAGCCTACCGGGCCGGTGCCTGCGGGCGCAGCCTCGCTAAGCCGGTGCAAAAGTGGCAGACAGGGCTATTTCGGGAGTGATGCATGAGCGAGAGCACCGACCCTGCGTCTGCGGCCGACCAGATCGCCGCCGGGTACGCCTTCACCGGACCCGCGCTCGAACTGGGTGCCCTGCTCTGGGAAGGCGCCTGCCTGCCGGACCGGCAGATCCGCATCCCGCTGTCGATGCTCAACCGCCACGGCCTGGTCGCGGGCGCCACGGGCACCGGCAAGACGAAGACCCTCCAGCTCATCGCCGAGCAGCTGTCGGCGGGCGGCGTCCCGGTGTTCCTCGCCGACGTCAAAGGGGACGTCTGCGGGATCTCGGCCCCGGGCACGCCCAGCGAGAGGATCGCGGAACGGGCGAAGGAAGTCGCCCAGGAGTGGGAGCCCACCGGATTCCCCGGCGAGTTCTATTCGCTGGGCGGGATCGGGCCCGGCATTCCGCTGCGGGCCACCGTGACGAGTTTCGGCCCGGTGCTGATGTCGAAGGTGCTCCGGCTCAACCAGACCCAGGAGCAGTCGCTCGGCCTGATCTTCCACTACGCCGACTCCAAGGGACTGGAGCTGATCGACCTCAAGGACCTGCGGGCCGTCGTCGCGTTCCTCGTCTCCGACCAGGGGAAAGCCGAGCTCAAGGGCATCGGCGGGCTGTCCACGGTGACGGCCGGGGTGATCCTGCGCGCCCTGACCGCGTTCGAGCAGCAGGGCGCCGCGGAGTTCTTCGGGGAGCCGGAGTTCGACACCGGCGAATTCCTGCGCACGGCCCCCGACGGGCGCGGGCTGGTCTCCGTACTGGAACTCCCGGCGGTCCAGGACAAGCCGCAGCTGTTCTCCACGTTCCTGATGTGGCTGCTGGCCGACCTCTACACCGACCTGCCGGAAGTCGGCGACCTGGAACGGCCCAAGCTCGTCTTCTTCTTCGACGAGGCGCACCTGCTGTTCAACGGCGCCTCCAAGGCCTTCCTGGAGTCCATCACGCAGACGGTCCGGCTGATCCGCTCGAAGGGCATCGGCGTCTTCTTCGTGACGCAGACCCCCAAGGACGTGCCGGCTGACGTCCTCGCGCAGCTCGGCAACCGGGTGCAGCACGCGCTGCGCGCCTTCACCCCGGACGACGCGAAGGCGCTGAAGGCCACCGTGAAGACCTTCCCCAACTCCCCGTACGACCTGGAGGAGCTGCTGACCGGGCTCGGGACGGGCGAGGCGGTGATCACCGTACTCAGCGAGAAGGGCGCCCCGACCCCGGTGGCGGCGACCCGGCTGCGCGCCCCGCAGTCGCTGATGGGCCCGATCGACGCGGCGGCCCTGGACACGGCGGTGAAGTCCTCGCCCCTCTACGCGCGGTACGCGCAGGCGGTGGACCGCGAGTCGGCGTACGAGAAGATCAGCGCCGAGCAGGCTGCGGCCGAGGCGGCTGCGGAGGCGGCCGCGGCCGAGGCGGCGGCCGAGAAGCAGGCCGAGAAGCAGGCCAAGGAGGCCGCGAAGGGGGCGCGCGGCGCACCGAAGCCCGAGCCTTCGCTGGCCGAGCAGGTGGTGGGGAGCGGGCTGTTCCGCTCACTGGCCCGCTCGGTCGGGACCCAGCTGGGGCGGGAGATCTCACGGTCGATCTTCGGGACGGCGAAGCGGCGCAGGTGACGGATCCGATGACCGGATCCGCAGCCGGGTGCCCCGGAAGGCGCCGTCGCTGACAGACTTCGCCCCATGCGGACCGAACTCACCGACACCACGTCCAGCAAGATCGACCGGGCCCTGCTCGAGGCCCGCCGGGCCATCGGCAGTCCCACGATGGGCCTGGTGCTGACGCTCGTCATCGCCACCGACGAGGAGAACGCGTACGACGCCGTCCGCGCGGCCTCGGAGGCCTCGCGCGAACACCCGTGCCGCATCATCGCGGTGATCAAGCGCACCTCGCGCGGCCCGCAGAAGCTGCGCCAGACCCGGCTGGACGCCGAGCTGCGGGTCGGCTCGGACGCCGGGACCGGGGAGATCGTGCTGCTGCGCCTGCACGGCGCGCTCACCGAGCAGGCGGGCTCCGTGGTCCTCCCGCTGCTGGTGCCGGACGCGCCGGTGGTGGTGTGGTGGCCGGGCGATGCCCCCGCCGACCCGGCGCGGGACCCGCTGGGCGCGCTGGCGCAGCGCCGGATCACCGACGCGGAGGCCGCCGCCGACCCGGTCGCGGTACTGGACGAGCGGGGTGCCTCGTACGCCCCGGGGGACACCGATCTCGCGTGGACCCGGCTGACGCCGTGGCGGGCGCTGCTGGCCGCCGCGATGGACCAGAAGCCGCTGCCGGTGACGGGCGGGGCGGTGGAGAGCGAGGCCGACAACCCGAGCGCCGAGCTGCTGGCCCGCTGGCTCGAGGACCGCCTGGGGGTGCCGGTGGAGCGGGTCACCACGGACGGACCGGTGATCACGCGGGTCCGGCTGGAGAGCACCGCGGGGGAGATCGTGGTGAACCGTCCCGACGGGGCGCTGGCCACGCTGATCCTGCCGGGCGGCCCCGACCGCAAGGTGGCCCTGAAGATCCGCAGCAAGGCCGAGCTGATCGCGGAGGAGCTGCGGCGCCTCGACGCGGACGAGGTCTACGCGTCGGCGCTGCGCAGGCGGCCGGCCCAGGCGTCGCTCTCCGCGTAGTGGTTGTCGTACGTGGGCTGGCTGTCGATGATGTCCTGGACGGTGGCCTCGCCCGCGCGGACCCGGCCGAGCAGCCGGTAGTAGTCGAAGCGGCCCATGCCGGGCGTGAAGCCGACGAAGACGCTCGCCGTGTGCCCCGGGGAGGGCGCGAAGGCGTGCTTCACGCCCGCCGGGACGGACAGGAAGTCCCCGGCGGTGAGGGTCTTGACCTCGTCGCCGACGAGTACGTCGAGCCGCCCGGCGGTGACGTGGAAGAACTCGGTCGCCTTGGTGTGGAAGTGGACGGGGGCGCCGGCCGCGCCCTCGTCGAAGGTGGCGGTGTTGCAGGTGAGTTCGGCGGTGTCGGTGAGCAGGGTGATGACGCTGCCGGGGCCGTCGGTGATGGTCTCGGCGGTGGCGGCGCGGGTCAGGATCTCGTTCTTCTCGTTCGTCATGACCATGAATCTACGGGGTCCTTTGACCGGTGACAGGGGCCAATTTACGCCGAAGATTCCCGGTCAATTTCCGGTCGGTCCCGGTCAGTCGACGTTCTTCTCCGCCTTGGCGGCCTTGGCTGCGGCCTTCATCTCCTGCTTGTGCGCCCGCACCTTGGCCAGGGACTCCGGCCCGGTGATGTCGGCCGCCGAGCGGTAGACGTTCGCCGGGCCGTAGCCGCCGGCCGCCTCGCGCCACCCCTTGGGGCGCACGCCCAGCTGTTTGCCGAGCAGGGCCAGGAAGATCTGGGCCTTCTGCTCGCCGAACCCGGGCAGCTCCTTGAGCCGCTTCAGCAGCTCGTCCCCGGTCCCCACGCCGCGCCAGATCGCCTCCGCGTCCCCGTCGTAGTGCTCCACGATGTACGCGCACAGCTGCTGCACCCGCTTCGCCATCGACCCCGGGTAGCGGTGCACGGCCGGCTTCTCGGAGAGCAGCGCGGCGAAGGCCTCGGGGTCCTGGGCGGCGATGGCATGGGCGTCCAGATCGTCCGACCCCATCCGCGTGGCGATCGTGTACGGCCCCGAGAACGCCCACTCCATCGGCACCTGCTGGTCCAGCAGCATGCCGACGAGCGCGGCGAGCGGGCTGCGGCCGAGGAGCTCGTCGGCCTCCGGCTGCTGGGCCAGCCGCATCGTGATGTCCATGGACCCAGCGTCCCGCGTGGCCGCGTTCCCCGCGCGGTCGCCGCACCGTGGCCCTAGCGTGAGAACCGCGCAAAACGCGACCCACGACACAAACACGACGACAGACCACGGACAGACGACACGACACAGGAGTCGATCGATCATGGCTGAGTTCCCGGAAGGCGCTCCGTGCTGGGTGGACGCGATGTTCAAGGACGTGGAGGGCGCCAAGACCTTCTACTCCGACGTGCTCGGATGGACCTTCGGTGAAGCCTCCAGCGAGTACGGCAACTACACGCAGGCGTACTCCGACGGCAAGGCCGTGGCGGCCGTCGTCCCGCCGATGCCGGGCGGTGAGGCGCCGTCGCAGTGGTGTCTGTACTTCGCCTCGCCCGACGCGGCGGCCACCGCCGAGAAGATCAAGTCGGCCGGCGGCGAGCTGATGATGGAGCCGATGCAGGTCGGCACCTTCGGCACGATGGCCATCGCCAAGGAGCCCAGCGGCGCGGTCTTCGGCGTCTGGCAGCCCGGCGAGCACAGGGGCTTCGAGAAGGTCGGCGAGCCGGGTGCGTACGCCTGGGCGGAGGTCTTCAGCCGGGACGTCGGCAAGGTGGACGGGTTCCTCCCGAAGGTCTTCCCGTACGGCGCCCAGAAGATGGAGCCCGGCGACGACCCCGAGATGGCCGGGATGGACTACAAGATCTACAGCGTCGGCGGCAAGGAGAACCCGGTCCTCGGCCGGATGAACATGGGCAAGGAATTCCCGCCCGAGATTCCCTCGTACGTCCAGGTCTACTTCGGGGTCCCGGACTGCGATGAGGCGGTGGCCAAGGCGAAGAAGCTCGGCGGCACCCTCCACTTCGGCCCGATGGACAGCCCCTTCGGCCGTTTCGCTGCGCTGACGGACCAGCAGGGCGCGGCCTTCGCGGTCATCGACATGTCGAAGACGACCGGCGAGATGCCGAAGATGTCGGACGCGTAGCCGCCCCCTCGGGACGGGGCGGGGCCACGCGACGGGTGGCCCCGCCCCCCTGCGCAGTCATGCGGGGGTGCAGCCCTTGCAGGTGCCGGGAGCCGGGGCGCGGAAGGCGCGGTCGCATTTCTCGCAGGTCTGGAAGGGGTCCGGTACGACGGACGGCTCTCTGCGGGCCAGAGGTGGCAGGAGGGGCGGGAGCTGGGTCGTCAGGCGGTGGGCGATCAGGCCCGGTGGGTTGCGGGGGTGGTCCGGGAGGTTCGCGGTGAGGGCGTCGGTCACCGCTTGGTGGGTGGCGCCGCGCTCCAGCCAGGCCTCGACGCCGCCCGCGAGGCGTTGGACGTCCCGGGCGCCGAGGAGCAGGCGGGGGTCGGCCCGGCGGAGTTCCGCCAAGACCTCCTCGGCCAGCTGACGGCGGGCCGGGTTGTGTGGGTTGCGGGGCGCCGGGAGGGACGCGGCCCGGGGTTTCGCGGGCGGGGACGGCTGCCGGGGTGCCGGACCGGGCTCCGGATCCGGTGCGGGGTCGGGGGCCGGTCCGGGCGCCGGCTCCGTTCGGGGCTCCGGTCCCGGGTCGGGTCCCGCGTCGGGGTCGGATTCCGGTTCCGCGTCGGGCTCGGGTCCGGGCTTCGGCTCGGGCTGCGGTGCGGGGTTCGGGTCCGGCCGGGTGACGGCCTTCGGGGCGTTGCAGAACACCGTACGGGTGACGATCCGCCCGTCCGGGAGCTTCTCCTGGAGCCGCCGCAGGTACCCGTACGCCTCCAGCTCGCCCAGCGCCTTGGCGATCGCCTTCTCGCCGAGGGGCAGCTGCCTGGCCAGGGCTTTGATGCCGACCGGGGTGCCACGGGGCACCGACTGGATGTACGAGGCGAGGGCTCGCGCGTTCATCGACAAGTGGGGATGCCGGATCAGGTCGTTGCTGACGACGGTGAAATTCCGGGTCTGCCGGACGTTGGCGTGTTGAACGCCGTACGCGGCGGGCGAGGGAGCGTTAGAGTGCTGGAAAGCCATCGGGAAGTTGGATCCTTCTCGTGGTCAGGCCCTCGCACTGGGATTGCCGTCCCGGCGGGGGCCGTCCTATGTCTGGAGTTTGTCGGGGCGAGCATGTGCCAGGCAACTGCCATGTAATCCAGTCGAGTTGGGTCGATTCACCCGTGTGAGTGAGCGGCGCGCCGGGGAGGCTGGAGGGGCAGGGCAGGAGTTCTTTCTCCCGGTACTTCCAAAGAAAGCGTCGTGACGCGCCGGGTCGCGCCCGGGCGCGACCCGCCTGCGCGAGCGGTCCGCACGCATGTCCACGACTTTGTCCAAAGCTGTCGGGACTGCCTCAACGCGAGTGACGGGTAAGGCGCGTTGAGGAGGTGGGTGCGCATGGGCGTGGACAGTGACGGTACGGAAGAGCACAGCTGGTCCGTGGACCCCGAGGACGAACAGGGCGCGGCGGTGGTCGCGGCGCTCGGCCGTCAGATGCGGGCGAGGCGGGAAGCGCTGGGGATGCGGGTCGGCGACCTCGCGGCGGTGATCCAGTACGGCGAGGCCCTGATCTACAAGGTCGAGGGCGGCAAGCGGATCGCCAAGCCGGAGTACTTGGACAAGGTCGACGACGCGCTCAAGGCCGGCGGCCTGATCCGGGCCATGCGGGAGGACCTCGGGCGGGTTCGATACCCGAAGAAAGTCCGGGACCTGGCCAAGATGGAGGCCCTGGCCGTCGAGGTCGGTGCCTTCACCATTCAGGGCCTGCACGGCCTTCTGCAGACCGAGGACTATGCGCGTGCGCTGTTCGAGATGAGGCAGCCCTCCTACTCACGCGACGAGGTCGAACGCGGAGTCGCCGGACGCATGGCTCGCATGTCGATCTTCGAGCGGGTGCCTGCGCCGACGCTCGGATTCGTCCAGGAAGAGGCAAGCCTTCGCCGCCCGATCGGAGGCACAATGGTCATGCGTGGACAGCTCGAACGCCTATTGGAACTAACCGAGTTGCGGAACGTGACTCTTCAGGTGATGCCGATGGGTCGTGAAGGCCACGCGGGAATGGAAGGTCGGATCGAGCTGCTGAAGTTCGCTGACGGTACGGCGGTGGGACGCTCCGAAGGAGCATTCAACGGACGCCCTGTGTCCGACCCGAAGCGGCTCCGGACCCTTGACCTGCGGTATGGCATGCTCCGGGCCCAGGCGCTGACGCCCTGGGAGTCGCGCGCCTTTGTCGAGCAACTGCTGGGAGAGACATGATCCACAAGGCCGAGCTGGACTGGTTCAAGAGCAGTTACAGCAGTAGCAGCGACATCAACGACTGCGTCGAAGTGGCGTGGGTCAAGAGCAGCTACAGCGATGGCAGCGAAGGCGACTCCTGTGTCGAGGTGGCGGCGTGCCCCGAGGCCGTGCGCGTGCGGGATTCCAAGGTGCTCGACGGGCCCCAGCTGGCGCTCACGCCGCGGGCCTGGGCCGGTTTCGTCTCGTACGCGCGCGACGTCAGCCCGCGTTGACGGCGGCGTGGGAGGCCGCGCGGTAGCAGCGGGAGCCGACGGAGAAGTCGAGCGTCGGCTCCAACGTCGCGGTGTGGGCGGTGACCTCCACGAAGAAGTGTTCGGTCTCGTTCGTGGCCCGGATCTCGTCGGGGCCGTCCTTGCTGATCTTCCAGCCGTTCTCGCCCAGCGCCTTCCGCAGGTTCTGCATGCCGGCGTCGTACTGGTCACTGGTCATGCCGCCCACCGACCAGCGGTGCTCTAGGGCGTACAGGTCTTGGCCGTACTCGTCGCAGACCACGAAGCCCATGCCTGTGCGGGGCTCGGTGACCTTGCCCTTGACCCCGGCCATCTCCAGCAGGCGGGCGGAGACCTGCCTCGTCTTCGCGCGCGCCGGGTCGGGATCCATCCGCTCCGGCGTGTAGGGGAGCTCCATGATGTTCGAACACCCCACGGACAGCGCCAGCAGCGACGCGAAGACGGCCGTGACGAGACGCCCCGTACGAGATGCCCGTGTCGAGTGTTTTCTTTCCGCGATTCGCCGCATCCGGCCCGTCCCCCTGGTGGTCCCCGGCCCTGACCGTACCCGGCGGCTCGGGCGCATCCCCTCCCCCTCCCCGTGGGCCCGGCTTTCGCCGCGTGGGGAAGCGGAGGATCGTGGGGAGTGGAAGGGAGGCGCGTCATGCGCAAGGTCATGGACTGCAGGGAGTACCCCAGCGACATCGGGTGCACCCTGACCATCACGGGTGAGGAAGACGAAGTCATGGGGGCGGCCGTCCAGCACGCCGTCGCCGTACACGGCGAAGAGGACACCCAGGAGTTCCGCGACGCGCTGCGCGGGATGCTGAAGCCCGAGGTACCCCAGCACGCCTGAAACCGCAGGGGCGAGCCGCACGGGTGGTTCCGGCTGGCGGATGCGATGGGTCGAATGCACGCCGGGCCGGGGGTGCTTACGGTCGATCTTGTGCGGTTCCCCCGGACCGTGCGAGGTCACTACCGAAGAGGTCGAACACCCCATGAGCCTGAGCATCCGCAACCAGATCGCCGGCACCGTCACCGCCGTCACCGCAGGTGAGGCCATGGCCACGGTCAAGGTCCGTCTGGAGGGCGGTCAGGACATCACCGCCGCCATCACCGCCGACGCCGTGAAGGAGCTCGGCATCGCCGAGGGCTCCGCGGTCAAGGCGCTCGTCAAGGCCACCGAGGTGGCGCTGGCCACCGCCGCCGTCGACGGCATCAGCATCCGCAACCAGCTGGCCGGCACCGTCTCCGACGTCGCCACCGGGGGCGCCATGGCCTCCGTCAAGGTGGACGTGAACGGTGGCGGGCTGACCGCCGCCATCACCAAGGACGCCGTCGAGGCGCTCGGCCTGGCCACCGGCTCGTCCGTCGTCGCGCTGATCAAGTCCACCGAGATCTCGCTCGCGACCGCCTGAGCCCGCGCTCACAGCCCGAGGTTCGGCGGCGACAGCGCGCCGAACCACACGTGCGTCACCGCGCTGACGTAGCGCGCCCCGCACCGGTCCGACGGCACCACCAGCTGCGCGCCCGCCTCGTCGAGGTCCTCCCCGTCGAGGCGGGTCGCCAGCAGCACCGGGCTGTCGCCGAAGTCCGCGTCGAGCTCGGCCCAGGACAGGACGCTGTGGTGCCCGTCCCCGCCGCTGACCGCCAGCAGGAAGCGGCTTCGGTCCTTGCGCCGGCGCGCGTCGAAGGACGGCCCGGCGTCAGCGACCACGTCGCGCAGCAGCGCGCCCTCGAACACATGGTGCTGCGGACCGTTCGTCGCGCAGTCGAACGTGACCGAGGCCCGGTGCTGTACCCAGTCCCGCAGGTCCGCGACGCTCAGCGTCGCCGGGTGGTCTAGATCTCCGTGCAGCATGAGTTTGGCCATGTGCAGATGATGCCCGGGGCCGGTCATTCCGGAACCTCATCTGCAAGGTTGATGGCTTGATACAACCCGCAGATGTGGCTTCATCGTGTGTTCTGCCCTTGCAGGTCCTGCAATCTCCGGTTCACCTTCCGCCAGACGATGTCGCGTGTCACCGGCATCTCCGTGAAGCGGACCCCCGTCGCGTCCCGCAGGGCGTTCGCGAAGGCCGGGCCCACCGGGTTGAACGGGCTCTCGGACATGGACTTCGCGCCGAGCGGGCCGATCGCGTCCGAGGTCTCCATGAAGTGGACCTCCGTCCGCGGCACGTCCGCGTACTGCGGGAGCCGGTAGCGGCGGAACGCCGCCGTGGTCACCTCCCCGCGCTCGTCCACCCGTACGGTCTCGAACAGCGTCGCGCCCAGCGCCTGGGCCACGCCGCCCTCCACCTGGCCGCGGCACTGCATCGGGTTCATGACCTTGCCCGCGTCCGCCGCGTGCACGCTGCGCAGGATCTTCATCTCGCCCGTGTCCGGGTCGACCGCGAGGCGGAACCACTGGGCGTTGAAGGCCACCGAGCGGGGGGAGCCGATCCAGTGGCCGTCCGCCGCGAGCTCCTCGAGCTTGCCCTCGTCCCACGCGGCCTCGTACAGCTCCTTGAGCGTGACGATCCGGCCCGCGCAGTCGAAGGCCTCCGCCTCCAGCCTGCACAGGTGCCGGGCGACGCCGGTGTGCCGGGCCGCGAAGGTCCGGAGGCGCTCCGCGAGCGAGTTCGCCGCCAGCATGACCGCCTTGCCCGCCACCACCGTGCCGGCCGAGCCGAACGCGCCGGTGTCGTGGCGGACGACGTCGGTGTCCGACTGGCGGACCGCGATCCGGTCGACGGTGGTGTTCAGCGCGCCCGCGGTGATCTGCTTGTGGACGGTCGTCGTGCCGTTGCCGAACTCCGCCGTGCCGACCGCGATGTCGTACGTGCCGTCGCGCAGCAGCGAGACCCGGGCGTCGGCGAAGTGGCCGCCGGGCGGGCCGGTCGCGATCATGGCGACGGCCGATCCCGTGCCGGTGAGCCAGCCCTCCGGGACGTCCTCGTGGCTGCGGTCCTCGGCGATGGCCTTGCGGACCACGTCCATGCACTGCTTCATCCCGTACGAGGCGATGAACAGGTCCTCCTCGTGGCCGATCGGGGTCACCATGTGGTCGCCGGCGCCGATGACGTTCTTCTCGCGCAGCTCGAGCGGGTCCATCCCGAGCCGGATGGCGAGCTCGTCCATCACCGATTCGACGGCGAACAGGACCTGGCCCAGGCCGTAGCCGCGGAAGGCGCCCGCCGGTACTCCGTTGGTGTAGACGGAGTACGCCTCCACCTCCTTGTTCGGCGCCTTGTAGACGGCGAAGGACTCGCCCACGCTGTGGAACATGACGGCCGGGCCGTGGTTGCCGTAGGCGCCGGTGTTGGAGACCACGCGGATGCGCAGCGCGGTGAGCGTGCCGTCGGCCTTGGCGCCGATCTTGACGGTGATCTTGAAGGGGTGGCGGGTGGTGGCACCGTAGAACTGCTCGGCCCGGGTGAATTCGAGTTTCACCGGCCGCCGCAGCTTCAGGGCGGCGAGGACCACGATGTCCTCGGTGAGCATCTCCTGCTTGCCGCCGAACCCGCCGCCCACGCGGCCCGCGACGACGCGGACCTCGTCCTCGTTCAGGTCGTAGAGGGCGCACAGCGCCCGCCGGGTCAGGAACGGGGCCTGGGTGGAGGAGCGGACGGTGATGCGCTCGCCGTCGCCCTCCTCCTTGGGTTCGAAGTACGCGACGCTGCCGTGGGTCTCGAGGCTGGCGTGCTGCACGCGCTGGGTCCGGAAGGTCTCCTCGTAGACGACGTCCGCCTCCGCGTAGCCCTGCTCCATGTCGCCGATCGTGTTGTGGACCTCGCCGCACACGTTGTTCTCGGCGCGGAAGATCCCCGACTCGGGGCCCTTGGGGTGGAGGACGGGCGCGCCCGGCAGCATCGCCTCCTCCGGGTCGATCACGTACGGGAGTTCCTCGTACGTGACCACCACGCGGCGGCAGCCCTCCTCGGCGGCCTGCTCGCTGTCGGCGACGACGGCGGCCACGCGCTGGCCGACGAAACGGACCACGTCGTCCAGGACGCGGGTGTCCATCGGGTCCTCGGTGGGGTGCTCGTGGCGGGCGGAGGAGTACAGGCGGTCGGGGGCGTCGTGGTGGGTGAGGACGGCGTGCACGCCCGGGACCTGGAGCGCGTCCCCGGTGTCGATGTCGACGATGCGGGCGTGCGGGTGCGGGGAGCGCAGCAGCTTCATGTGGAGCAGCCCGGGCACCTCGACGTCGAAGGTGTAGCGGGCGGTGCCGGTGACGACGAGGGGACCGGCGGGGGCGCCGAGGGACTTGCCGACGGCCTGGCCGGCCTCCGGGTCCTCGGTGTGCTTCACCCCGCGCACCGCGTCCTCGATGGCCCGGTAGCCCGTACAGCGGCAGATGTTGCCCTTGAAGGCGCGCGGGAGGTCGTCCAGCTTGCCGTCGTCGTGGGCGGTGCCCTGCTCCGCCTGGAGGGCGGCGGTGGTCATCAGGAAGCCCGCCGTGCAGAAGCCGCACTGGAAGCCCTGGGCGTCGAGGAACTGCTGCTGGGCGGGGTGGAGCTCGCCGCCCGGCCTGGCGAGGCCTTCGACGGTCGTGACGGACCGGCCCTCGGCGCGGACGGCCGGGTAGAGGCAGCTGTGCACCGGCTGCCCGTCGACGTGGACGGTGCAGGCGCCGCAGTCGCCCTGGTCGCAGCCCTTCTTCACGCCGAACCAGCCGCGCTCGCGCAGGTACGTGCGCAGGCACTGGCCGGCGCGGGGCTCGGCGTCGAAGCGCTGCTCGTTGATCTCGATCTCGTAGCTCATCGGGAAGCCTCCTCCAGCGTGAGTTCGCGGCGGATCTCCTCCGCCAGGAGCAGCGCCATGTGCCGCCGCCAGTCGGGCAGCCCGTGGATGTCGTCGAACCACTCGTCGGGACGGACCGTGTCGTCGATGGCCGCCCGCAGTTCGGCGGCGGTCGGCCACAGTGCGAACCAGAAGCGGAAGGGGCGGGTGGTGGCGGCCGTGACCGTGAGGGCGAACGAGCCGTCCTGGGGGTCGGCCGTGCCGATGACCAGGGCTCCGGAGCGCCCGAGCCCGTAGAGGGAGGCCTGCCGGAAGGCCGTACGGCACTCCAGCGAGCGGGCGGGCAGCCGGACCGAACGCAGCAGCTCGCCGTCGCGCAGGTCCTTGACGCCGGCGCCGCGGATGAAGTCGGCGACGGGTGTGCGGCGGGTGCTGCCGTCCTGGCCCTGGAGGAAGACGGTGCCGTCGAGTCCGGCGGTGAGGGAGATCATCGGGCCGGCGGGGAGGCCGTTGCAGAGGTTGCCGCCGACGGTGGCCATGTTCCAGATCTTGAACGAGGCGAGGAAGGCGCGGCAGCACTGCTCGACGAGCGGGGCGGCGGCGGCCGGCAGGGTCCGGCCGAACCGGGACAGCTCGGTGATGGTGCAGGTGGCGGCGATGTCGAGGGAGCCGTCGGGCTGCCAGGACAGGGGCGGCCAGCCCATCCGGGAGAGGTCGACCAGGCGGCGGATGTGGGGCTGGGGCTCGGAGAACAGGTAGGTGCCGCCGCCGAGCCAGGCGTCGCCGGGACGCCAGGGCTCGCGGCGGCGTGCGTCGCGCACGTCGAGCACCGTGTTGAGATCCAAGGTGGGCCACCGCCTCCACTCGGGACACCCGGGGAACCGAGCGTTTCCAGTCAGTGAAGCAACGGGGGCGGGCCCGGGACGACTGTGGCCGGGCACGGAAACCGCTGGACTCCGGGCGGTTCGCCCTGGAGGATCAACCAAGAGGCTGACTGGAGCCTTGCCCTTGCATTTACGATGGTGTTTGCCGTATTCGCCTCGCGAATGTGGGCTGCCACCCACCGCAAGGAGCTCCGCATGCACGTCCTCGACCTGCTTCAGTCCGACAACCTCGGCCTCACCCTGCTCTGGGGCGAGGACGCCCTTCTCGGCCAGGAGGTCAGCGGGGTCACCGCCACCGACCTGGAGGACCCGCGCCGTTTCCTGGGGCCCGGAGAGCTCGTGCTCAGCGGTCTGGTGTGGTGGGCCGACGGCGACCTGGCCAAGGCGGATCGATTCGTCTCCGCGCTCGCCGAGGCCGGGGCCACCGCCCTCCTCGCCGGCGAGGAGACCCACGGCCGGGTCCCCGACGAGCTGGTGGCCGCCTGCCGCGCCCACCGCGTACCGCTCGTGGCCGTGCCCGCGCAGACCAGCTTCCGGGCGGTCACCGAGGCGGTCTACCTGCGCCAGTGGGGCGACCTGAGCCGCCGCCCGACCCGGCTCTTCGCGCTTCCCGAGAACGTGCGCAGCGAGCTCAGCCGCCTCCTCGAAGGCGGGGCCGGACCGGCCGAGCTGCTGGACCGGGCCTGCGCCCACCTGGGCAAGATCGCCTGCTACCTGACGACCGCCAGCGGCCGCACCGTGGCCCGCACCCCCTCCGCACCCGCGATCCCGGCCCAGCGGGCCGGCGCGATGCGCGAGGGGCTCTCGCTGCGCATCGAGTCCGAGAGCTCCCCGTACGACGCCTGGCAGCTGCACGTGCCGGACGCGGACGCGGCGCCCCCGCGCGTGCTCCACGAGATCGCCGAGATCTTCGCCCAGTACCGCGACGGCCAGGCGCGCCGCACCGGCGCGGTGCGCGCGGCGGGCCGGGAGCTGGCCGCCCTCCTCGACGCGCAGGTGCCGGCCGCGGACCCGGTCGCGCTCGAGGAGGCGCTGGCCGCGGCAGGACTCCCGACGGGGGGCGCGTACCGGGTGCTCGCGGCGACGGACGGCGACGCCCTGGCCGAGGCGCTGGCCCACCTGGAGGACGTCCCGTACGCGGTGGGGAGCTCGGTCGCGGTCCTGTACGAGGACCAGGACGCGGCGGTCGACGTCCCGGGCCGGCTCCGCTCGGTCTGGCCGCTGCTCCAGGCATGCGGGGGCCCGGACGCGGATCTCCGGCTCGGCGCGGGTGCGCGGGCTTCGGGGGCCGAGGGACTACGCGCGTCGATGCACCAGGCCCGCTTCGCCCTGACGGCGACGGACGAGGCCACTCCGGTGCGCGCGGTGGAGCAACTGGACACCCTGGCCACCCTGTTGTCCGGGGTCCCGGAGGAGGTCCGGGCGGTCTATGCGGCGCGGACGCTCGGGGCGCTCGGGGACGGCATGCTGCGCGAGACCCTGGAGGTCTTCCTGGCCAACAACTGCTCCTGGACGCGCACGGCGGAGGCGCTGCACCTGCACGTGAACACGGTGCACTACCGGATCGAACGGGTGGAGTCCCTGACGGGCCGGGACCTGTCCCGCCTGGACCACAAGCTGGACCTCTACGCGGCCCTGCGCTGCGGCTGACGGTTCACGGCAGGTCGACGTACACCTCGGTGGACTTCACCCGCGCGGTGACGCTCACCCCGACCGCGATCCCGAGCGCCTCGACCGACTCCCGCGTCACCACGGACACCACCCGGTGCGGGCCCGACTGGATCTCCACCTGGGCCGCGACGTCGTCGACCCGCACCGCGGTGACGATCCCGACGAAGGAGTTCCGTACGGACGTGGCGGTGCCGTTGCCCGCCGGCGGCTGAGGCCGCGGCGCCCCGGCCCGCTCCTTGGCGAAGGCGGCCAGCGTCACGCCGTCGACGGCGCGCGCCCCGTCGGGCGTACGGCGGGCGGGCAGCCGCCCGCCGTCGGCCCAGCGGCGCACGGTTTCGGCGCTCACGCCCAGCAGACCCGCAGCCTGCCCGATCGAGTACAACGGCACGCCCGCACCCTATCCCCGCCCCGAAGCCCGGGACGGCCTCAACCGGAGCACGCAGAAGGCCCCGGCCGGTTTCCCGGTCGGGGCCTTCAAGTGCCCGGTGAGGCACTGGCGGAGGATACGAGATTCGAACTCGTGAGGGGTTGCCCCCAACACGCTTTCCAAGCGTGCGCCCTAGGCCACTAGGCGAATCCTCCGCCGCAAACAATACAAGACGTTGAGGGGTGCTCGCGAACGTGATCGTCTGCGGGGGATCCGGGTGGGGATCCGGTCGGGGTCCGGGGTGGGGGCGGGTCGAATCCGGGGGCTTTCATCCGCTAGGGTGGGGCCCAGCCCCTCACGTGGCGCTATCTCACCCAACTCCCCCAGGGCCGGAAGGCAGCAAGGGTAAGTGGGCTCTGGCGGGTGCGTGGGGGGCGCTTTGCGTTCCGGGGCGGCCGGCCGGCCGTCGGCGGGACGTCTTTGTCGGTGGGCCCGGATAACCTCGTAGACGTGTCGTCCCTTGCGCTGTACCGCCGCTACCGCCCCGAGTCGTTCGCCGAGGTCATCGGGCAGGAGCATGTCACTGTCCCCCTGATGCAGGCCCTGCGGAACAACCGGGTCAATCACGCGTACCTGTTCAGCGGGCCCCGAGGCTGTGGCAAGACCACCAGCGCGCGGATCCTGGCGCGGTGCCTGAACTGTGAGCAGGGCCCCACTCCCGAGCCCTGCGGCGAGTGCCAGTCCTGCCGGGACCTGGCGCGCAACGGGCCGGGCTCGATCGACGTCATCGAGATCGACGCCGCCTCGCACGGTGGTGTGGACGACGCCCGTGACCTGCGGGAAAAGGCCTTCTTCGGGCCCGCCTCGAGCCGCTACAAGATCTACATCATCGACGAGGCCCACATGGTCACCTCGGCGGGCTTCAACGCCCTCCTGAAGGTGGTCGAGGAGCCGCCGGAGCACCTCAAGTTCATTTTCGCCACCACCGAGCCGGAGAAGGTGATCGGGACCATCCGGTCCCGTACGCACCACTATCCGTTCCGGCTCGTGCCGCCCGGCACGCTGCGGGACTACCTCGGCGAGGTCTGCGGGCGCGAGGGGGCCAAGGTCGAGGAGGGCGTGCTGCCGCTCGTCGTGCGGGCCGGCGCCGGGTCCGTGCGTGACTCGATGTCCGTCATGGACCAGCTGCTCGCCGGCGCCGCCGATGACGGTGTGACGTATGCCATGGCCACCTCCCTGCTCGGGTACACCGACGGGTCGCTGCTCGACTCCGTCGTCGACGCCTTCGCCGCCGGGGACGGGGCGGCCGCCTTCGAGGTCGTCGACCGGGTGGTCGAGGGCGGCAACGACCCGCGCCGCTTCGTCGCCGACCTGCTGGAGCGGCTGCGGGACCTGGTGATCCTGGCCGCCGTGCCCGACGCCGGGGAGAAGGGGCTCATCGACGCCCCCGCCGATGTCGTCGAGCGGATGCAGGCCCAGGCGTCCGTGTTCGGCGCCGCCGAGCTCAGCCGCGCCGCCGACCTGGTCAACACCGGGCTCACCGAGATGCGCGGCGCGACCTCGCCGCGGCTCCAGCTCGAGCTGATCTGCGCCCGGGTGCTGCTGCCCGCCGCCTTCGACGACGAGCGGTCCTTCCAGGCCAGGCTCGACCGGCTGGAGCGGAGCGGGTTCACCCCCGGCGCCGCGGGCATGCCCGGTATGGCCGCAGCCCCGGCCGGCGGGCCCGCCATGGGGTACGTGCCCGGCCCCGAGGCGCATGCCATGGCCCCGGCCGGGCCCGGCGGGGGCGTCGCCGCCGCGCGGGCCGCCGCTGCCGCCGTACGGGCCCCCGAGCCGGAGGCCCCGGCCGCGCCTGCTCCGGCGCCGGTCCAGGCGCCGGCCCCTGCTGCGGCACAGCCTCCGGCTCCCGCTCCGGCTCCGGCTCCGGTGCAGGCACCCGCCGCTGCGGCCCCCGCGCCCGGTTCCTGGCCCGGGGCCGCACAGCCCGGTGGCGGTGCCCCCGGTGCCTGGCCCGGAGCCGCCGCTCCCGCCCCGGCTCCGGCCGCCTCCGCCCCCACCTCCGCCCCCGCCGCCGGTGCCTGGCCCAGTGCCGCCGCGCCCGGCTCGGGCCAGCCCGCGGCCGCCGCCCCGGCCCCGGCCCCGGCCGCGGCCACCCCCGCGCCGGCCCCGGCCGCCGCCCCGTCGCCCGGCATGGCCGCCGGCGCCGGGCAGGTCCAGGCGATGTGGCCCGCCGTCCTCGAGGCCGTCAAGAACCGCCGCCGCTTCACCTGGATCCTGCTCAGCCAGAACGCCCAGGTCGCGGGCTTCGACGGGACGACCCTGCAGCTCGGCTTCCCCAACGTCGGAGCCCGCGACAACTTCGCGAGCAGCGGCAGCGAGGACGTGCTCAAGGCCGTCCTGGCCGAGCAGTTCCAGGTCAACTGGAAGATCGACGCCGTGGTGGGAGGGGGCGGCGGCCAGCCGGCCCCGTCCTCGTACTCCGCCCCGGCCGCGCCCTCCTACAGCTCGCCGCCTGCCGCCCCGGCCCCGGCGCAGCAGGCTCCCGCCCCGCAGCAGCCGTACCAGCCGCAGCAGCAGCCACAACCGCCCCAGCAGGGCGGTTCCGCGCCGCAGCCCCCCGTACAGCAGGCGCCCCCGCCGGTCGCGCCCGAGGACGACGTACCGGAGGAGGACGATCCCGACCTCGTCGAGAGCGCCCTGACCGGACACGACCTCATCGTGCGCGAGCTCGGAGCCACCGTCATAGAGGAATATACGAACGAGTAGGGCCGTCTCATTGGGTGGCCGCACGAAAGACATCCCGCCGCGCGGGCTAGGCTGCATGGCGTGAAGGTCCTCGTCATCGGCGGCGGCGCCCGCGAACATGCCCTGTGCCGCTCTCTGTCCCTCGACCCCGACGTCAACGCGCTGTACTGCGCTCCCGGCAATGCCGGCATCGCCGAGGTGGCGGAGCTGCGCCCGGTCGACGCCCTCGACGGCGCGGCCGTGGCCCGCCTCGCCACCGAGCTCGGCGCCGACCTGGTCGTCGTCGGCCCGGAGGCGCCCCTGGTCGCCGGCGTCTCCGACGCCGTCCGCGCCGCCGGCATCCCCGTTTTCGGCCCGTCCGCGGAAGCGGCGCAGCTGGAGGGCTCCAAGGCGTTCGCCAAGGACGTGATGGCCGCGGCCGGCGTCCCGACCGCGCGCAGCTACGTGTGCACCACCCCCGAAGAGGTGGACGCGGCCCTCGACGCCTTCGGCGCCCCCTACGTCGTCAAGGACGACGGCCTCGCCGCCGGCAAGGGCGTCGTGGTCACCGACGACCTGGCCGCCGCCCGCGCGCACGCGCTCGGCTGCGACCGCGTCGTCATCGAGGAGTACCTCGACGGCCCCGAGGTCTCCCTCTTCGCCATCACCGACGGCGTCACCGTGCTGCCGCTCCAGCCCGCGCAGGACTTCAAGCGCGCGCTCGACGGCGACGAGGGCCCCAACACCGGCGGCATGGGCGCGTACTCGCCACTGCCCTGGGCCGACCCGAAGCTGGTCGACGAGGTCATGGAGAGCGTCCTCCAGCCGACCGTGGACGAGCTGCGCCACCGCGGCACCCCGTTCTCCGGGCTCCTGTACGCCGGCCTCGCGATCACCTCGCGCGGCGTCCGCGTCATCGAGTTCAACGCCCGCTTCGGCGACCCCGAGACCCAGGTCGTCCTGGCCCGGCTGCGCACCCCGCTCGCGAGCGTGCTGCTGAACTCCGCGAACGGCACGCTGGACGCCGAGCCGCCGCTGCGCTGGCGCGAGGACGCGGCCGTCACCGTGGTCATCGCCTCCCACAACTACCCGGAGACCCCGCGCACCGGGGACCCGATCGAGGGCCTGGCCGAGGTGGCCGCCGAGGAAGGTCCCGACGCGTACGTCCTGCACGCCGGGACCCGGCGCGAGGGCGAAGCCGTCGTCAGCGCGGGCGGCCGCGTGCTGTCGGTGACGGCGACCGGTTCCGATCTGGCACAGGCCCGCGAGAAGGCGTATAAGGCCGTCGCGCGGATCCGGCTGGACGGCTCCCAGCACCGTACGGACATCGCCGCCAAGGCGGCCGAAGGCCGCTGAGCAGCGGGGCAGCCACGACGCGGGCCCGGTGCGCACCTCGGTGCGGCCGGGCCCGCGCGCGTGTTCGCGTGCGAGTGCATCCGGCCGCGTTCGAACGCACCCACCTTTGCCCAAAGCCATTCCATCGGGTGATGGTCCCCCGGTCCGGCTGACTGCCGCACGGTGCCCAACTAGGGTGCGATGCCAAGCATTCCGGCACTTGGCCCACCGGCATTGCGATGTCAGTGGCGGGTGTCACAGTGGGGGAGTGAGCAAAACCGCCGCAGGGCAGAGGGGGTGAGATCCGGCCGTGTCCGGAACCGGTTCGATCGTGGAAGTGGGCGCGCCGTCCGCGCGCTCCCGGGCCCTGGCCGTGCTGCGCGTGCGCAGCAGGGCGCTGGCCCTCGGGGTGCTGCCCGCCGCCCTCGCGGTGGTGCTGCTGAGCGCCCGGATGACGGGCCGGCTGGCCGGGGATCCCTGGCCCGTGGTGACCCTCGCCGTGTGCGTCGTCGCGGTGCTGGTGCTGCTCGTCGGCGGGGTGTTCGCCGCGGTGGTGCTGCGGGCGAGCCCGGCCGTGACGCCGACGGTGCCGCTGCCCGAGGCCTCCGCGCCCGACCTGTACCGGCTGGTGCGGGATCTGGCCGACCGGATGGACGTGCCCGCGCCCTCGGCGATAGCCCTGACTCCGGACTGCGACAGCTGGCTGGAGGACCGCACGCATGCGGCGCACCGCCGCGGCGGCATATCCGGAGGCCGCGAGTCGGAGCCGGGCGCGGCTCCCGTGCTGGTGATCGGCTCGCCGTTCCTGTGGTGGATGCGGGTCGCCGAACTGCGGGCGGTCCTGGCGCCGGTCGTCGCCGGTACGGGTCCTTCCGCGCATCCGGACATAGCCGACGCCCGCGGCTTCGTCCGCGGACTCGATGCCGCCGTGGACGTGGGCAGCCGGCCCGGCCTCGGCTGGATCGGCCGGCCGGCCCGGCTGCTGCTGAGGCTGTGCCAGGCGGATGCCGCCGAGATGGAGCGCGGGGTGGCCGCCGCCGCCTCGGACCGTGCACAGGGTGTGGACTACGGGCTGCGCATCGTCGCCCAGGAACAGGTCGGCCTCGCCTACGCGGGCTGGGACCGGCTGCTGACCCGGGTCGCGCTGCCCGCGTGGCGGATGGGCCGCTGGCCGGCGCACCTCGACGCAGGGGTCGTCTCCGCGCTGACCGAGCTGTCCCGGCGGGACCGGCTGGCCGAGGGGTTCGCCTCGCGGCTGGGCGAGCGGCCCGCGTGCGATCTGCTGGAGCGGCCGGGGGTCGTCGACGAGGCGGCTTCGCTGCTGGCCGCGCGTCTCTTCCACGGCGGACCGGCCGAGGCCGGTCCGGACTGGTCGCCGGTGGACTGGGCGGCGTATCCGGAAGAGGTCGTGGACCGCAAGTGGCGCGCCGAGGCCGCCCGGCTGCATGCGGCGCTGGACACCCTCGCCGTGCCGGCCGGGCCCGGACCCACGCTGGACCGGGTGCTCGGCTACCTCGCGGACGGGGCCGGCGAGGGCGCTGCCGGGGAGGCGCTGGCCGGACTGCTCAGCGGTGACCTGGCCAGGGAGGAACGTTCCGCGGGCGCCGCTGCCGGTGCGGGTGCCGGGGTGGCGCGGGGCGCGGATGCGGTGCCGCTGTTCCCGCTCCAGCCGCCCCGCAGCGGGCGGGACCTGCTCGCCGACCACGTGACGGCGATGGTGTGCGCCGCGGCCGTGGACTCGGCCGATGCCGCGCCCGGGCTGGACTGGCTGGACGGCCCGGTCCTCCTGGTCGGCGGAGAACGCCGCGCGGACCTGGCCCCCCGGGTGCTGACCCTGGTGGAGGACGGCGACGCGGAACCCCTGCGCGACTGGCTCGCCGCCTTGGGCGTCCGCCCGGAAAAGCCGGTCCGCCTCGTGTGACCACTCCGTGGCCCCGGATGTGGCGAACGGTGACGGAATGAGTGCGTTATGTGATGTGCTGGGACCGGTCGCGGTTCGATGTGCTGAAACCGTGCCGCATCGGCGTTGAGCAGAGACCGTTCGGGGGAGCGAGGGAGGGGAGCGGGTATGGGTGCGGACCAGATCCGGCGGTGGGAATCAGGGGCGCTCGCGCACGCGGTGACCGATCCCTTCGGCCAGGGGCCGCTGCCGTGGTTCCGGGGCAGCGAGCTGTACTTCGACGACACCGGTCAGGTCGTGCCCTGGTACGTGGACCCGGCCCTGGCCCCGGGCCAGAACCCCCGCGCCCGCAGCAACGGCGGCCCGCGCACCGCCGACGACGTGCACCGGCAGATCAAGGGCTTCGCCTCCACCGGGGCCGTCGCGCCCGGCGAGGCCATCGACTTCCACATCACCGTGGACCCGCCCCAGCAGTTCTCCGTCGACGTCTACCGCATCGGCCACTACGGCGGCGACGGCGCCTCCAAGATCACCACCAGCCCCCGGCTCTCCGGCATCGTCCAGCCGGCCCCGCTCACCGCCGACCGCACCGTCTCCTGCCACCACTGGTGGCTCTCCTGGCGGCTCCAGGTCCCCGCCTACTGGAGCGTCGGCGCGTACGTCGCCGTGCTCACCACCGCCGACGGGTACCGGTCCCACATCCCCTTCACCGTCCGCGACGACCACCCCGCCGATCTGCTCCTGCTGCTGCCCGACATCACCTGGCAGGCCTACAACCTCTACCCCGAGGACGGGCGGACCGGCGCGAGCCTCTACCACGCCTGGGACGACGAGGGCCGGCTGCTCGGCGAGCGGGACGCGGCCGTCACCGTCTCCTTCGACCGGCCCTACGCCGGCGCCGGCCTGCCCCTGCACGTGGGCCACGCCTACGACTTCATCCGCTGGGCCGAGCGCTACGGCTACGACCTCGCCTACGCCGACACCCGCGATCTGCACGCCGGCCGCGTCGACCCCACCCGCTACCGCGGCCTGGTCTTCCCCGGCCACGACGAGTACTGGTCGGCCCCCATGCGCCGCACCGTCGAGCGCGCCCGCGACCACGGCACCTCGCTCGTCTTCCTCTCCGCCAACACCATGTACTGGCAGGTCGAGCTGGGCCCCTCCCCCTCCGGGGTCGAGGACCGGCTGCTCACCTGCCGAAAACGCCGCGGCCCCGGCCGCCCCAGCCTCTGGCGCGAGATCGACCGCCCGGAGCAGCAGCTGCTCGGCATCCAGTACGCAGGGCGGGTCCCCGAGCCCGCGCCCCTGGTCGTGCGCAATGCCACGCACTGGCTCTGGGACGCCACCGGCGCCGCCGAGAACGACGAGCTGCCCGGCCTGGTCGCCGGAGAGGCCGACCGGTACTTCCCGCGCACCCAGCTCCCCGAGCACCAGGACCGGATCCTGCTCGCGCACTCCCCGTACCCCGACAGCGAGGGCGCGAAGCGCCACCAGGAGACCTCCCTGTACCGGGCCCCGAGCGGCGCCCTGGTCTTCGCTTCCGGCACGTTCGCCTGGTCCCCGGCCCTCGACCGGCCCGGCCATGTCGACGAACGGATCCAGCGGGCCACCGCCAACCTCCTGGACCGGATCTGCAAGCGGGACTGACCGACCCGGACCCGTTGTGCCCGTTCGCGGACAGGTACGGGAGAATGGGGCTGCGCTCGTACAGAACCACAGGGAGACCCCGTGTCCGGATTCGTCGAAAAGCCCGAGCCGGTTCAGGTGCCCGGCCTCGTCCACCTCCACACCGGCAAGGTGCGCGACCTCTACCGCGACGGCGACGGCAACCTCGTCATGGTCGCCAGCGACCGGATGTCCGCGTACGACTGGGTGCTCCCCACGGAGATCCCGGACAAGGGCCGCGTCCTGACCCAGCTCTCCCTCTGGTGGTTCGACCAGCTCGCCGACCTCGTCCCGAACCACGTGATCGGCACCGAGCTGCCCGAAGGCGCCCCGGCCGACTGGGCCGGCCGGACCCTGATCTGCAAGAACCTGCGGATGGTCCCGGTCGAGTGCGTGGCCCGCGGCTACCTCACCGGCTCCGGCCTCGCCGAGTACGAGCAGACCCGTACGGTCTGCGGACTCGCCCTCCCGGAGGGGCTCGTGGACGGCTCCGAGCTGCCCGCCCCGATCTTCACCCCGGCCGCCAAGGCCGAGGTCGGCGAGCACGACGAGAACGTCTCCTACGAGGAGGTGGCGCGCACCACCGGCGCCGAGACGGCGGCGCTGCTGCGCCAGACCACCCTCGCCGTGTACGGCCGGGCCAGGGACATCGCCCGCGAGCGCGGGATCATCCTGGCCGACACCAAGTTCGAGTTCGGCTTCGACGCGGACGGCACCCTCGTCGCCGGCGACGAGGTGCTGACCCCGGACTCCTCCCGCTTCTGGCCCGCCGACCAGTGGGAGCCGGGCCGCACGCAGGCCTCCTTCGACAAGCAGTTCGTCCGCAACTGGCTGTCCTCCCCGGCCTCCGGCTGGGACCGGAAGGGCGAACTCCCGCCGCCGGCCCTCCCGCAGGAGGTCGTCGAGCAGACCAGCGCCAAGTACATCGAGGCGTACGAGCGGCTCACCGGCCTCACCTGGGCCTGAACCCAGAGGTTCCGGGCCCGGCCGCCGGGTCCGGAACGCCAGGCCTTGCGTGCCCGGCCTTGCATGCCCAGCCCGGCGTGCCCGGCCCGGAACACGAAGAAGCCCCCGGTCAGATGACCGGGGGCTTTCCCGATGGAGCGGACAACGCGACTCGAACGCGCGACATCCACCTTGGCAAGGTGGTGCTCTACCAACTGAGCTATGTCCGCAGGTGCGCCGTAGCGCGAGAACTACTATACCCAACCTCGCTCGCGTGCGAGACGCACTGCCGTGTGCCGGTTCTCCGCGCCGAGCTTCGAGGCCGCCGACGACAGGTAGTTCCGTACGGTCCCCTGCGACAGCGAGGCCCGCTCGGCGATCTCCGCGACCGGCGCCCCGTCCCCCGCGAGTTCGAGCACCTCGGCCTCGCGCGCGGTCAGCGGGGAGTCCCCCGCGCTGATCGCATCGGCCGCCAACTCCGGGTCCACATAACGCCCTCCGGCGTGCACGGTCCGGATCAGCTCGGCCAGCCGCTGCGCCGACACCGTCTTCGGCGCGAAGGCCCGCACGCCTGCCGCGAGGGCCCGCTTCAGGTGCCCGGGACGCCCGTGACTCGTCACGATCATGGTCTTGCATTCGGGGAGTTCGGCCCGCAGGGATGTGGCCACGCTCACACCGTCCGCCCCCGGCATCTGCAGGTCGAGCACCGCCACGTCCGGCCGGTGGGCGCGCGCCATCGCGAGGGCCTCCGGTCCCGAGGCCGCCTCCGCGACGACCAGCAGATCGTCCTCGAGGGCCAGCAGCGCGGCGAGCGCGCCGCGGATCAAGTGCTCGTCGTCGGCCAGCAGTACGCGTACGGGGCTCACGCCCGCACCTCCAGTCCTCGCAGTTGTCCGCCCGGGATCCGCGCCCGCAGCCGGAACCGGCCGCCGTGGACCGGGCCCGCCTCCAAGGTGCCGTCCAGCACCGCGAGCCGCTCCCGCAGCCCCGCGAGCCCGGAACCCGGCGGTCCGGCCGGTGCCTCGGGGGCCCCGTCGTTCTCCACCACCAGCGTCAGCGCGCCCTCGTCGGGCGCCGTCAGCCGGATCACACAGTTGCGGGCGTCCCCGTGCCGCAGGACGTTCGTGGTCGCCTCCCGGACCACCCAGCCCAGCGCCGACTGCACCTCGGGGCGCAGTGCGCGGGCGGCCTCGATCTCGACGCGGCAGTCCATCCCGGCCGCGGCGAGCACCCCGCGGGCGCCCTCCAGCTCCGCCGCGAGGTCCGCCTCGCGGTAGCCGCGCACGACGTCCCGTACCTCGCGCTGCGACTCCCGGGCGATCCGCTGGACCTCGATCATCTGGTCCACGGCCTCCGGGCGTTCGCGGCGGGCCAGCTGGACCGCCAGCTCGCTCTTGAGCGCGATCACCGCCAGATTGCGGCCCATCACGTCGTGCAGGTCCCGCCCGAAGCGCAGCCGTTCCTCGGCGACGGCCAGCTGCGCCTGGAGCTCCCGGGCCCGGTCGAGCTCGTACACCGTCTTCAGCAGCCACCCGGAGAACCCGTAGGCCATGCTCATGAACAGGCCGCTCAGCAGGACTCCGACCGTGTAGCCGACGGATTCGCCCAGGGGCAGGCCGAGGGCGGCCGTCGCGGCGGCAGTGCCGGCCGCCGCGGCCGGGGCGACGCACCACATGCGCTGGACCCTGTTCAGGCACAGCACCAGCGATCCCGTGCCGAAGCAGCTGATGCCGATCACCAGGGACGGGGCCGCCGACGCGTCGATGTGCCCGGTCTTGCGCAGGACGAGGGCGGCGAGGCACGCGACGGCCGTCAGGACCGCCGTGGCCACCGCGAGCCGCACCGGCCGCGTCCGGCGCCCGACCACCCAGTCCAGTGCCCTGGAGGAGAGGAACGCGACCAGCACGGAGTGCGCGCACAGTGCCAGGAAGAACGCGACGGCCACGGGACGCGAGGACGACCGCACCGCTGCCGAGCCCACCAGGGGCAATCCGAACGACATGATCTCGATCAGGACGAAGAAGTGGAACGAGCAGCGTGTGTACAGCTCGACCTTCGCCGCACTGCTGCGGTTCTTCCACCATCCGGTCAGCTTCGACACAGTCCCCAGTCCCCCGATCACGCTCCGGCGGTCGCCGCCGTGCACGACTCCAGCCTCGCGGCAGCCCGCGGCCGGTACCAGTGCGCGCCGTCATCACCCCCGATGACATTTGTCAGCACAAGCCGATACATACGACAAAGGCCCTGATCAATGATCAGGGCCTTTGCGATCTGAGCGGACGACGCGACTCGAACGCGCGACATCCACCTTGGCAAGGTGGTGCTCTACCAACTGAGCTACGTCCGCATACTCGCACCGACTTATCGCCGGGGCGATGCGAGCACTACTGTACCTGATCCACCGGAGTGGTCGGTAAAGCGTGCAGAGCGGGTGACAGGGATCGCACACTGCGCCTTCCCCCTGGAAGGGGGATGTTCTGCTACTGAACTACACCCGCACGACCTTCGGGGCTTTGACCTGCGGTCTGGCCCCTCGGCGTGATCCACACACTAGCGGACCGGAGGGGGTGGATGGCAAATCGGCCCCCTCCGGGCCCCGTTAGCGGCCCTCGCCGGGCCCTCAGTGGGCCTCGTTGTACGCCGCGTAGACCCGCTTCGGGATGCGGCCGCGCGGCGGCACGTCGAGGTCGTTGGACCGGGCCCAGGCGCGTACGACCGCCGGGTCCGGTGCCAGTGAGGTGTGCTTGTACGTCTTCCCGGAGCGGGCCTGGCGGCGGCCGGCGGCCACGAAGGGCTCGAGGCTCTTCCGCAGTTTCTTTGCGTTGGCCAGATTGAGGTCGATCTCGTACGACTTACCGTCCAGGCCGAACGTGACCGTTTCCGCCGCTTCTCCGCCGTCGATGTCGTCGGAGATCGTGACTACTACGCGCTGCGCCACGGATATCGGTCCCTTCGCGCGACGCCACCCACGCGTGGGACGTGCGGTGATGTCGCCTGTGTGGATGTTTCGGAGCAATGCAACTTTCCGCCCCGGGTTGAGAGGCGACAAATGTCACCGACCCGGTGGAATCCTTTGTACCTCGATTCCCATTGCATTGCGAAGCCCAGTTAATTGTCTCCGCGTGTCCTGCCGCAATCCCGGGCGCGTGGTTTTCCGGTGGATTTTGCGAAGCGTTGGTGAAGCCGAAACGGGCGGACGATCACGCTCCATGGATATCTACCCGCGTAGAAATTTCGGACGGGTACGCTGAGGGAACCGCCTTCGCACCAACCACCTCATCGGGAGTGCCAGTGGCACGCGTCGTAGTCGACGTCATGCTCAAGCCGGAGATCCTCGACCCCCAGGGCCAGGCGGTGCAGCGTGCACTGCCGCGCCTGGGCTTCGAGGGCATCGCCGACGTCCGTCAGGGGAAGCGTTTCGAGCTGGAAGTGGAGGGACCGGTCGACCAGGCCGCCCTCGACCGCATCCACAAGATGGCCGAAACGTTCCTCGCCAACACCGTCATCGAAGACTTCACCGTGAAGGTCGAGGCCTGACGGTGACCACTCGCATCGGAGTCGTCACGTTCCCCGGAACGCTCGACGACCGTGACTCGCTGCGCGCCGTCCGCCTCGCGGGGGCCGAGCCCGTCTCGCTGTGGCACCGCGACAAGGACCTGCACCAGGTCGACGCGGTCGTCCTCGCGGGCGGCTTCTCCTACGGGGACTACCTGCGCGCCGGAGCCATCTCCCGGTTCTCGCCGGTGATGGAGACCATCATCGAGCAGGCCAAGGGCGGCATGCCCGTCCTGGGCATCTGCAACGGCTTCCAGATCCTCACCGAGGCCCACCTGCTGCCGGGGGCGATGCTCCGGAACAACCACCTGCACTTCATCTGCCGCGACCAGAAGCTGCGGGTGGAGAACGCGGAGACCGCGTGGACCGGCGACTACACCGCCGGCCAGGAGATCTCCGTACCGCTCAAGAACATGGACGGCCGGTACGTCGCCGACGAGCGCGTGCTCGACGAGCTGGAGGCCGAAGGCCGCGTGGCCTTCCGCTACGTCGACATGAACCCGAACGGGTCGCTCCGCGACATCGCCGGCATCACCAACGCCGCGGGCAACGTCGTCGGCCTCATGCCGCACCCCGAGCACGCGGTGGAGCCGCTGATCGGGACGGGCCGCACCGACGGCCTCCCGTTCTTCACCTCGGTCCTGAAGAAGCTGGTCTCCGCATGAGCCTCGACACGGTCAAGAACGCCACCGAAACCCCGGACGCCTCCCAGCCCTGGAAGGAACTCGGCCTCAAGGAGGACGAGTACGCCCGGATCCGCGAGATCCTCGGCCGCCGCCCCACGGGCGCCGAGCTCGCCATGTACTCGGTCATGTGGTCCGAGCACTGCTCGTACAAGAGCAGCAAGGTCCACCTGAAGCAGTTCGGCGAGAAGGTCCCCCAGAACGACGCCATGCTCGTCGGCATCGGCGAGAACGCCGGCGTCGTCGACGTCGGCCAGGGCTACGCGGTCACCTTCAAGGTCGAGTCGCACAACCACCCGTCGTACATCGAGCCCTACCAGGGCGCGGCCACCGGCATCGGCGGCATCGTGCGCGACATCCTCGCCATGGGCGCCCGCCCGGTCGCGGTCGTCGACCCGCTGCGCTTCGGCGCGGCCGACCACCCCGACACCAAGCGCGTCCTGCCGGGCGTCGTCGCGGGCATCGGCGGCTACGGCAACTGCCTCGGCCTGCCCAACATCGGCGGCGAGGTCGTCTTCGACGCCTGCTACCAGGGCAACCCGCTGGTCAACGCCGGCTGCATCGGCGTGATGAAGCACGAGGACATCCACCTCGCCCAGGCCTCCGGCCCCGGCAACAAGGTCATCCTCTACGGCGCCCGCACGGGCGGCGACGGCATCGGCGGCGTCTCCGTGCTGGCCTCGGAGACGTTCGACGACACCAAGCCCACCAAGCGCCCCGCCGTCCAGGTCGGCGACCCCTTCCAGGAGAAGCTCCTCATCGAGTGCACCCTGGAGATCTTCAAGGAGAAGCTGGTCGCGGGCATCCAGGACCTCGGCGGCGCCGGGCTCTCCTGTGCCACGTCCGAGCTGGCCTCCGCCGGTTCCGGCGGTATGCGCGTGGAGCTGGACACCGTCCCGCTGCGCGACGCGACGCTCTCGCCCGAGGAAATCCTCATGAGCGAGTCGCAGGAGCGCATGTGCGCGATCGTCGAGCCGCAGCACGTCGACCGCTTCATGGAGATCTGCGAGAAGTGGGACGTCATCGCCACCGTCATCGGTGAGGTGACCGACGGCGAGCGCCTGGAGATCTTCTGGCACGGCGAGCAGATCGTGGACGTGCCCCCGGGCACCGTCGCCCACGAGGGTCCGGTCTACCACCGCCCGTACGCCCGCCCGGAGTGGCAGGACGCGCTCCAGGCGGACGACGCGGGCAAGCTGCCCCGGCCGCAGACCTCCGAGGAGCTGCGGGCGCAGGTCCTGGCCCTGGTCTCCTCCCCGAACCAGGCCTCGAAGTCGTGGGTCACCGACCAGTACGACCGCTTCGTGCAGGGCAACACGGTGCTCTCGCAGCCCGAGGACGCCGGCATGGTCCGCATCGACGAGGAGTCCAACCTCGGCGTGGCCATGGCGACGGACGGAAACGGCCGCTTCGCGAAGCTCGACCCGTACACGGGCGCGCAGCTCGCGCTGGCCGAGGCGTACCGCAACGTCGCCGCGACCGGAGCCAAGCCGCTCGCCATCTCCGACTGCCTGAACTTCGGTTCCCCCGAGGACCCGGGCGTCATGTGGCAGTTCGCCGAGGCCACCCGCGGTCTCGCGGACGGCTGCCTGGAGCTGGGCACCCCGGTGACCGGCGGCAACGTCTCGCTGTACAACCAGACCGGTGACGTCGCGATCCACCCGACCCCGGTCGTGGCGGTCCTCGGCGTGATCGACGACGTCAACCGCCGTACGCCGATGGCGTTCGCGGAGGCCGGCCAGCTGCTGTACCTGCTGGGCGACACGGCCGAGGAGTTCGGCGGCTCGGCCTGGTCCCAGGTCGTCCACGACCACCTCGGCGGCATGCCGCCCAAGGTGGACCTGGGCCGCGAGAAGCTGCTCGGCGAGATCCTGATCTCGGCGTCCCGCGACGGCATGGTCGACGCGGCGCACGACCTGTCCGACGGCGGCGTGATCCAGGCGCTCACCGAGTCCTGCCTGCGCGGCGGCAACGGTGCGCGGGTCGTGGTGCCCGAGGGTCTGGACGCGTTCACCTTCCTGTTCTCCGAGTCGGCGGGCCGGGCCATCGTGGCCGTCCCGCGCAGCGAGGAGCTCCGCTTCACCGACATGTGCGGTGCGCGGGGCCTGCCCGCCACCCGCATCGGCGTGGTGGACGGTGAGGAGATCGAGGTCCAGGGCGAGTTCACGATCCCGCTCGCGGAACTGCGTACCGCCCACGAGGCGACGATCCCGGCCCTGCTGGCCTGATCCCGCCGTAGCTCGCGAGCCCCCGTCCGCGGTCTGCGGGCGGGGGCTCGGGCGTGCCCGGCCGCTGTGCGGCGGGGCTGCGTCTGCAGGGCTGCGTGGTGGGGCCGTGCCGGTGTCGGCCGCGGCGGATAGGGTCGGGCCATGCCACCCGCCAAGAAGAGGGCGCGTACCTACGACGCCGCGAAGATCCGTGCCGCGGTCACCGCGCAGTTCGGGCATGTGGCCGACGCCGTACGGGAGTTGAGCGGCGAGCAGCTCGCCCGGCCCAGCGGTGTCGGGGCGTGGAGCGTCGCCGAACTCGCCGCGCACATCGCGTGGATCGCCGACTCGCTGGCCACCGGACTGGCCAGGCCTCCGGCCGCCGTGCCGGAACTGACGGCCGTCGAATGGCCCTCCGCCACCGCCTCCCTCGCCGGGAAGATCGCCGAGGCGGCCAGGGAGACCCTCGAGGGCGCCCCGTTGCCCGAGCTGTACGAGCGGGCCGCCGCCCGCATGGCCGAGGCGCTGGCCGCGAACCCCGGCAGCCGGGTGCTCGACCTGTGGATCGGGGACATGACCCTGGCCGACTTCCTCGTCACCCGGACCGTGGAACTGGTGGTCCACACCGACGACCTGGCCCGGGCCGCCGGAGTGGACATCCCGATCGAGCGGCAGGCCCTGGCCGCCTGCACCCGGCTGCTCGCCGACGCCCTCGCGCTGAGGGCCCCGGGCGGCTCGGTGGAGGTACGGATCCCGCCGTTCGCGGTGGTCCAGTGCATCGAGGGGCCCCGGCACACCCGCGGCACCCCGCCGAACGTGGTGGAGACGGACCCGCTGACCTTCCTCCGGCTGGCCACCGGGCGTACGGACTGGTCCTCAGCCGTGGAGGACGCGCAGGTCAGGGCCAGTGGCGAGCGGGCCGACCTGTCCGCGCTGCTCCCGGTCATGAGCTGAGGGGATGGCAGTCGTGGTGGAACCGCCCGCCGGGCCGGCCCGTCCCAGGAGCATGCGTACTCATCGGCACGCCCCGGCCGGCCTGGCCGTCGTATCGGCCCTCGCGCTCGCCCTCACCGCCTGCAGCGAGGGCGGCGCATCGCAGACCCGCGTGCTCCCCGACCCCAAGGGTTCCTGGGCCGTCGAGTCCCTGACCACCGGCGGCCGGACCCTGCACGCGCCCGACAGCGCCCGCCTGGACCTCGCGGAGAAGGAGGCCACGGGCAACTACGGCTGCAACGCCTTCAAGGCCGAGGTCGCCTTTGCCGGCACCTCCTCGGTGACGGTCACCCCCGGTCCCACGACCACCATGGCCTGCGCGGACAGCGAGTTCGAGACGGCCTTCGCCGGACTCCTCAAGGGCCGGCTCACCATCGACCGGGGACCCGACCGGCTCACGCTGAAGACCTCCGACGGGAGCACGATCGCGATGAGCACGAAGCCCCCGGTCCCGAACGCCCCCCTCACCGACACCTGGTGGACCGTCGAGTCCCTGGTCACCGGCGACACCGTGTCCCCGCTGCCCGCCGAGGCCGCGGGCAAGGCGCGGTTCGAGCTGACCGCCGGCCTTGCCGCGAGCGGCAGCCTCGGCTGCAACCGGTTCAGCGCCCAGGCCACCGGTGACGGCGCCCGGCTCAGGTTCGGACCGCTGACCACGACCCGGATGGCCTGCGAGGGCGCGGTGGGCGAGGTCGAGCGGAAGCTGACCGAGCTGTTCGCCGCCGACTCGCTCACCTGGAGCATCGAGGGCCGCACCCTCACCCTCACCGCGCCCGACGGCCGGGGCCTGGTCGCGCAGGGGGCCTCGGCCACGGAATGACCGGGCGCGTCCGCCACCCGGGGGGTCAGCCCGGGTAGGGCAGCAGGCCCGCGTCCGTCTTCTCCCAGGCCGTGCGCAGCTCCGCGAGCCGGGCCGGCTCCAGCGCCGCCTTGTCGGCCTGCTCCCGGGCATCGCCGGCCAGGTTGAACAGCTGGTCCCGGCCCGCCTTCCCGCGGTAGTACTTCCAGTCCCCGCGGCGCAGGGCCCGCTCGCCGCGCACCCGCCAGAACAGGTTCCGCTCGGCGATCTTCTCGCCGCGCAGCAGGTACCCGGCCAGGCTGGCGCCGTCCAGCGGGTAGGCCGGGTGCGGCCGGGCCCCGGCCAGCTCCAGCAGGGTCGCCGTCCAGTCCGGGGTGAAGACCGGGACCCGGCTGACCTGGCCGCCGTCGATCCGGGCCGGCCAGCGCACGATGTTCGGCACCCGGATCCCGCCCTCCTGGAGGGAGGCCTTGTTGCCGGAGAGCGGCCAGTTGTACGAGAACCGCTCGCCGCCGTTGTCGCTGGAGAAGACGATCAGGGTGTCGTCCGCCCGCCCCGAGCGCTCGAGCGCCTTCAGCACCTCGCCGACCGAGCGGTCGAGGTCCTCGACCATCTGCCGGTACTTCTCGACGGAGCCGCCGTCCTGGTGCCACAGCGCCCGGGCGTCGCCCGCCTTGATCCGGCGCTCGACCTCGGCGCTCGCCTCGGTGTCCCCGTCGGCGATCCACGGCCAGTGCGGGGTGGTGAAGTTGAGGTTGAGCAGCCACGGCTTGCCGCCGTGGTCGCGGGAGACGTACTCGGCGGCCCGCTCGGTGATGATCCGCGTGTAGTAGCGCAGGTCCTTGTAGGTGGCGTCGCCCTCGTAGAGGTCGTACTCGCCGCCGAGGCCCAGCTTGGAGTAGTACTCCAGGGCGCCGCCGAAGTTGCCGAAGAACTCGTCCCAGCCCGACTTGGTCGGACTGTGGTCGGGCAGGTAGCCGCAGTGCCATTTGCCGATCAGCGCGGTCGCGTAACCCGCGTCGCGCAGCAGCGAGGCCAGCGTCGGGTGGGTGGGTTCCAGGCCGACGCTCCGGTCGGCGATGGGCTCGGCGAGCCCGCCCTCCACCCGGCCGGGGTAGCGGCCCGTGTACAGGCTGAACCGCGTCGGTGAGCAGGTGGCGGAGCCGGAGTAGGCATCGGTGAAGCGGACGCCCTGGCGGGCGAGCCGGTCCAGGTTCGGGGTCTTGATGTGCGGGGAGCCGTACGAGGACAGGTCGGCCCAGCCGAGGTCGTCGCCCAGGATGAACAGGATGTTGGGCCGTCGGGAGTGCCGGCCGCGGGCGGCGCGGAACTCCCGCTCCGGCGGCCCGGCGGTCTCCTGGGCCGCCCGGGCCGGGGCGGCACCCAGCCCCACGGCCGCCGCGGCCGCGGTCACTCCGACGGCGCTGCCGAAGGCACGCCGGGACAGGTGGTTGTCGTACGAAGGCACAAGTACTCCAAGGCGCGGCTCGGCCACCCGGCCCGGCGGGCGCGCGGGACGGCGCGCGGCACGGCGGGGCAGGGGCGGCCGGAGCGGAAAAGAGAAAAGGAAAAGGAGAGTTGCGGCTACGCGGAACAGCGACAGATGGCGCTCGCGACACGGACCAGGTCTACGTGGCGGCGCTCGACGAGGGTGACGGAACGGTCACCGAGAGGCTGCATGGGCCGAGAGCCTGTACGAATGCCCTCGTAGATGTCAACAAGGTGATCCGAATGCCGAGACGGAGCCGTCCGGTCACCCTCTGTGCTGTGAGATTTCCCGGCCGTCCCCAATTCGGACCAGTGGTCGATCTCGCCTACACTCGGGAGCGTGCCTCGTGGTGATGGACGACTCAACCACGACCTGCTCCCCGGCGAAAAGGGCCCCCAGGACGCTTGCGGCGTCTTCGGTGTCTGGGCTCCGGGTGAAGAGGTCGCCAAGCTCACCTACTTCGGACTGTATGCGTTGCAGCACCGTGGACAAGAGTCCGCGGGAATCGCTGTGAGCAACGGTTCCCAGATCCTCGTCTTCAAGGACATGGGCCTCGTTTCCCAAGTCTTCGACGAAACCTCTCTCGGCTCGCTCCAGGGTCATATCGCGGTCGGTCACGCCCGCTACTCGACCACCGGAGCCTCCGTCTGGGAGAACGCGCAGCCCACTTTCCGCGCGACCGCCCACGGCTCCATTGCCCTGGGTCACAACGGCAACCTGGTGAACACCGCCGAGCTCGCCGAGATGGTCGCAGACCTCCCCCGTCAGGACGGCCGCGCCACCCAGGTGGCGGCCACCAATGACACCGACCTGGTCACCGCCCTGCTGGCCGGCCAGACGGACGACGACGGCAAGCCCCTGACGATCGAGGAGTCGGCCACCAAGGTCCTCCCGAAGGTCAAGGGTGCGTTCTCGCTCGTGTTCATGGACGAGGGAACCCTCTACACCGCCCGTGACCCGCAGGGCATCCGCCCGCTGGTCCTCGGCCGCCTGGAACGCGGCTGGGTGGTCGCGAGTGAGACCGCCGCCCTCGACATCTGCGGCGCCAGCTTCGTCCGCGAGGTCGAGCCGGGCGAGCTCATCGCGATCGACGAGAACGGCCTGCGCACCTCCCGCTTCGCGGAAGCAAAGCCCAAGGGCTGTGTCTTCGAGTACGTCTACCTGGCGCGCCCGGACACCGACATCGCCGGCCGGAACGTCTACCTCTCGCGTGTCGAGATGGGCCGGCGCCTGGCCAAGGAAGCCCCGGTGGACGCCGACCTGGTGATAGCGACGCCGGAATCCGGCACGCCCGCCGCCGTCGGATACGCCGAGGCCAGCGGGATCCCGTACGGCTCCGGCCTGGTCAAGAACGCCTACGTCGGCCGGACCTTCATCCAGCCCTCGCAGACGATCCGCCAGCTGGGCATCCGCCTGAAGCTCAATCCCCTCAAGGAAGTCATCCGGGGCAAGCGCCTGGTGGTCGTGGACGACTCGATCGTCCGCGGCAACACGCAGCGCGCCCTGGTCAAGATGCTCCGCGAGGCCGGCGCGGCCGAGGTCCACATCCGGATCTCCTCGCCGCCGGTGAAGTGGCCGTGCTTCTTCGGCATCGACTTCGCCACCCGGGCCGAGCTGATCGCCAACGGCATGACGGTCGACGAGATCGCCACGTCGCTGGGCGCGGACTCGCTCTCGTACATCTCGCTCGACTCGATGATCGAGGCGACGACCATCCAGAAGCCCAACCTCTGCCGTGCCTGCTTCGACGGCGAGTACCCCATGGAGCTGCCAGACCCGCAGCTCCTGGGCAAGCAGCTCCTGGAGTCCGAGCTCGCGGGCGGCACCGACGCCGCCGACGCGCTCCGGCGCCCGTAGCGCCGCGGCCGCAACCCCCGCTCCACCTGCGCCGGGCCCTGTCTTTCAAGCTTCTCCCAGGGCCCGGCACCACAAGCAGTAACGACACGAAAGCTCTCCCTGTCATGACAGAGAAGACCACCGGTGCCAGCTACGCAGCCGCAGGCGTGGACATCGAAGCGGGAGACCGCGCCGTCGAGCTGATGAAGGAGTGGGTGAAGAAGACGCAGCGCCCCGAGGTCCTCGGCGGCCTCGGCGGCTTCGCCGGCCTCTTCGACGCCTCCGCCCTCAAGCGCTACGAGCGCCCGCTGCTGGCCTCCGCGACCGACGGGGTCGGCACGAAGGTGGACATCGCCCGCCAGCTGGGCGTGTACGACACCATCGGCCACGACCTCGTCGCGATGGTCATGGACGACATCGTCGTCTGCGGCGCCGAGCCGCTCTTCATGACCGACTACATCTGCGTGGGCAAGGTCCACCCGGAGCGTGTCGCGGCGATCGTCAAGGGCATCGCCGAGGGCTGCGTCCTCGCCGGCTGCGCCCTGGTGGGCGGCGAGACCGCCGAGCACCCGGGCCTGCTGGGTCCGGACGACTTCGACGTGGCGGGCGCCGGCACCGGTGTCGTCGAGTACGACCGCCTGCTCGGCGCGGATCGCATCCGTACGGGTGACGCCGTCATCGCGATGGCGTCGTCCGGCCTTCACTCGAACGGGTACTCGCTGGTCCGGCACGTCCTCTTCGAGCGCGCCAAGATGTCCCTCGAGCAGCACGTCGAGGAGCTCGGCAGGACCCTCGGCGAGGAGCTCCTGGAGCCGACCAAGATCTATTCGCTGGACTGCATGGCCCTCACCCGTACGGCCGAGGTCCACGCGTACTCGCACATCACCGGCGGCGGCCTCGCGGCGAACCTGGCCCGGGTCATCCCGGACCACCTGCACGCCACGGTCGACCGTTCGACCTGGACCCCGGGCGCGATCTTCGACCTGGTCGGCAAGGCCGGTCAGGTCGAGCAGCTGGAGCTGGAGAAGACCCTGAACATGGGCGTCGGCATGATGGCCGTGGTCCCGCAGGAGTCGGTGGACGTGGCGCTGACCGCGCTGGCCGACCGGGGTGTGGACGCGTGGGTCGCGGGAGAGATCCTCGAGCGCGGCGCACACACCGAGGGCGCGACCCTGACCGGCGCGTACGCGAGCTGACCAGCCGGGACAACGGCGGGCAACACTGAAACCCGGTCCGGGGCGAGGCCCTGGACCGGGTTCTTGTGTTGCTCAGCCGGGGTCAGTCAGTGACTGGCCGCCACCTGCGTGGTGCAGACGCGAAAGAGACGCGCGAGAGCGTCAAGCGCCCCGACGCTGTGCCGACGGACCGGACTCTTCGTCCTCGTCGTCGTCGTCATCGCTGTTGTACAGATCCGCGTACTTGGCGTACGGGTCGTCGTCGTCCAGATCGTCATCGACTTCGACCGGCTCGCTGACAGGCAGCAGCGGTTCCGTCGGCGATGCGCCCAGCTCATTGGCCAGACGCGAGAGGTCAGTCCCGCCGCTGTTGTACTTCAGCTGGCGGGCGACCTTTGTCTGCTTGGCCTTGGCCCGGCCGCGCCCCATGGCTCGACCCCCTCGGTGACGGGGCTCGACGGCCCCAGAGTCTGACACGCGTTCATGGTTCGGAGCGGGCTCTCCGTGGAGAGACCGTCCGTAGGGGTTTAACGGTACCTGCTTCCGCGGCCATACGGTACGCCGCCCGCATGACGTGCCCCGGTGCAGGACCAATGAGGCGCCCCGTCCTCGCTGGTCAGCTGCGATTTTAACCCTTTCCTGGCGGGCGACCCGCCGAAGTGCAGTGAGTTCCGTCTCGCCGCAACCCCGGCGGGCGCACGTCAGGGTCGGTTACGACGGGTCGACGGCCGGGGCCGAGCCCTTCGCGGCCTTCGCGGCGCGGGCGTCCGCCATCCGCTGTTCGGCGATCCGGTCGGCGGCCGCGGCCGGCGGAATACCGTCCGCCTTCGCACGAGCGAAGATTTCCAGCGTGGTGTCGAAGATCTTCGTGGCCTTGGCCTTGCAGCGGTCGAAGTCGAAGCCGTGCAGCTCGTCGGCGACCTGGATGACCCCGCCCGCGTTCACCACGTAGTCGGGCGCGTAGAGGATCCCGCGGTCCGCGAGGTCCTTCTCCACACCCGGGTGGGCGAGCTGGTTGTTCGCGGCGCCGCACACGATCCTGGCGGTCAGGGCGGGTACCGACTCGTCGTTCAGCGCGCCGCCGAGTGCGCAGGGGGCGTAGATGTCCAGGCCCTCGGTGCGGATCAGCGCGTTGGTGTCCACCACGGCGGTGACCTGCGGGTGCTTGTCGAGGATCCGGCGCACCGACTCCTCGCGGACGTCCGTGATCACGACCTCGGCGCCGTCCTCCAGGAGGTGCTCGACCAGGTAGTGGCCGACCTTGCCGACGCCGGCCACGGCGACCTTGCGGCCGCGCAGCGTCGGGTCGCCCCACAGGTGCTGGGCGCTGGCCCGCATGCCCTGGAAGACACCGAACGCGGTGAGCACCGAGGAGTCGCCGGCGCCGCCGTTCTCGGGGGAGCGGCCGGTCGCCCAGCGGGTCTCGCGGGCCACGATGTCCATGTCCGCCACGTACGTGCCGACGTCGCAGGCCGTCACGTAGCGGCCGCCGAGGGACTCCACGAACCGGCCGTAGGCCAGCAGCAGTTCCTCGGACTTCAGGACGTCCGGGTCCCCGATGATCACGGCCTTGCCGCCGCCGAGGCCGAGACCGGCCATGGCGTTCTTGTACGACATGCCGCGCGAGAGGTTCAGCGCGTCCATGACGGCCTCCTCGTCGGAGGCGTACGCGTGGAAGCGGGTACCGCCGAGGGCGGGGCCCAGAGCGGTGGAGTGGATCGCGATGACGGCCTTCAGGCCGGAGGCTCGGTCCTGGCACAGCACGACTTGCTCGTGGCCGCCCTGTTCCGAACGGAACAGGGTGTGCAGGACGCCGTCGGTCATTTCGGTCACGGTGGTGACTCCCATGGAAGAGATGCGGCGGAATGACGCCCGCCCTGCGGGTGGGGGAGGGCGCGCTGGGAGCAGCGTAAGACCTGCAGGGCGTGTGCAGTCGACCTGTCCAGAGATCGAAACACTCCCGGAGTATGGGCGGCCGGCCCTGGAGGTCCGGCGGACGCCCGGCGGAGTATCGCCGGGCGGTGCGGGGGAGTACGAGAGCGTGAGCGAAACCCCCGACCCCAGGCTGCCCTCGGCGCGCTCGGCGCCGACCGTCCCGTACGCCTCCTACCTGCGCGTCTACGAGCCCCTGGCGGCTTTCGCGGAGCCGGAGCGCACGCACTGGGCCTCGTACGCCCGGCGCGGGGTGGTCCCGACCGCCCAGGACGAACTGCGCCGCTCCCTTTCCGACTTGGTCCGGGTCCCGGTGGTCGGGGTGCCGGCGCACGAGAGCGCGGACGCGTTCACGGCGGAGGTGGACGGGGTGGTGCTGGTCTGCCCGTGGCGGACCAGACTGCGCGGCTGGCTGGCGCTCCAGGAGCTGGCCGACCAGTTCCCGCTCCCCGTGCTGGACGCGGCGCTGCCGCCGGCGGCGAGGCGGCGGGCGGCGGAGGAGTACGAGCGCTGGCGCGAGCGGAACCCGGATGCGCGCCCGTGGATCCGCACCGCGGTGTGGCAGGTGCCACTGCGCTGGTTCGTGCTGGTGGCCGACGACGAGCGGGAGTACCTGCCGGGCGAGCGGATGCGCTACCGGACGCCGATGGTGCAGGCCCGGCGGAGGCTCGCGCGGGGGCTGCGGACGCTGCGGGAGGCCGAAGGGTACGCGGGGCTCGCGGACGGGCTGGTGGAGGTCGGCAGCTGGCTGGAGGAGTTCCACCCGCGCTCGATGGTCGAGCTGGACTACGGGGGCCTGGTGCACGCGCTGCCGGCGGACCGGCTGCGGGCCGACCGCTCGGCCCGGGACGTGGCGGTGGGTATCGCGGCGCTGCGCGCCGGGGACGAGGCCGGGGCGGCGGAGGCGTACGAGGAGCTCGCGGAACGCTGGCGGGAGGTCCGGGAGAGACTGTTCGCGAACTGACCGCCGGACGCGGTGGAGGGCGGCGGGGCGGACGTCGCGTACCGTGCGTATCGGTCGATCAGCCACAAGTGGCTGATCGGAGGCTTGATCACCACATTCAGGTCTTAGTGCCAGGACCTACGTCCCGATACGGGCCATTGGCCCAAGCGTGACGGACCGCACTAACTACACCCTTGCGCCCTTCCCCTACCCTCGTGCCAAAATAGGACAAGGAGTCCGGGGAGGGTTCCTTCCGCCCAACTAAGGGCGGAATGCTCGGCATTGCACTCTACGGGGGGTCCTGACGACTCCTGATCGCTCTGTGACTGATCGTCACAGTGGGGTGACTGTCCGTTATAGGGCGGTCCATCGGCTTCCGCCGCTGATGAACACCTCGGAGGGCAATTCCATCGGTTTGGCCGTCGAGGCTGGACGGATGGTGTAGTTGTAGTGCCGAGGACAAGCCGTTCGTCCTATAACCGACTCGGCCCGCGTATGTCCATTTCGGGCAACGCGGGCCAAGGTGCAGAATTTAGAGGAAAGAACCGAGATGGTTCGGTTCTCCCGAGGAGGCCGCTCATGACCGCTCGCACCCCTGATGCCGAGCCGCTGCTGACCCCGGCTGAGGTTGCCACGATGTTCCGCGTGGACCCGAAGACGGTCACCCGCTGGGCCAAGGCTGGCAAGCTCACGTCCATCCGCACCCTGGGTGGACACCGCCGTTACCGCGAGGCCGAGGTTCGCGCACTGCTCGCGGGAATTCCGCAGCAGCGCAGCGAGGCCTGAGGTCGCGCAAGCACGTAAGCACCCCGCTTTACCGGGCATGAATCGGGTCCCCCAATCCGATGAAACCCACATGGCTTCACACGCTCGGACCTGCCCCAACAGGTTCTCGGCGTTCGATCGCGCTGGACTCCGCCGGGTCCAGCGCGATCTTTTTTTATGCCCGGGGTCGGGTGGAATCGGGCGGGTGCGGGGCGCCGGCGGAGTGGGTGCCATTGCACATATTAAATCGAGCACGCGTATGGGTGCGATAAATGTGCAAGTCTCAAAAACTAATGTGGTGACTCCCGTCACAGGCTGTCACTCTTGTACAACCCGCAATGCACCCGTAAGGGGACGTGCGTCGCAGAGCGCCTCATGCGGACGGGGGATTTTTCGCTCGGATGCCCCGACGGGGCCGAGGTGAACCCCGACGGGTCCGCGACGGGCTCCCGGACGGCCGCCGGGAGCTCCCGAAGGGGCGTGGAGGGGCGGGGGCGGGTGCGAAGGGGCGCAGGCGGGTGCGGGTGCGGGTGCGGGTGCGGGCAACGCAACAGGGCCCGTATCCCTGGGGATACGGGCCCTGCTCTTCTTGCGATCCTGACGGGACTTGAACCCGCGACCTCCACCTTGACAGGGTGGCGAGCTAACCAACTGCTCCACAGGACCTCGTTCGCAACCGCTGTGGCGTGGCTGCGAATCAGACTGTACAGCAGCTCAGGGGGTGCGGTCGAACTCGCCCGCGGACCCCCGGGCCGATCCGGTCACGGCGCCGCCGCGTCCACCGCCTTCACGATCCGCTTGTCGGAGATCGGGTACGCCGTACCGAGCGCGTGCGCGAAGTAGCTGACCCGGAGTTCCTCGATCATCCAGCGGATGTCGGTGACCGCGGAGGGCACCGGCCGGCCCTTCGGCAGCTGCTCCAGCAGCCACGCGTACTCGTCCTGCATCTCGTGGACCTTCTGCATGCGCGTGGTGTCGCGCTGGGCGCCCGTCGGCATCTGCTGGAGCCGCCGGTCCACCGCCACCAGGTAGCGCATCAGGTCCGGCAGCCGGCGCAGACCCGTCAGGGTCACGAAGCCGGCCGGTACGAGGGCCGCCAGCTGCGTCCTGACGTCCTGCACGTTCGCCACCAGGGCCAGGCTGTTCGTGGCCTTCAGACGGCGCTCACAGGCCTGCCAGGCGGCCAGCACCTGCTGCACCTGGCCCACCGTCCGCACGGTCGTGTCCACCAGGTCGGCGCGTACGGCCTCGTAGAGCGCGCGGAAGCCCGCCTCGTCCCAGGCCGGGCCGCCGTGGTCGGCGATCAGCCGGTCGGCCGCCGCGGTCGCGCAGTCGTCGAACAGCGCCTGGATGGAGCCGTGCGGATTGCGGGACAGGGCCAGCTTCTGCTGGTTGGTCAGGTGGTCCGAGGCGAACTTCGCCGGGTTCACCGGGATGTTCAGCAGGATGAGGCGCCGGGTGCCCAGCCACATCGCCTGCTGCTGCTCGGCCTCCGTGTCGAAGAGCCGTACGGACACGCTCGTGCCCTCGTCCACGAGCGCCGGGTACGCCTTCACCGGCTGGCCGGCCCGCCGGGTCTCGAAGACCTTGGTCAGCGTGCCGATCGTCCAGTCGGTCAGACCGGTGCGCTCCAGCGACTCCCCGCCCGCCCGCTCGGCGGTGGCCGCGGCGGCCTTGGAGAGGGCCTGGCGGGCCTTCGGCTTCAGCTTCAGCCGAAGCGCCTCCAGGTCCTTGGCCTCGGCGAGGTTCTTGCGGCGCTCGTCGATGATCCGGAAGGTGATCTTCAGGTGGTCCGGGATCCGGGAGAGGTCGAAGTCCTCGGCGGAGACCGGGACCCCGACCATCCGCCGGAGCTCGCGCGCCAGCGTCACGGGCAGCGGCTCCTGCAGGGGAACGGCCGTGTCCAGGAAGCGGGTGGCGAAGTTCGGCGCGGGCACGTAGTGCCGGCGGATCGGCTTCGGCAGCGAGCGGATCAGCTCGGTGACGACCTCGGCCCGCAGGCCCGGGATCTGCCAGTCGAAGCCCTCGTCGGTGACCTGGTTCAGCACCTGGAGCGGGATGTGGACGGTGACGCCGTCCGCGTCCGCGCCGGGCTCGAACTGGTAGGTCACCCGGAACTTGAGCTGCCCCTGCCGCCAGGAGTCCGGGTAGTCGGCCTTGGTGACCCCGGCCGCCTTCTCCGTGAGCAGCATCTCGCGCTCGAAGTCGAGGAGTTCGGGCTCCTCGCGCTTCTTGTGCTTCCACCAGGAGTCGAAGTGCGCCCCGGAGACCACGTGCTCGGGGATCCGCTGGTCGTAGAAGTCGAAGAGGGTCTCGTCGTCGACCACGATGTCGCGGCGCCGCGCCCGGTTCTCGAGCTCCTCGACCTCGGTGAGGAGCTTGCGGTTGTCGGCGTAGAACTTGTGGTGCGTGCGCCAGTCGCCCTCGACCAGCGCGTTGCGGATGAACAGCTCGCGCGAGACCTCGGGATCGATCCGGCCGTAGTTGATCTTCCGCTGGGCGACGATCGGCACGCCGTACAGCGTGACCTTCTCGTACGCCATGACGGCCGCCTGGTCCTTCTCCCAGTGCGGCTCGCTGTACGTGCGCTTGATCAGGTGCTGGGCCAGCGGCTCGACCCACTCGGGCTCCACCTTGGCGTTGACCCGGGCCCACAGCCGCGAGGTCTCCACCAGCTCGGCCGACATGAGGAACTTCGGCTGCTTCTTGAAGAGCGCCGAGCCGGGGAAGATCGCGAACTTGGCGGAGCGGGCGCCCAGGTACTCGTTCTTGTCGGTGTCCTTCAGACCGATGTGCGAGAGCAGCCCGGCCAGCAGCGAGACGTGCACGCTCGTCTCGGGGGCGTCGGCCTCGTTCACGTGGATGCCCATGCCCTTGGCGACCGTGCGCAGCTGCGAGTAGATGTCCTGCCACTCGCGGATCCGCAGGAAGTTCAGGTACTCCTGCTTGCACATCCGGCGGAACGAGGACGAGCCGCGCTCCTTCTGCTGCTCGCGGACGTAGCGCCACATGTTCAGGAACGACAGGAAGTCGCTCGTCTCGTCCTTGAAGCGGGCGTGGTTCTGGTCGGCCTGGGTCTGCTTGTCCGAGGGCCGCTCGCGCGGGTCCTGGATGGACAGGGCCGCCGCGATGACCATGACCTCGCGGACGCAGTTGTTCTTGTCGGCCTCGACGACCATGCGGGCCAGTCGCGGGTCCACGGGCAGCTGGGAGAGCTGCCGGCCCATCGGGGTGAGCCGCTTCTTGGGGTCCTTCTCGGAGGGGTCCAGCGCGCCGAGTTCCTGGAGCAGCTGGACGCCGTCGCGGATGTTGCGGTGGTCCGGCGGGTCGATGAAGGGGAACTTCTCGATCTCGCCGAGGCCGGCCGCGGTCATCTGGAGGATGACGGAGGCCAGGTTCGTGCGCAGGATCTCGGCGTCCGTGAACTCGGGACGGGCGTTGAAGTCGTCCTCGGAGTACAGCCGGATGCAGATGCCGTCGCTGGTACGGCCGCAGCGGCCCTTGCGCTGGTTGGCGCTGGCCTGGGAGATCCGCTCGATGGGCAGGCGCTGGACCTTGGTGCGGTGGCTGTAGCGGGAGATCCGGGCGTTGCCCGGGTCGATCACGTACTTGATGCCGGGGACGGTGAGGGAGGTCTCGGCGACGTTGGTCGCGAGAACGATCCTTCTGCCGGTGTGCTGCTGGAAGACGCGGTGCTGCTCGGCGTGCGAGAGGCGGGCGTAGAGGGGCAGGACCTCCGTGAAGCGCAGGTTCCGCTTGTTCAGCGCGTCCGCCGTGTCGCGGATCTCGCGCTCGCCGGAGAGGAAGACCAGGATGTCGCCCGGCCCCTCGGACTGGAGCTCGTCGACGGCCTCGCAGATCGCGGTGATCTGGTCGCGGTCGCTCTCCTCGCTGTCGTCCTCGAGCAGCGGGCGATAGCGCACCTCGACCGGGTACGTACGGCCGCTGACCTCGACGATCGGGGCCTCGCCGAAGTGGCGGGAGAAGCGCTCCGGGTCGATCGTCGCGGAGGTGATCACGACCTTGAGGTCGGGACGCTTCGGCAGCAGCTGGGAGAGGTAGCCCAGCAGGAAGTCGATGTTGAGGGAGCGCTCGTGGGCCTCGTCGATGATGATCGTGTCGTACGCGCGCAGCTCGCGGTCCGTCTGGATCTCGGCGAGCAGGATGCCGTCCGTCATCAGCTTCACGAAGGTCGCGTCCTGGTCCACCTGGTCGGTGAAGCGGACCTTCCAGCCGACCGTCTGCCCGATCTCGGACTTCAGCTCCTCGGCGATGCGCTCCGCGACGGTGCGGGCGGCGATCCGGCGGGGCTGGGTGTGCCCGATCATGCCCCGGACGCCGCGGCCCAGCTCCATGCAGATCTTGGGGATCTGCGTGGTCTTGCCGGAACCGGTCTCACCGGCGACGATCACGACCTGGTGGTCGCGTATCGCCTCGGCGATCTCGTCCTTCTTCTGGCTGACGGGCAGGTTCTCGGGATACGTGACCTCCGGCATCCGCGAGGCACGGCCGGCCAGTCGCGCGGCGGCCTTCTCGGCCTCCGCGGCGATCTCGTCGAGCACGGCCTGCTTGGCCTCGGGCTTGCGGATGCGGCGGGCGCCTTCGAGGCGGCGGCCGAGGCGGTGCGCGTCACGGAGGGAGATCTCACCGAGAAGCGTCTGCAGGGCGGCGAAGGAAGTAGACATACCTGATCGAGGATCTCACCCGCAGGTGCCGGGTGGCGAACGCATTTGTGCCCCCTCCCCGTACCATTTCGGGACGAGATCGCCTGAACCGACCCGCCGACCGAGTGAGAGGCCCGCCATGTCCCGCGTCCGTGGAGTGTGGTGGCTGCTCGGCGCCGTCCTCGCGGTCCTGGTGGGGTGTGCGGTGCCCGCGGCGGCGGCTCCGCTTTCGGGTCCGCTTTCGGGTCCGGTTTCCGGTGCGGTCCGGGGTCCGGTTTCCGTTTCGGCTGCTTCCGCTGCTTCCGCTGCTTCCGCTGCTTCCGCTGCTTCCGCTGCTTCCGCTGCTTCGGCGGAACCCGGCGTGGCCCGTGCCGTGGCGGACACCGACCGGGGGCCCTCCTGCGATCCCGGGACCCGGGACCGGGGCCGGGCTCCGGGCGTGCCGCCGCGCGGAGCCGGGGAGCATGCGCATGCCCCGGTGGGGCGGCCCGCGGTGGAGCAGGTCTGGGGGTCGCGGACGCCGCCCGTGCGGGTGCTCGTACGCGGGCCCGACCAGCCGGCGCCGGGTCCGGTGGAGCTGTCCGTGATGCGGGTGTAGAGGACCGGCCCCGCCCGCCGGTCCGATCCGCCATCCGCTGCTCTGGAGCACCCGTATGTCCCCTTCCCCTTCCTCTTCCTCCTCCACTTCCGCGCGCAAGCCGCTGCTGATCTCCGCCGGGGTCGCGCTCGCCGCCGTCACCCTCGGGCTCGTGTCCTGGCAGGCGACCGTGCCCGAGGACGCCCCCGCCCGGACCTCCTCCTCTGCGTCCGCGCCCCGGGGCTCCGACGTCCACGCCGAGCTGGCGAAGCTCGCCCGGCGCGAGTCCGGCGACAAGCTCGCCGCCGGGCGGGCCGACGCCCCCGTGGTGCTGATCGAGTACTCGGACTTCAAGTGCGGCTACTGCGGCAAGTTCGCCCGCGACACCGAACCCGCACTGGTGAAGAAGTACGTCGAGGACGGCACCCTGCGCATCGAGTGGCGCAACTTCCCGATCTTCGGCGCCGACTCCGAGGCCGCCGCCAAGGCGGCCTGGGCCGCCGGGCAGCAGGACCGGTTCGCGCAGTTCCACGCCGCCGCGTACGCCGACGGCGCCAAGGAGAAGGGCTTCGGCCAGGCGCGGCTGCTGGAGCTGGCCCGCGAGGCCGGGGTCCCGGACCTGGAGCGCTTCCAGCGGGACATGGCCGGCGAGGCGGCCGCGGCCGCCCTGCAGAAGGACCAGGAGGAGGGCTACCGCATCGGTGTCAGCTCCACCCCGTCCTTCCTGCTCAACGGGCGCCCAGCCGCTCGACGCCTTCGCCGCGGCGATCGCCAAGGCCAAGGCGCAGGCCGAGGCCCCGGCCGAGCCCCAGGCCGACGGCCGGGCCGCGCAGTGACCGGCGTGGGCGACATCGGGTACCTGGCCGCACTGCTGGGCGGGCTGCTCGCGCTGCTCAGCCCGTGCAGCGCGCTGCTGCTGCCCGCGTTCTTCGCGTACTCGATCGATTCCGCCTCGCGGCTGCTGGCCCGGACCGGGATCTTCTACGCGGGCCTCGCGAGCACCCTCGTACCGCTGGGCGCGGCCGGCTCGTACGCCGGGCGGTTCTTCCACAGCAACCGTGATGCGCTGGTCCTGGCCGGCGGCTGGCTGATCATCGCGCTCGGTCTCGCGCAGATCCTGGGCCTGGGCTTCGCCTCGAAGCGGATCTCCGAGCTGTCCGGGCGGATCCGGCCGACCACCGCACTGTCGGTGTACGCGCTCGGCGCGGTCTACGGGCTGGCCGGGTTCTGCGCCGGCCCGATCCTGGGCAGCGTCCTGACGGTGGCCGCGGTCAGCGGCAGCCCGGTCTACGGCGGGCTGCTGCTGGCGGTGTACGCGCTGGGGATGGCCGTACCGCTGTTCCTGCTGGCGCTGCTGTGGGAGCGGTTCGACCTGGGCCGGCGGCGCTGGCTGCGCGGGCGGGCCGTCCGGGTGGGCCGCTTCGAGCTGCACACCACCTCGCTGCTGTCCGGGCTGTTCTTCATCGCCCTCGGCGCGCTGTTCCTCGCGTACGACGGGGCGAGCGCGCTGCCGGGGCTTCTGGACGTGGACGACTCGTACGCGGTGGAGCAGCGGGTCCGCTCGCTCGCGGACGCGGTCCCGGACTGGGCGCTGCTCGCCCTGGTGGCGGCGGGCGCGGCGGCGGTCGGTGTCACGCAGTGGCGCCGCCGTACGGGTCCCGAGGGCGGGGCGGAGTAACGCAGAAGGCCCCGTCCGATGGACGGGGCCTTCCTGTGGTGGCTGGGGCCGGGGTCGAACCGGCGACCTATCGCTTTTCAGGCGATCGCTCGTACCAACTGAGCTACCCAGCCACGAGACCGTTTCCGGCCTCAGCGATCCTGACGGGACTTGAACCCGCGACCTCCACCTTGACAGGGTGGCGAGCTAACCAACTGCTCCACAGGACCTTGCAGTGTGCGAGACAAAGTCTTGCACACGGTAATGCGTACCCCCAACGGGATTCGAACCCGTGCTACCGCCTTGAAAGGGCGGCGTCCTGGGCCACTAGACGATGAGGGCTAAAGGCCCGCCTGGGCGCTTTCCAGCGCGTCGGGGACGTGAGAAGCATATGGGATCCGGGGAGCTATCGCCAAAACGGTTTCCCCCGCACGCGGGAGGCGCCCCCACCGGAGGGACAATGGCCCGGTGCTGGAGATGACGCGCGAGGAGTTCGAAGAGCTCGTCGCAGAGGCCCTGGACCGCATCCCGCCGGAGCTGACGCGGCTGATGGACAACGTGGCGGTGTTCGTCGAGGACGAACCGCCGGCGGACGATCCCGAGCTGCTCGGGCTGTACGAGGGGACCCCGCTGACGGACCGCGGCGAGTGGTACGCCGGTGTGCTGCCGGACCGGATCACGATCTACCGGAACCCCACGTTGCGGATGTGCGAGGACCGGGAGAGCGTGATCGCGGAGACGGAGGTCACCGTGGTGCACGAGATCGCCCACCACTTCGGGATCGACGACGAGCGGCTGCACGCGCTGGGGTACGGGTGAGCGGCCCGCAGCCGGCCGGGGGTGGCGTGAGCGGCGGGGGTGGCCCTGCCGAGGCGATCGATCCGGACGTCGACCTCCATGTGCCGGGGCAGCGCGCCGAACGGCTCGGCCCGGTGCTCGCGGCGATCGCCGCGGGCGGCGCGCTCGGCTCCTCGGCGCGGTACTGGGCGGCGCTGCTGTGGCCGGCCGGGCCGGGCGGTTTCCCGTGGGCGACGTTCTGGACCAACGTGATCGGCTGCGCGCTGATCGGGGTGCTGATGGTGCTGATCAGCGAGGGCGGCCGGTCGGCGCCGCATCCGCTGCTCCGGCCGTTCGTCGGGGTCGGGGTGCTCGGCGGGTTCACCACGTTCTCCACGTACGCGGTGGACTTCTCGCGGCTGCTGGAGGAGGGGGAGGCCGGGACTGCGCTGGCGTACGCCGGGCTCACGGTGGTCGCGGCGCTGGGCGCGGTGTGGGCTGCGGCCTCGGCGACCCGTTTCGCGGCTCGCCTCGCGGTGCGGGGGCGGGCGTGAACTGGCTGCTGGTGGTGGCGGGTGCGGTCGTCGGGGCGCCGCTGCGCTATCTGACGGACCGTGCGGTGCAGGCGCGGCACGACTCGGTGTTCCCGTGGGGGACGTTCGTGGTGAACGCGGGCGCCTGCCTGGTGCTCGGGCTGCTGACGGGGGCGGTGCTGGCCGGTGCGGCCTCGGCGCGGCTGAACCTGCTGCTGGGGACCGGGCTGTGCGGGGCGCTGAGCACGTACTCGACGTTCTCGTACGAGACGCTGCGGCTGTACGAGCGCGGCTGGCGGTTCCTGGCGGTGGCGAACGCGGCGGCCTCGGTGCTGGCGGGGCTGGGCGCGGTGACGCTGGGGTCGCAGGTGGCACGGCAGTTGTTCGCCTGAGCCGGCGGCGGGGCGGCGGGGCGGCGGATTGCGGACAGGCGGTGTCCCCAAGGGCGTGTCTCTTACGGGGCAAAGGGAGTTGGGCACATTGACCCGCTCACCGCGGACCCTGACCGCCCTCCCCCGGCCGCTGCCGGGGGGACCCCCAGGAGGTGCCCCGTGCGCCAGTTGTCCGCTTCCCTCCGACTGGCCGTCTCCGCGCTCGCGGTCGCGGCCACGGCGGGCTGCATGAGCGTCGGCGAGGACGGCGCGAAGCCCGGGCCCTCCTCCTCGGCGGACCGCAAGGCGGCCGCCGAGGCGGCCGGAGGTTCCGTTTCCGGAAAGGGGTCGGGGGTCCACGGCAACGGCCGCGGCTCGAAGCCCGGCGCGGCGGGCGCGGAGGGCAAGCAGGCCGAGGACGGCAAGGCGTCCGGAGCCACCGGGGCCTCCCCCAGCCCGGGCGCGCCCGCCGGCCGGCCCGGAGCCCCGTCGCCGTCGGCGGGTCCGGGCGGCGGCGCCGGCGGCCAGGGTCCGCAGCAGCCCACCTCGGGTGGATCCGGAAGTGGCGGCTCCGGTGGGACGCAGGTCACACCGCCCGTCCAGTCGCCGAGCCCGGCGCCGCCCGTGACTTCGCCCACTCCGCCCGCCCCGACGCCGCCCGCGCCGGAGCCCAGCGCCTCGCCCTCCGCGTAGCCCCGGGGCGGCCCGGGGGGGTGGCCGCGGGCCGGTGTCGGCTTCCTGGATCTGCGGGATCGTCGCAGGTCAGGATGGGTGGGGCCGGGACGACTTGCCAGACCCAGGGGAGGGTGCGTATGGTTATAGATCGTTTGATCCCATTGCCCGGCGCCGAATCCGAAGAGCGCCGTGTGGCGCGTACTCTCCCTAGCCGTGGCTGACCGCATTGAGGCGGTCGATTTGCGATTCACGGAGTTTGGGCGCGTGCCGAGACTCCGGAAGGTTTCGCATTTCGCATGTCCATTTCCAGTTCTGACCGTGCCGTCATGCCCGAGAACGACTCGAACGAGATCGTCGACGCCGTCGAGGCCCTTGTGGTCACCGAGGCGATCGAGGCCGCTGAGGCGGACGAGATCATCGAGGCCCTCGAGGCCGACGTGACGACCGACCAGTCCATCGACGCCGAGGCGGACGACGCCGACGCCGAGCCCACGATCACCTTCGGCGACCTCGGTCTGCCCGAGGGCGTCGTGCGCAAGCTCGCGCAGAACGGTGTCACCTCCCCCTTCCCGATCCAGGCCGCGACCATCCCGGACGCCCTGGCCGGCAAGGACATCCTCGGCCGCGGCCGCACCGGCTCCGGCAAGACCCTCTCCTTCGGTCTGCCCACCCTGGCCCGCCTGGCCGGTGGCCACACCGAGAAGAAGAAGCCCCGCGCGATCATCCTCACGCCGACGCGTGAGCTCGCGATGCAGGTCGCGGACGCCCTCCAGCCGTACGGCGACGTGCTCGGCCTGAAGATGAAGGTCGTCTGCGGCGGTACGTCGATGGGCAACCAGATCTACGCCCTCGAGCGTGGCGTCGACGTCCTCGTCGCCACCCCGGGCCGTCTGCGCGACATCATCAACCGCGGCGCCTGCTCCCTGGAGAACGTCGAGGTGGCCGTTCTCGACGAGGCCGACCAGATGGCCGACCTGGGCTTCCTGCCCGAGGTCACCGAGCTGCTCGACCAGATCCCCGGCGGCGGCCAGCGCATGCTCTTCTCCGCCACCATGGAGAACGAGATCGGCACCCTGGTCAAGCGCTACCTGTCCAACCCCGTCACGCACGAGGTCGACAGCGCGCAGGGCAACGTCACGACCATGACGCACCACGTCCTCGTCGTGAAGCCGAAGGACAAGGCGCCGGTCACGGCCGCCATCGCCGCCCGCAAGGGCCGCACCATCATCTTCGTCCGCACCCAGCTGGGCGCCGACCGCATCGCCGAGCAGCTCGTCGAGGCCGGCGTGAAGGCCGACGCGCTGCACGGCGGCATGACGCAGGGTGCCCGTACCCGCGTCCTCGCGGACTTCAAGGACGGCTACGTCAACGCGCTCGTCGCGACCGACGTCGCCGCCCGCGGCATCCACGTCGACGGCATCGACCTGGTCCTGAACGTGGACCCGGCCGGCGACCACAAGGACTACCTGCACCGCTCGGGCCGTACCGCCCGTGCCGGCAAGTCGGGCGTCGTGGTCTCCCTCGCCCTGCCGCACCAGCGCCGCCAGATCTTCCGCCTGATGGAGGACGCGGGCGTCGACGCCTCGCGCCACATCGTCCAGGGCGCCGGCGCGTTCGACCCGGAGGTCGCCGAGATCACCGGTGCGCGTTCGCTGACCGAGGTCCAGGCCGACTCCGCGAACAACGCCGCCAAGCAGGCCGAGCGCGAGGTCGCCGACCTCACCAAGCAGCTGGAGCGCCTGACGCGCCGTGCCGCCGAGCTGCGCGAGGAGGCCGACCGCCTGGTCGCCCGCTCCGCGCGTGAGCGCGGCGAGGACCCGGAGGCCGCTGTCGCCGAGGTGGCCGAGGCCGCCGAGGCCGAGGTCGCGGCCGCCGTCGCGGCCACGCCGGCCGCCGAGGAGCGCCCGGCCTTCCAGGCCCGCGACGACCGCGGCAACTACGAGCGCCGCGACAACCGTCGCGACGACCGTGGTGGCGACCGCGGCGGTGACCGTGGCGGCTTCCGTCGCGACGACCGTCCGTCCGGTGGCTTCCGCTCCGGTGGTGACCGTCGTGACGACAACCGCGGTGGTGGCTTCCGCCGTGACGACCGTCCGTCGGGTGGGTTCAACCGTGACGACCGCGGTGGCGACCGTGGCGGCTTCCGTCGCGACGACCGCCCGTCCGGTGGCTTCCGCTCCGGTGGTGACCGTCGTGACGACAACCGCGGTGGTGGCTTCCGCCGTGACGACCGTCCGTCGGGTGGCTTCAACCGTGACGACCGCGGTGGCGACCGTGGCGGCTTCCGCCGCGACGACCGCCCGTCCGGTGGCTTCCGCTCCGGCGGCAGCGACCGTCCGTCCGGTGGCTTCCGCCGTGACGACCGTCCGTCGGGTGGGTTCAACCGTGACGACCGCGGTGGCGACCGTGGCGGCTTCCGCCGCGACGACCGTCCCTCCGGTGGCTTCCGCTCCGGCGGCAGCGACCGCCCGTACGGCCGCCGTGACGACCACCGCCCCTCCGGCTCCGGCTCGACCGGCTCCTTCGGCGGCCGCCGCGACGACAAGCCCCGCTGGAAGCGCAACGGCTGACACCGGCCCCCGGCTCTGAGCTGACGGCCTGACAGGGCCCCCACGACACCGTCGTGGGGGCCCTGTTCTGCGTTTTGTACGCCGCGACGGGCCGGTCGGCCGATACTCGATCGGCTGACCGTTGGTCTGCGGCTATGCTCTGGGGTGAGCACGTGAGGGCCATTAGCTCAATTGGCAGAGCAGCGGACTTTTAATCCGTTGGTTGTCGGTTCGAGTCCGACATGGCCTACCGCTCCGAGGCCAGGGGGAACCCCCTCTGACCTGTCACTGAGCGCCCCACCCGGCTTCGGCCAGGCGGGGCGCTCAGTCGTTTGACCTCCTGCCCATGACCGCACGCCGCCCCGTCACACCCCGGCCGGGCTCCAGCCCGTCCGAGGGCCGCACTCACGGACGCCCACAGCCCGCCTGCCGGGTCCGGCCCGCCCCGGCCCGCCACGGGGCCCACTGTACGGCCAGGTGGTCATGTCCGGCGCAGCGGGGACGGTCACGCCCCGAGGAACTCGCGGATTCCGGCCAGCGGGTCGTGACCGTGCTCGTCGGCGTACTCGTGGCGGCGCGAGTCGGCCTTCTGGGGATTCGCCAGGCAGCAGTAGTCCCAGAAGTCGACCAGCACGCGGAACGCGTCGTCGAGGGTGTATTCACCCTGAACGTGCTCGACGAAGTAGTTCTCCACCCTGACGCCCTGCGGGCTGATGGTGACGGTGTGCGCGTTCCCGTCCAGATCCTCCGGCGCGAAGCCAGGGTTGGCCTTGGCCTCGGTCACCAGGTCGATCGCCTCCAGGACGGACAGCGGCGAGAGCTGGATGTCGGCCGTCACCCACTCTCCCAGGAACATCAGCTCGTCAGGCCCGGAGAAGGACGGCACCCCGAAGGCGTCCTCGACGTAGTACTTGGTGCGTATCACTGCCTGTTCCCCAAATCGCTTCTCGAGCCGCATGGGCGGGCGCACTACAGGCCAGGTGTGGCCAGGGCCGTCGCGATGAAGTCCGCGGCCTCCATCTCATCCAGCCGGACCAGGCCGAAATCCGCGGCCTTCTCCGCGGCCGCGGGAAGAGCGCCCGTCGGCGCCCAGTGCAGGCTGTCCCGGCTGAACGCCTCGCTGCTCTGGTCACCGCGTACGACGCGCTGCCGCAGCAGCGGGCCCCGCCGGTCGGCAGCCATGTAATACGTGATGCGCCCCGCCGCGTCCAACGCGTCGAGCATCGCGCCCTCGAGGGAGCTCAGGTGCGGGGTGCCCAGGTGGCCCCGGAGAGTTCCGGGGCGTAGCAGCACACCGGTCAGGTCGAGGAAGCCGGCGTTGTCGGAGAGGAATTCGCCGCCCCGCTCGTAGAACAGGACGAGGGGCTCGTAGAGGTCGGGCAGGTCCCCGCCGGTCAACGGATCCTGCGCTCTGAGCCCGGCCATGCGGACCGCGCCCGCACAGGTGCGCTTGATGGAGTCGCCTCCGGTCGCCTGACCCAGGAATTCCTGGAGTTCCGTTTCGATTTCCGGGGGGAGCGTGAATTTCGGGTCCACGTAGTCGGTGGCGTCAAAGAAGGGCCACGCGCTCTCGGCCGAGTACGCCTGCGCCCACATGCCCGCCCGCCGGAGATACTCACGCATCAACACACGACGAGACATGACGTGGGCGACGGCGTCGTCCCAGTCACCCGCCCATTCCACCGCGCGCAGGCGCTCCAGCACGGCGGATGATGCCCGGTCGGCCACTGCGCAATTCCCTTCGATCGAAACTCCTGCAGGAGGGCTGCCGTCACCTCGTCGATGTCGGACAGGCCGGCCGCCAGCTCCCGCCCGCGTCGCTGGGGGAACCTGCCTCGGTCACCACTTGTTCGGTGAGGAAGAAATGGGTCCGGACCCGATCGAGGATCTGCGTACTAATGGGTGAGGTCCGGCCCACGGCCGTCGATGAGGTCGGGAGCCTTCAGCCCGTGGCCCTCGGCCTGGCCGAAGTGCGTTGGTTCACCGGGCTCGGCCCCGACTCCGAGCAGCGCGTCGAGTTCCCGCAGAGCCGCTGCGAGGCGGGGCGCCTTCCGTCCGCGTCCAGCCAGGCGCCGGACCCCAGCACGACGATCCCAGCCGTCTCGGCAGCCGGATGGCCGACTGGCCGGCAGGCCCGCACTTCCTCCGCCGGCAACGCGTCGTCGAGCGAGCGCCCCACGAGACTGAGGCTGGAGGTGATGCCGATGCCGCCCTTACCGACCTCGAACCAACTCCATTCGAGGGCAACCGGCTCCAGCAGACCGTGGTTGCCCAGAACGGGACATGCGCGCCGCGGTCGTGAGCGCTGCGCACAGGTCCGGCTCGGTCACCTCGTCCAGGTCCCAGAACCACGATCCGCATTCTCTCGGGGCACGCATCAGCATCGACACGGATGGCTCGGTCCTCCTCGGTCCAGTACTCCTTGTGCCACTGGAGGGCGGCGGCGAGAGCGCGGTCGCCTCAGCGAGACAGTGCCACTTCGCCGCCGTCAGCGCGAGCGCGTCGTGCCGGTCGTCCTCGGACGTCGCGAGCCCGCGCGAGCGCCTCTTCGGCGCTCCCGACGATCGGTGCCATAGCCTCCGTGACGTTGTCCGTACGGAAGTCATGGCGCGAAATGGGCGTACGCACCCACCCACCCCGACCAGAACTCAAATGCTTCAGCACGCCGCTCACGTATCGAACTCGCCCGCCCAGGAGCGGTCCAGGAGGCGGAGCGGCAGGTAGTCCGACTCGACCTCGATCGACAGTCCCGCATCGCGGGCGAGGCAGGCGATGGCCAGCGGGCCGAGGGCAAGGAACCCCGCGATGTCATGCGCACGCTCCGGGGTGCTCCAGTACGCCTTGTGGAGCTCCAGGGCCTCCACAAGCGCCTGATTGAAGCCGTCCTGGTCCTTGCGCAGGAACTGGTAGAAGAGGTTGATCGGCGGGTAGAGCACACACTGGAGCAGGTCGCGCGGCACGGTCGTGGCGATGTCCGGGTGGGACTGCTCGATGGCAGCCGTCAGCTTCTCCAACAGGCCCGGCTGTTCCCGCCAGTACGTCTGAAGTGCGTCGACCCAGTGGTAGATGTACTCGTCGCCCTCGGCTCCGGATGCCCGCAGCAGCTCCAACGAGACCTGGCACATACGGTTCATGCGGGGTTGATCCCGACAGATGATCACGAACCAGAGAGTCGTCAACCAGTTGCCGGCGTTGGCATAGAACTGTGGACCCGTCGCGCTGATGGTGCGCAACTCATGCGCGATGCGCGCCTCGACCACCTCCTCGGTGACGCAGGCCGCATCGAACGCCGCAACACCCACCTGCATCGCAGACACCGTGGCGTCCCATGTACCGAACCGGTTGCCGGTCGGGTTCAATGCCTGGTGAACCTGCACTTGCAGCAGTGCCTCGTTCAGCGCCATGCCGACGATCGCGGGTGAGGCGTCCAGATTCCGGATACTTGTTTCGAACTCCTCGGCCAGGCGCACCGTGGCCCGCTCGTCGACCGCCGGAATGGCGTGCCGCTCCACAATCACCGTCACGGATCGCTCCTATTATGGTTTCTCGAAGAAGAAGTCTTCGCCCCTTTGAACGTACCCATTTTGAATCGACGACTCTTGAATCAGGTAATCGGCGACGTAGGACATCAGATCACTGTGCAGCGTGATCCAGTCCGACTGCTCGAAGTCACCCAGCGGGGCACATGAGACATAGTCCTGGAGGGCGGGGACGAGACTCAGCGGGCCACGGGTGTAGATCTCGGTTGCCACCCCGAGCATGTCAGCCACGTCGACGATGTTCCGGCGTCCCTCCTCGATCCACGCGCGGAGATCCGGTCCGCTTGCCTTGGTCAAGCCTTGAGCCTCCGTTGGCACGTCACGTGGTGGACTCGCCCACCCAGGGGCTCCTGCGTCACCGATGTGTCACCCGCGGTCGCGACCGGCGCGGGCGGCGCAGCGGGGGCGGTCACGCCCTGAGGAACTCGCGGATTCCGGCCAGCGGGTCGTGACCGTGCTCGTCGGCGTACTCGTGGCGGCGCGAGTCGGCCTTCTGGGGATTCGCCAGGCAGCAGTAGTCCCAGAAGTCGACCAGCACGCGGAATGTGTCTTCGAGAGTGTATTCACCCTGAACGTGCTCCACGAAGTGGTTCTCCACCCTGACGCCCTGCGGGCTGATGGTGACGGTGTGCGCGTTCCCGTCCAGATCCTCCGGCGCGAAGCCAGGGTTGGCCTTGGCCTCGGTCACCAGGTCGATCGCCTCCAGGACGGACAGCGGCGAGAGCTGGATGTCGGCCGTCACCCACTCTCCCAGGACGTTCAGCTCGGCAGGCCCGGAGAAGCCCGGCACCCCGAACTGGTTTTCAACGTAGTACTGAGTGCGGATCACTGCCCTGTTCTCCTTCTTGCCTACTTCGGAATGAGCGGGTAAATGGTCTTCGCATCACCGGTGATGCGGTCGGAAAAACCACCAGGACCCGCCCCGGAGCCACCGGACTGGCGCCCTCGGAGCCGCCGTCACCGGCGTGCCCGGGCTGGTGGCTCCCGCCACCGGTAGTGCCACGGCCGCCGCCCGTGGTGGGGCCATCGCCGTGGCCTGCGTGCGGGGTGCTGTCCAAGTGGTTCGTGGGTGTGTGGTCGCCCGCTCGGCCGCCCGGGTCAGGTCCGGGTGGCCCGGCGAGGTGTGGTCGGCGGCGCGGAGCGGGCCGGAGATGTCCGAGCCGACCGGGGTCACGTCGCGGCCGCCTCGGGGCCGCTGATACTGGTCAGATCGCGCACCAGAGCCTTGATCGCAGCCAGGGTATCTACCCGAATACCGCATCGGTGAGGTCCGGTCCCCGCCCGTCGACGTATTCGGGAGCCTTCAGCCCGTGGCCCTCTGCTCGACCGTGGTACGTCGGTTCGCCGGCGGTCGGCCGACAGGCGCGGAGGCCATCGGGCAGTGCCGGATCGTCGAGCGAACGCCTGACGAGGTCCAGGCGGCTATGGATACCGAGGCCGCGCTTTCCGACCTGGAACCAGTTCCACTCAAGCGTGTCCGGCTCCAGCAAAGCGTGCTTCTGGAGCACCGCACCCATGCGCCCCGCGGTCCTGAGCGCGGACTCCAGACCAGGCTCCACCACGTCGTCCAGGTCCCAGAACCACGAGCCGCACTCTCTCGGCGCGCGCATCAGCACGGCCTCGAACTTCCTTATCGCTTGGCGGCATTGGACGTCGTTCTCCCAGCCGTTCCCCTCAACAACCGCCCTGATGCCGTCGATCGCTGCCTTGATGCGCTACGCGCATCAAGAAACGTCGGGATCTCACCCACCCGCTGGAGCGTCAAGAGCCTCTTCTATTCCGGCGGCGCGGGCTGGACGGGAGCATCCTCGAACAGGTACGAATGCATGTCCCTGAGATATTGGCGGAGGGAATCACTATCCGGGAATTCAATGTTGGTCAGGCGTTCGTATTCCGCTGGACCGAAATCGGGATCCTGGAGAATTTCATTGAAACCGTCACGGATTACCTGCACGTACGACTCGTTGAATGCCATCAGGGTAGGTCGCAGGTAGCCGCTCGTGTCGTATGCCTGCCCGGTATCGAGGTATGCATTGAGGAATCCCTCGAACTTCTTGTCCATTGGATATTCTCTAGGAGTGCCGGCCAGGTGCGGGGTTGGCGAACATGGTGTGCAGTTCCCATTTCCCGTCATGGAGCTTGTATACCGGATTGATTGTACCGCTAGCGAAATCGACCGACTCGAACGTATTGGGATCGGTAGGGTCGCAATAGTAGCCGCTGAACCTTCCCTCTGCGCCGGCCCCGAGAACTTGTTCGATGGAGGTTTCGAGAGGTGACCCTCAGGCCGGCCATCACGTCGCCGGTCTTCGACACGCCGGCGCCCGCGCCCTTGAAGACACGTAGGTCATCGTCCGGCAGGCGTCCGGCTGATGGCCGCACTCGGCCTAGATCGGAAGCGTGCGCATCTCGCGGTTGGTCCGACGCGTTGTCATCAAGCTTCCTCGTCACGTGGGGAATTCGCCGAGCCAGCCGTGCTCGAGGAGGTACTTCGGGATGAAGGGCGATTCCACGCCGCTCGGCAGCTTCCCGTCGTAGGCCAGGCATGCCATGGCCAGTGGCCCCAGGGCGACCGCGCCGTCGATGTTCTCCGTGCGCTCCTCGGTCAGTGTCCAGTACCCCTTGTGAAGGTTCAGCGCCTCCGCCAGGGCGGGGCCGAAGCCTTCCTCGTTCTTGCGCACGAAGTTGCAGAAGAGGTTGATCGGCGGATACAGCAGCCCCTGGAGCAGATCGCGCGGAACGCTGTGCGCGACCTCGGGGTTCGACGTCTCGATCGCGGCGATGAGCTTGTCCACCAAGCCCGGCCGCCGGAGCCAGTACGTCTGCTGGACGTCCACCCAGTGGTAGTAGAACTCCTCGTACTCGTCGTCTGGCGAACGCAGCCGTTCCAGCGGTATTTCACACAGATCGGTCATGCGCCGCTGCTCACGGCAGATGACGGCCAGCCAGAACGCGAGCAGCCAGTTGCCCGCATCGGCGTACGGCTGAGGGCCGATCGCCTTGATCGTCCGCATCTTTCCATTGATGAAGCACTCCACGGTCCCCTCGCTCGTGCCGGTCACAGCGAACAACGCCGAGCCCAGCTGCATCGCGTTGACCGTGGCTTGCCATGTCTCGAGCGCATCGGCCTCAGAGTCGGCCACGCAATGCGCCTGGAGGGCGAGGACAGCAGCACTGAAGGCGAAGTCGATTCTGTCCGCCGACACCTCGAGGCGGTCGATGCGGCGTGCTACCTGCGCGCTCAGCCGCTCGGCGAATTCAGCCTCATCGGGCCCGGCCACGAGATGGCGGGCAACGGTCACAGTCACGGAAGACCCTCCTTGCTGACGTCGAATCGAGGCCGTGCGTAGGAGGTGCTCCTGTCATCAGCTTTCGAATTCGGTGGTCGGGGCATGTGAGACGCGATTCTGGAGGCTCCGTTCGCAGGCCTTCGGGAGCCACGTTCGGCTGTGCTCCTGCGTGGGGAACTCGCCGCACCAGTTGCGGGTGATGCGAAGACGGTGGGCTGGTAGTCGGACTCGAACTCGATTGGGATGTCCGCCTCTTGACGAAGCAGGTCATGGCGAGCGGAGCGAGGGCGACGAGGCTCGAGATCAGAAAGCGTGCCTGGGTAACGGTGAATGTGCTGTCCAGGGCCGCACATTCACCGTCAGGTCGTGGACTCGCCCACCCAGGAACGCTTGATCAGGTGCTTGGGCAGGTAGTCGGACTCGACCCCGAGCGTCATGTCCGCGTCGTACGCCAGGCATGCGATGGCGAGGGGGGCCAGGGCGACGAGGCCGTCGCCGCTCAGGGAGCGGGCCTCGTTGGCGGTCCAGTACTCCTTGTGCCATGTCAGGGCTTGCGCGAGCGACTCGGTGAAGGCCTGCTCCTCGCGGCGCAGGTAGAGCTGGAACAGCTCCAGCGGCGGATAGAGGACCTTCAGTATCAGCTCGGAGCCGGCGATCCGGGCCTGCTCGGGGGCGGTGCCCTGGACCGCGGTCACGAGGGTGTCCCACGTCTCGGGGCGGCCGGACCAGAAGTTCTGGAGCGTCTCGATCCAGGCGTAGACGTACTCGTCGAACTCCGCCCCGGAAGCCCGCAGGAACTCCACCGGCACCTGAGCCAGTTGCTTCAGCCGGTCGTTCTCGCGGCAGATCACCGCGAGGTAGAAGGCGGTGAGCCAGTTTCCGGCGTGCAGGTAGTCCTGCGGGCCGGTGGCGGGGAGCCGGCGCACTTCGTCCAGAGTCCCGACGCGCAGCGGGACCGGGCTTTCCTGCGCCGTACCCGCGGTGAAGAGGGCCGAGCCCACCTGCATGGCCAGGACCCAGGACTCCCACGTCTCGAGCTCGCCCGAGCCGGGGTCCTGGAGACAGCGCCACTTCGCCGCCGAGAGCGTGAAGCCCAACGCGTCGTAGCGGTCGTCCTCGGAGGTCTCTATCCCCTCGACAGCTTCTTGGGCGGCCGCGACGACCGGCGCCATGGCCTCCGCGGCATTGTCCGTACGGAAGTCGTGGCGCGGGATACGCGTTGCCATCAAGATCTCCTCTGGCTAATAGAGAAATTCCTCAAGCGTGGCACCAGCGTATTCGCCGTTGCCATTGAGGTCTTCCTTGGCCTTGACCAGAACATACTTCAGCCGCCCGGCCTTCAGCGCGGCGCGAAGATCCGTCGCGATCTCGGCGTCCTTGCCACCGCGGGACTTCATCTCGGCAAGGATTGTGCGGATGTACTGCCTGGTGCCCTGCTGGACCCGCATGCCCTGGGCACCGCCGTGGTTGAGGTCGGTCGGATCGAGGGGATCGGGGTCTGGCTTGCCTTGGCGCCACTCCGGACCGTTGGGAGGGGCCTTCTCCTCCACGATCAGGCGCCAGTCGTCGGGGAGCTTGTACGCCCCGTCGAACATGTTCGCCCCGTTGGGCGTCTTCGGGAGGTGGATGATGTCGGCCTGCGGGAAGGCTTCCGGGATCACGTGGAGCACGGCGGCTTTGTTGCCGAGATTCTCCGGGATCTTGCTGTTGTTGGGGACACCGGGCAGACGTTTGTCGAAGGCCTTTCGCGCCTCCGCTACGGCGTCGCGGGCCGCCTGGCTGTCCCCTTCCTTCAGCTTCACCTCGGCGTTCGTGAGATTGACCGACACACGACGGTCGCCCATCGCCTTGTTGAGCTCCGGGAGGTTGCCTTCAGGGACCGTGTCGAGCTTGAAGGGCTCCGGGGCCAGCCGGGTCTCGCGCGGACCGTTGGGGAGGTCGTGGACGGAAATGAGCTTGCCGTTCGCGTCCTTGGTCAGCTGCGGCAGCTCGACACCGTCCACTGGCGTAGCGACGCTCCTACGGCGGTTGAGCGTGTTGTAGTGCGTCGAACGCCAGGCCTCGTCGTTGTTCGCGAGCCAGACGTGCTTGTCTTGGAGCTCCTTGCGCCGCTCCGCGGTCAGCGGCTCCTCGCCATCGTGCGCGCCGGCGCCTGCGGCGTCGTCGCTCGCGTGCGCCGCGTCATCCATGCCTCCCGCACCAGGGTTGTCCGGGAGGTGGGTGTCGGCGGCGGGCGGCGCGTCGTGGCCCGCGCCTCCCGTGCCCGTGGCGTCGGTGTGGCCCGTGCCGGACGGGGTGTCCGGGTGGCCTGCCGCGGACGGGGTGTCCGGGTGGGTGCCGCCGGGGGGCGAGCCGTCGGGGTGGCCGCCTCGGGGGGTGTTGTCCAGGTTGTTGGTGGGGCCGTGGCCCGCGGTGCCGCCCGGGGTCAGGTCCGGGTGGCCCGTCGGGGCGTGGTCCGGGATGTGCAGGGGGTGCGAGGTGCCGCTGCTCAGGCGGATGCCGGCGACGCCGGCCAGCTCGCGTTCCGGGATCTTGGCCGTCGCCGGGGAGTCCACCTTCGGGGCGTCGACGCGCGGGACGTCCGCGCCCGCGGCCGGCTTGCCCTTCGGGACGTCTTCCGCGCGCTGGATGATCGTGCCGTTATGGTCGTAGATGTTGTACTTCGCGGAACGCACGCAGCGTCCCAAGGCCGAGGTCTTCACCTTCAACACCGCCGTCCACGCCTCCTGGGTGGCGGGCACGCTCGCGGGCGTGCTGGCCGGGGACCTGGTCACCGACGTCGAGGCGCTGGGCCTCGACTACGCCCTGCCCGCCATGTTCATGGCCCTGCTGGCGGCCGGGATCATCGCCGACCGGCGCGGGCTCGCCGTCGCCGTCGTGGCGGGCGGCGGGGCGGTGGGCCTGACGCTGCTCGGCCTGCAGTACTGGGCCGTCCTGGTGGCGGCGGCCGTCGCGGCCACCTTCGGCCTGGCCATCGCACCCCGCGGCAGCCGCAGCCGTAGCGACGACGCGGCCGAGGCCACCGACGAACGCAGCGCAGAAAGCCGCAGCGCAGAACACCGCAGCGCGGAAGACCGCAGCACGGAAGGAGCGCCGGGCCGATGAGCGACCTCACCCTCGCCCTGACCATCGCCGCCATGGCGGCCGTGACCTTCGGCCCCCGTCTGGTGCCGACCCTCTTCCTCGCGGCGGCCGCCCTGCCCCGGCCCGTCGTGGTCTGGCTGCGCCAGGTGCCGCCCGCGGTGATCGCCGCCCTGCTCGCCCCGTCCCTGTTCGCCCCGGCCGGCACGCTCGACCTCGGCCCCGGCAACTACGCCCTCTGGCTGGCGGTGCCGACCCTGCTGCTCGCCTGGCGCACCCGGAACTTCTACCTGACGATCGCGTTCGGTATCGGATCCCTGGCCCTGCTCCGCCTGATCACCGGCTGACGGAAGCCGTCTTCCACCGTCCTTCAAGGCTTTGACCTGCATATATGTCGGTCCAGGGGGTGGCCGGGAGGTTAATTGGCGTGAGTCCTCCCCGCGATGACGTAGAGTTGTGTTTACCGACGCGGGGTGGAGCAGCTCGGTAGCTCGCTGGGCTCATAACCCAGAGGTCGCAGGTTCAAATCCTGTCCCCGCTACTCAGTACGAAGGCCCGGTTCCCCTTGGGGAGCCGGGCCTTCGTCGTGTTCCCGGCCCGCCCTCACCCGATCGGCCCGGGCCGGGTCGCCGCAGCACCCCGGCTGCGGCCAGCCTTGAGGGGCGAGGCGGCAGCGGCCCGCACCCGTATGAGGGACCGGGCAGGAGAGCAGCGTGGTGGGCCTGGGGCAGCAAGGCGGCGACGAGTACGCGGGCGGCACCGGCAACGGGGCGGCCGGCCGATTGGTCCGGGTGCTCCCGGCCGCGCTGATCGCGGTCGGGCTGGCTTTCGACGTGATCACCCCGCCCAGCTACACGGGGTCCCCGTTCTTCTCCGCGGCCCCGTTGATCGCCGCCCCGCTGTCCTCCCTGCTGGTCACGGTCCTCACCGGCGTGCTGGCCTCGCTCGCGGTGGTCCTGCTGCACATCCTCAACGCCACCACCTGGAAGGTCGAGTCGCTGACCGAGCTGGTGACCGTGGTGACCGTCTCCGGGCTCGCCGTCCTGATCAACCGGGTCGTCCGGCGCAGCGGCGAGCGGCTCGCCTCGGCGCGTGGGATCGCGGAGGCCGCCCAGCGCGCGGTACTGCCGAAGCCCGCCGAACGCATCGCGGGCCTGCACGTCTGCGCCCGCTACGAGGCCGCGCAGGCCGACGCCTTCATCGGCGGGGACCTGTACGCCGTCCAGGACACCCCGTACGGAGTGCGGCTGGCGGTCGGCGACGTACGGGGCAAGGGGCTGGGCGCGGTGGAAGCCGTGGCGGTGGTCCTCGGGGCCTTCCGGGAGGCGGCGGAGACGGAGCCCACGCTGGAGGGACTGGCGCAGCGGCTGGAACGGGCGCTGGCCCGGGAGGGCACCCGGCGCGACAGCCTGGACGCGGTGGAGGGGTTCACGACCTGCGTGCTCGGCGAGATCCCGGCGGGGGCCCAGGTGCTGCGCCTGGTCAACCGGGGCCACCCCGAGCCGCTGCTGCTGTACGCGGACGGGCGCCTGGTGGTCCTCGCCCCGGCGGAGCCCGCGCTGCCGCTCGGCATGGGGGAGCTGGCCGAGGCGTGGCCGGACCGGGTCGAGGAGTGGGCCTTCCCGGCCGGGGCCACCCTGCTGCTGTACACGGACGGGCTGACCGAGGCCCGGGACGCGGCGGGGGTCTTCTACGATCCGGCGGCCCGGCTGAACGGGCGGGTCTTCCCGGGGCCCGGCGAACTGCTCGGCGCGCTCAGCAGCGATGTGCGCCGGCACACGGGCGGCGGCGCGACGGACGACATGGCGCTCCTCGCAGTGGGCCGGCCGGAGGCGGGTCGGCCGGACCGGCGGCGCACGGTACCCGTGGTCGCTCCGTGACGGTGTGTAATTGAAAAAGTGCGCTCTGCAAGGTTTATGACGCCTCGTCAAGGTGCGGGCGTGGCCGAAGAGATATGGATCTTGGTTTATTTTTGCCCGAGTTAATCCGCTTAAGTGGCATTAGCGGTGGCCAAAGCGGCGCGCAGCGTGGCTGATTGCCGTTAACGATCAATCGCAACAGCTTGGAATCACTCCCCTCCGTCTATTACCGTTCGATAACGCAGCGCGGTCGTCCCAGCCGTCGCAAGAGGCGGCGCCGTGCGCGTGCGTGTCCCCATGAGGAGTGTGGCCCGGTGGCCTCCAACTCGCCTGCCCCCGAAGGCATCGAGCTCCAGGAAGCGCCCACGGCGGGCGCCTGGGGCGAATGGAACCCCACCGAGGACTCCGCCCGCCCGCCCCGCGGCAAGCACCGGGTCGTCAAGCAGCGCGGAGGGCTTGCCCGCAGCTCCACCGTGCTCGGCGTCGGCGTCATCGCGGCGGTCGGTGCGAGCGGTATCGCCACCGCGCAGGACCGGCCCCAAGTCGCCATCTCCATGCCCTCGTTGCCCGACTTCGGGCTCGGGGGCGACGGGCAGCACGCGGACGCCGAGGGCGCCGCGTCGGGCACCGCAGCCGCCGCGAAGCAGACCGGCATCATCGCGCAGCAGGCCGCCGGGCACGCCGACGCGGGCGCGACCCTGGTGGGCCGCATCCTCCAGCAGGCCGAGTCCCAGGAGAGCGCCGCCGAGTCCCAGACCCGGGCGCAGGCCGAACGCGCCGCGCAGGAGGCCGCCGCCGCGGAGGCCAAGGCCCAGCGGGAGACCGCGCAGAAGGAGGCCGACGACGCCCGCGCCGCCGCCGAGAAGGAGGCCAAGGAGGCCGCCGAGGCCAAGGCCGAGCAGGAGCGGATCGCCAAGCTCGCCGGCAGCTACTCCCTTCCCACCTCCGCCTACACCCTCACTTCGCACTACGGCGACTCCGGTTCGATGTGGTCCTCCGGCTACCACACCGGCCTCGACTTCGCCGCCCCGACCGGCACCCCCGCCAAGGCCGTCGCCGGCGGGAAGATCGCCTCGGCCGGCTGGTCAGGGGCGTACGGCTACCGCATCGTGCTGGAGCTCGAGGACGGTACGGAGATCTGGTACTGCCACCTGTCCTCGATGTCGGTGACCTCCGGCTCGGTCGGCGCGGGCGAGACCATCGGCCGCGTCGGCGCCACCGGCAACGTCACCGGACCCCATCTCCACCTGGAAGTGCGCAAGGGCGGCTCGACCATGGACCCCCTGGCGTGGCTGGAGTCCAAGGGTCTGAGCGTCTAGCAGGCGGTACGAAGCCCCGCTCGGCCGGTACCGGTACGGGGACCGGCCGCGGCGGAAGGAGCTCCTCCAGGACCGCAGCCCGGGCCAGGGCGGGCCCCGCCGTCGCCTTGCGCAGCCACAGCCGGCGCAGCAACTCCCGCTCCCGGCAGGCGAAATCCGGCTCCCGCGCGGGTCCGCCCTGCCGGGCCCGGTGCCGCAGCAGGGCCAGCGCGGCCGCGTCCGCCTCGTACAGGGCGACCGCCCGGCCCGCCGCCCGGCCCCCGGTGCTCCGGGCCAGCGCGCGGGCCAGCGACCGGGCCGGCATCGACACCAGGGCCGGCACCTCCGCCGGACGCAGCCAGCCCGCGGCCGCGTACACCGCCAGCTCCCCGGCGACGGCCCGCAGCCGGCGCCGCCTTATCCGCACGGCCAGCCACAGCAACAGCCCGAACACCGGGACCATCACGCAGCCGTAGACCACGTAGAACCCGTACTCCCCGAACCGCGAGGAGCTGTTCCACAGCGCGTGCAGGCCCATCGCGCTCAGCAGCCCGAGCAGCGGAAGCCCGATCCGACGCAGCCGGCCGGTACGGAGCGCGGCCGCGCCGAACCCGAGCCCGGTGAGCACCGTGAACAGGGGGTGCGCGAACGGCGAGACCATGATCCGCACGAAGAAGGTCGCGGCCGTCACCGAGTCCAGCGGGGCGGCGCCGCTCTCCAGGTCCTCCCCGAAGGCGTTGCCGAGGTAGAGGACGTTCTCGGTGCAGGCGAAGCCGGTGGCGGTGAACCCGGCCACCACGAACCCGTCCGCAGGGCCGGTGAACTGGCGTCTTCGGAACGCGAACACCAGCAGCAGGGCCGCCGCCTTGGCGCTCTCCTCGACGACCGGGGCGACCGCCACCGAGCCGAGCCGGTCGGCGGCGGAGGCATCGGCGGTCGCCGCCGTTATCCACTCCGTCGCGAAGTTGTTGGCCAGTATCGCGATCAGGGCCGCGGTGCAGGCACCCCAGCCGAAGCAGAACAGCAGCTGCGCCCAGGGGCAGGGCGCCGCCCGGCCGAGCCACCGGAAGGCAGCCATGAGCAGCGGCACCGGCAGCACGGCCAGCCCGAGGCCGACGAAGAACCCCGCGGTACCGGTCTGCTCCCGCACGAGTTCGAGGATCGCCAGCCCCGAAAGCGACAGCACGGCGAGCACGCACGTACGGACACCAGGGAGCGCTCGGAACACGTGATGACTCTAGCGAGCCACTCTGACACGCGGAGTGACGATGGTGGTTCTCTACTCGTTCGGGGGCACCTGGCGGCGGCGGGCGAAGAGCAGATCGTGCACGACGTGCCCCTTGTCGAGGCCCTGTCCCTCGAAGCGGGTGAGCGGCCGGAAGTCGGGCCGCGGCGCGTAGCCGCCGTCCGCCTGGGTGTTCTCGAACTCCGGGTGCCCGGTGAGCACTTCGAGCATCTGCTCGGCGTACGGCTCCCAGTCGGTCGCGCAGTGCAGTACTGCGCCCGGGGCGAGGCGGGTGGCGGCCAGGTCGAGGAACTCGGGCTGGATCAGCCGCCGCTTGTGGTGGCGGGCCTTGGGCCAGGGGTCCGGGAAGTACACGCGGAGCCCGGCGAGGGATTCGGGCGCCAGCATCTCGCGGAGCAGGATGACCGCGTCGCCGTTGGCGACGCGCACGTTGGTCATCCCGCCGCGCTCGGCGAGCGCGAGCAGGTTCCCCTGGCCGGGCGTGTGCACGTCGGCGGCGAGGATCCCGGTCGCAGGGTCGGCGGCGGCCATCTGCGCGGTGGCCTCACCCATGCCGAAGCCGATCTCCAGCACGACGGGAAGCCCGTCGAACAGCTTCTCGAGGTCGATGACGGAATGCCCGTCGATGTCGAGGCCCCAGGTCCCCCAGAGCCGCTTCAGGGCTTCGCCCTGCCCGGTGGTCACCCGGCTGCGCCGCGGCTGGAAGCTGCGGATCCGCCGCTCGTGGTGCGAGCCGGCCGGGTCGGGGGCGGGCCCGTCGGGGAAACGGGGCTCGGTCCGCCACTTCGGGGGCACGTAGGAGTTCGCCTCCGGCGTGGTTTCCGGGGCGCTGGGCTGGGGGGTGAGGGACTCAGACACAATCCCCGGATTCTACGGCCCCGCCCCCACCGGCCGCCGCCCTCACCCGCGCCCCCGCTCCGGGACCGGCGTCAGGAGACCCGGACCGGGGTCAGGAGACCCGGAGGGTGTCAGGAGACCCGGAGGGTGTCAGGAGACCCGGAGGGTGGTCAGGGCGCGGCGGGCGATCTCGCGGCCGATCGGGAGCGAGGCCGTCGCGGCCGGCGACGGGGCGTTCAGGACGTGCACCGTCCGCGGCGCGTCCCGGATCAGGAAGTCGTCCACCAGCGTCCCGTCCCGCAGCACGGCCTGCGCCCGCACCCCGGCCCCGGCCGGAGCCAGGTCCGCCGACGAAACCCCCGGCAGGAGCCGCCGTACCGCCTCCGTGAAGGCCTGCTTCGACAGCGACCGGTGGATCTCGCCCACCCCGTACCGCCAGTGCCGCCGGGCCATCCGCCAGGATCCCGGCCAGGCCAGCTCGTCCGCGAGGTCCCGCGGCCGGACCACGCCCCACCCGTACCCCTCGCGGGCCAGCGCCGGCACCGCGTTGGGCCCGACATGGACCCCGCCCCCGATGCCGCGCGTCAGGTGCACGCCGAGGAAGGGGAACGCCGGATCCGGGACCGGGTAGACCAGCCCCCGGACCAGAGAGGGCCGCGCCAGGTCGTAGTACTCCCCACGGAACGGCACGATCCGCATCCCGGGGTCGTCCCCGGCCAGCCGCGCGACCCGGTCGCACTGCAGGCCCGCACAGTTCACCAGGACGCGGGAGCGGACCACCAGCCCGGAGGTGGTGCGGACCGCCACCCCCGACGCCCGCCGCGAGATCAGATCCACCGCCCCGCCGTACACGATCTCCGCCCCGGAGGACTCCGCCAGCTGCTGCGCCACCTGCCCGTAGTCCACGATCCCGGTGGTGCCGACGTGGATCGCGGCCAGGCCGCGCACCTCCGGCTCGTACTCCGAGATCTGCGCCGGGCCCAGCTCGCGCACCGGGATGCCGTTCTCCCGGCCCCGCTGCACCAGTGCGTGCAGCCGCGGCAGCTCCTCCCGCCCGGTGGCGACGATCAGCTTCCCGGTGACCTCGTGGGCGATCCCGTGCTCGGCGCAGAACTTCACCATCTCGGCGGCCCCGCGCACCGCGAAGCGCGCCTTGAGCGATCCCGGCCGGTAGTAGATCCCGCTGTGGATCACCCCGCTGTTGCGGCCCGTCTGGTGGCGGGCCGGGCCGGACTCCTTCTCCAGCACCACCACCCGCGTCCCCGGGGCCAGCTGTGCCAGGGCATGCGCCGTCGACAGGCCGACGATTCCACCGCCGATCACCAGCACATCGCAGTCGACCCTGCCCACGCTGCCCACGCCGCCGCCCAAGCTGCCACCTCCCACCCCTGCATACTGCACCCCGCCACTGACAACGCGTTAAGGGGGTCTCCGGCGGATCATGCCCCGGCCCGGGCCGCCCGGCACCACGCCTCGCCGGGTCGCCGCCGGTCGCCGATGTCTCCCGGCCACCGCCGCAGGCGCTCCCGCCGCAGTGGCCGTGCGGCTCCGGTCCGCCGGACAACCCCTATGCGGGGGCCACCAACAGCGGCCGTGCCCGCTCCCGCAGCTCCGCCACGCGCGGCTCGTCCCCGTACGGCTCGAGCCGGTGCAGCAGGTCCCGTACGTACTCCGTCGTCCGCGCCGAGGAGATGCGGCCCGCGACCTCCACCGCCCGGGTGCCGGCCGCGCACGCCGCGTCCAGGTTGCCCGACTCCAGCTCGGCGACCGCGCTCACCACCAGCCGCAGCCCGTGCGAGCGCACGTACTCCTCCGTCGGCCGCGACAGCGCCTGCTCGGTGAAGCGCCGCACCTGCCGCGGCAGTTTCAGGTCCCGGTAGCATTCCGCCGCATCCGCCGCGAACCGGTCGTACGAGTAGAAACCCAGCCAGGTCGGATCCGGATCGCCCTCCCGCGCCCGCTCCAGCCAGCCCTCCGCCGCCCGCAGCGCCGCCCCGGCGGCCGCCGAATCGCCCGCCTTCGCATGCGCCCGGGCCTCGACCAGCCGGAAGAAGCTCATGGTGCGGGCGGTGGCCAGCCCCCGGTTGCGTTCGACCGCCGCCTGCGCGAGGTCCACGCCCTCGTCCGGGAAGTCCCGGTACGTGGCCTGCAGCGACATCGAGGCGAGCACGTACCCGCCCAGCGGTACGTCCGCGGCCGCGCGGGCCAGGCGCAGCGCCTGGATGTAGTAGCGCTGGGCCGCCTCCTGCTGGCCGGTGTCGAAGGCCATCCACCCGGCCAGCCGGGTCAGTTCGGCGGTCGCACCGAACAGCGCACGGCCCACGTCGTCGCTGTACGAGCCGAGCAGGAGCGGCGCCGCGTCGACGCGCAGGCACTCGGGCACCATCGACGAACGCCAGTCCCCGCCGCCGTACTTGGAGTCCCAGCGGCGCGCGTCCTCGGCGGCCTCGCGCAGCTTGGTCACATCGCTGTGGCCCACGCGCTGCGGCGCCGGGTCCGACAGCCCCACGACGGCGGCCGGCACCGGTGCGGGCGGGGCGTGCGGCGTTTCACCCGAAGACTGCGCGGGCAGACCCGTTGACGAAGACGACGAAGACATCGGCGACGACGCCGGCGAGGCCGTCGGTCCCTGTGCCGGGGCCGGGGTCGGAGCCGGGGCCGCGGGCGCCGTGTTCGCCACCGGCTCGCGCGACGCCACGGTCTCGCGGGGCGGGGCGGGCTCGCGCGCCACCGAACCGTCCGCCGGAGATATCAGCCAGCGCGAAGCGGGCGTCGCGTACGCGGACACCGCGAACGAACCGGCCAGCGACTGCCAGATCCCGCCACCGCCCCGGCGCCCGGCGAGGTCGAGCCGGTACAGATCGGTGGCCGAGCGCACCGCCTCGCCCACGTCCCGCGGGAACGCCAGGCCGACCTCGGGTGCGGGGTCCGCGTCCGCCAGCCCGATCTCGTGCAGCGGCACCGGACGCCCCAGCTTCGCGCCGATCGCGGCGGCGATCAGGTGCGGGGCCGCGCCCTGCGGCACCATCCCCTTGGACACCCACCGGGCCACCGACGTCTTGTCGTAACGAAGCGTCAGGCCGCGCTGTGCGCCGAGGTCGTTGACCCGCCGGGCCAGCCCGGCGTTGCTGATGCCGGCGAGGGCGAGGACGGCGCCGAGCTTCTCGTTGGGCTCGCGGAGCTCCCTGGACATGCGCCACCCCTCGTCACACGCGGAACGCACACAACGCATACGCCGCCGGGGCATAGTTGCCCGGCATTTCGTAAACCCAGCGTAGTTCCCCGCCTCCCAAGCGTTAAGGCCCCGACTTCCGTATGGCGGGATTGTTGTCCGCCTGCACAGTCGGGCCGGGGCCCGCGCCGCGGGCGTACGCCCTCCCCCGTGCTCCGTGCGTGTGGCCGTGCGCCCGTCCGTGCGCTCTGGCCGGTCACCGGGCCCGGCGATTCGATGTGCCGTGCGTGGGTCGGCCCGCTGCGTGGATCCGGCGGGCCGGGGGATGCCGCTACCTCAATCCCCGCGGGTGGCGGAACGGTCCGGGGGGCGAATCCCGTCTCCCGGACCGCGCCCGCGCGCCGCTGCGGTCGGGCGCCCCAGCGCGCGCGACGGCACTCAGTACGGCCGAAGAATGGCCGAAACCGACCTATGGGACGGTGGGAACGGAACGCCAAATACCGTGTGGCCGAGGCATGTTCGTTTGCACGTGCGCCCTCCTCGGCCACTCCCGCACGCCCGTCTCGTGGCAGCATGGACCCCGAGCCACCCGGGGTCCCGTCGGCCGCGCCCTCTGCGCTGACCATGCCGTTCATGCCCCGGTCAATTGCCCACAGGCTGGGGAGGCGGCGGTGCGCTGGTTGGTCGGGTGGAGCAGTATCGCCGCGAGCTTCGGCACGGCCGGCCGGGTCTCCGGCCAGGGCGGACAGGGCTCCGACGGACCTGTGCGCGGCGGCCCCGACGGACCCCTGAGCGGTGGCATCGCGGACGCCGACCACCCGGACGACCCGGCCGCCCGGGACGCCGAACGCACCGTCGTCCCCGTGGGCGCCCAACTGCTCTGGGGAGACCCCGACCCCCTCTGGGCCGTCGGCGACTGGCGCCCCGACGAGATCCGCACCCTCGCCGCCGACCCCGCAGACCCCTTCACCCGGCTCGCCGTCCTCGGCTGCTGCGGCGCCACCGACGCCGAGCTGCGGCGCGCACTCCTCGCCGCCCGCGGGGGAGCCCTGCGCCACCTCACCCAGTGGTCCGGCAGCTACACCGCCGTCGTCCAGACCGGCCGCCGGATCACCGTCGTCGGCGACCTCGCGGGCGCGCGGCCCGTGTTCTACACGCCCTGGGCCGGCGGTACCGCGTACGCCACCGCCGCGCTGCCGCTCGCCGACCTCATCGAGGCGCAGCTCGACATCGGCCATCTCGCGGCCCTGCTGGCCTGCCCCGACAGCCCGGAGGCACTGGGCGACGGCACACCGTACGTCGGCGTACGGCGCATCCCGCCGGGGCACGCGCTGATCCTGCGCGAGGGCTCGCGCGAGATCACCGGGTACGAGCCGGTGGCCTCCCTCGCGGTGGCGGCGCCCGCGGCCGATCCCGAGCGCGCGGTGGAGGGCGTACGGGAAGCATTGGTGGATGCCGTGCGCGCCCGGCTCACGGCACCACGGCATGCCCCCGACACACTGCCCCACGACCCCGGCCCGGTGCCCGGAATGGGCCCCGCCGACCGGCGCGCGGCCCGGGGCGCACCCGCGCCGGTCCCCGGTGTCGGCGCCGACCTCTCCGGAGGCAGCGCCTCCGCAACCCTGGCCCTGCTCGCCGCCGGGCTTCCGGGCGCACCCGGCACGGTGATGAAGCAGTCCGGCGAACGGCTCCTCGCCGTCACCTTCAACGACCTCGCCACCCCCCAGGGCCGCGAGGCCGAACTCGAACGCGCCCGGGCCATCGCCGCCAACCCCCGGCTGCACCACGTGGTCGTGGCCGCCGCCGAGGAAGCCCTCCCGTACGCGGAACTCGACGGCCCCCTCACCGACGAACCCGGCCCCTCCCTCGTCACCGCCGCCCGCGAGCGGCGCCGGCTGGCGGCCGGCTCGGCCGACCACTTCGTCGGGCACGGCGCCCGCCAGGTCCTCGACGCACACCCGGCCCGGCTGGCCGACCTCCTGATGGACCGCCGCCGACGCCACCTGCTGCGCCCGGTCGCCGCCCTGGCCCGCTCGGCACCGGGCGACTCCGCGCTGTCCCTCCTGGTCCCGTTCTCCGTCTACTCCGCGGCCCGCCGGCTCGCCCGTACGCCGTACCGCGCGGGCATGGAGGCGGCCGCGGCCCGGCTGCGCGAAGGGCCGATCGAGGGGGGCGCCTCGAACCCGGTGGACGCCTCGCTGGCCGCCCTGACCTGGTCCCGCCCGGGCCCGGCGGCGGGCTGGCTGACGGGGGAGGCCCTGGCGGAAGTATCGATCCGCCTGGCCACCGCCGCAGGCCGCCCGCCCCTGTCGCTACGCCCGGGCGAGGCCCGGGCGCGCGCTGCGCTGACCCGGCACGCGGCCGACCACCGGGTGTTCGAACAGGCCGTGGAGGTCCGCAGCCAGCGCCTGCACGCCCCGTTCCTGGACAACCAGGTCGTACGGGCCGCCCGCGCGCTCCCGGAATCCCTGCGCGTCCAGCCCGGCGCCCGGGCCGCGATCCTGCGCAGCGTCCTCTCGTCGGCGGGCGTACGCGAACTCCCGCCGGGCTGGGGCGCCCCGGCACACACCCCGAACGAAACGGCGACCCGAGTGGGCCTGCGCGCAGCGCTCACCTCTTTGCTGGCCCTCTTCGCGTCCCCGCTGCTGGCGGACGCGGGCCTGATCGAGGCCCGGGTGGTCCAACAGGCCCTGCTGGACGCGGCGGAGGGCCGCCCCGTCCCCCTGGACGGCCTTGCGGAACTCGTCTCGATGGAACTGTGGCTGGGCCGCCTCCTGGCCCGCCGCGGCACCTGCTGGACGGGTACGTCCACCCCCCGCCGCCGAGCCGTCCCCCAGGGCGTCCCCATCCCCCGCCCAGCCCTCTCCTGACCGGCCCGGCCAGGCTGCCGCGGCCGCGCACCGGGCTTCGGGCCGACCGCGCACCGGTCGTCTGTCCCTGGCCGCGTACTGGTCGTCTGCCCCTGGCCGCGTACCGGGCGGTTCGGCCCCGCGGCCGGGTGCGGGACGCCCTGTGCGTACCGACGCGGGGCCCGGCCGGGCCGCACGCGGCCGCCGGCGCCGGGCCGAAGGGGCGGGAGCCGCGGACGCGGGAGCAGGAAGACCCGACGCGGACACGCGCACGGCAGGCCCAGCGGCCCGCCCCTCTCCCCTGCCGCCCGCTCGTACCGGGCCTGACCGCTGTGATCGACACCCGCCACTACGGGCCCGCACCACTGATGGCCGGTGTGCGGGCAGGGGGCTGTCGCCGACGTGCGTCCTGGCATGTGGGTGGTGGCCGGTGCGGTGGGTCACTGCGGGCAGGCGGGGCAGGCGAACTTCGAGGCCGTCGTGACGGTTGGGGCGGACGGCCCGCAGGCCGCCTCCGGCAGCCCGGAGGCGAATGGCGAGGCCGTCGTGGCCGATGGGGCGGAGGGCCTGCAGGCTGCGTCCGGCGTCCGGCAGCCCGGTAGCCCGGAGGCGAACGGCGAGGCCGTTGTGACCGTTGGGGCAGAGGGCCTGCAGGCTGCGTCCGGCAGTCCGGCAGTCCGGCAGTCCGCAGCCCGGCAGCCCGGCGGCCCGGAGGCGAAGGGCGAGGCCGTCGTGACCGTTGGGGAGGACGGCCCGCAGGCCGCGTCCGGCAGTCCGCCCGGCGGGCAGGGGCGGCCGCGGGCCTGCCTGCGGGGCAACCCGGTCCGCGCGACCGGCCCCGCGCAGCGACACCACCGCCTCCCAGCCGACCGCGCCGAAACTCCCCGGCACCCCGGCCGGCGTGACGGTTGGGGCGGACGGCCCGCAGGCCGCGTCCGGTAGCCCTGAGGCGAAGGGCGGGGCCGTCGTGACCGTTGGGGAGGACGGCCCGCAGGCCGCGTCCGGCAGTCCGCCCGGCGGGGCGGCCGCGGGCCTGCCTGCGAGGTAACCCGGTCCGCGCGACCGGCCCCGACCAGCGACACCACCGCCTCCCAGCCGACCGCGGCGAAACTCCCCGGCACCCCGGCCGGTGTGATGGTTGGGGAGGACGGCCTGCAGGCCGTGTCCGGCAGTCCGCCCGGCGGGCGGGGGCGGCCGCGGGCCTGCCTGCGGGTTAACCCGGTCCGCGCGACCGGCCCCGCGCAGCGACACGACCGCCCCTCGCAGCCGACCGCGCCGAAACTCCCCGTCACGTCGGCCGGCGGCAAGGCAGAATTGTCCGGTGCGGTATCTCATCCTCGGCGTCACCGAAGCCCGTGACGAGACCGGCGCCCCCCTCCCCATCGGCGGCGCCCGCCTGCGCGCGCTCCTCACCGCCCTCGCGCTCCGCGCCGCGGCCGGCGCGCGGACCGCCTCCGCTTCCGCCTCTGCCACCGCCTCCGTCGCCGACCTCGTCGACGAGGTCTGGGGCGACGACCCGCCCCAGGACGCCCCCGCCGCCCTGCAGGCCCTCGTCGGCCGGCTCCGCCGGGCCCTCGGCGGCCGGCACACCGTCCACGCCGGACCCGCCGGCGGCTACCGCCTCGCCGTCGCCGACCGCGACGACATCGACCTGCACCGGTTCACCCGGCTCGCCCGCCAAGGCGCCCAGGAGCTGGCCGCCGACCCCGCCACCGCCGCCGGAACCCTCCGCACCGCCCTCGCCCTCTGGCGCGGCCCCGCCCTCGCCGACCTGCCCGAGCACGCGCGCAGCGCCCACGCCGCCGCCCCCGAAGCGCACCGCACCGCCGCCCTGCGCGCCCGGATCGACGCCGAGCTCCGCAGCGGCGCCACCGACCCGGCGTCCCTCCTCCCGGAGATCGAGGCGCTGATCCGGGAGCACCCGTACGACGAGCCCCTGCGCGCCCACCAGCTCCGCGCGCTGCGGGCGGCCGGCCGCCCCGCCGACGCCCTCGCCGCGTACGAGCGCACCCGCCGCACCCTCGCCGACGCCCTCGGCGCCGACCCCGGTCCCGAACTCGCCGCCCTGCACGCAGAGCTGCTCCGGCCCGCGCCCCCGGCCCCCGCGCCCCCGGCCCACCCGGCCACCGGGCCCTCGGCGTACCCCGCGTCCCCGGCGCCCCCGGCCCCCGCGTCCCCGGCGCCCCCGGCCCCCGCGTCCCCGGCGCCCCCGGCCCCCGCGTCCCCGGCATCTCCCGCGCAGCCCGCAGCCGGCGTGGCACCCCCGGCATCCCCCGCGCCCCCGGCAACCGCGCCCCCGGCCACCGCGCCCTCGGCGTACCCCGCGCCCCCGGCATCTCCCGCGCACCGCGCAGCCGGGGCGCCCCCGGCGGCAACCGCGCCCCCGGCATCCCCCGCGCCCCCGCCGGAGCCGGCCGGCAACCTTCGTCCCCGCCTCACCTCCTTCGTCGGCCGCGAGCCCGAACTGGCCGCCCTGCACACCGACCTGGCCCGCCTCCGCCTCGTCACCCTCACCGGACCCGGCGGATCCGGGAAAACCCGGCTCGCCGAGCACGCGGCCTCCGCCCACCCCGAACCCGGCTGGCTCGTCGAACTCGCCCGCCTCGACCACCCCGCCGCCGTCCCCGGCGCCGTCCTCAGCGCCCTCGGCCTGCGCGAGAACACCCTGGTGGCCCGCGAGAAGACCGCCGCCGCCGACCCCGCCGCCCAGCTCGTCGAGCACTGCGCGAGCCGCCGCCTGCTCCTCGTCCTCGACAACTGCGAGCACGTCATCGGCGCCGCCGCCGAACTCGCCGAGCGCCTCCTCACGCACTGCCCCGGCGTCCGGATCCTGGCCACCAGCCGCGAACCCCTCGGCGTGCCCGGCGAAACGGTCCGCCCCGTCGACCCGCTGCCGCCCGACCCCGCACACCGTCTCTTCGCCGAGCGCGCCGCCGCCGTCCGCCCCGGCTTCACCCCCGCCGAGGACCCGGCCGCCGTCGCCGAGATCTGCGCCCGCCTCGACGGGCTGCCGCTCGCCATCGAGCTGGCCGCGGCCCGGCTGCGGCTGCTCACCCCGCGCCAGATCGCCGACCGCCTCGACGACCGCTTCCGCCTCCTGACCAGCGGCGCCCGTACCGTCCTGCCCCGCCAGCAGACCCTGCGCGCCGTCGTCGACTGGTCCTGGGACCTGCTGGACGAGCCCGAGCGGGCCGTCCTGCGCCGCCTCTCCGTCTTCGCCGGCGGCTGCGACCTCCCCGCCGCCGAAGCGGTCTGCACGGACGACACCCTCGACGTCGCCGACGTCCTCGGCTCCCTCGTGGACAAGTCCCTCGTCGTCGCCACCCCCGGCCCGGACGGCAGCGGCATGCGCTACCACATGCTCGAGACCATCCACGAGTACGCCGCCGAACGCGCGGCCGCACACGCGCCCGACCGCAGCGCCGCCGCCCACCGCCACGCCGCACACTTCCTGGCCCTCGCCGAGAAGGCCGAACCCCTCCTGCGCTCGGCCGACCAGCTCCCCTGGATCCGCCGCATCGAGACCGAGCTCGACAACCTCCGCGCCGCGCTCCTGCACACCACCGAAACCGGCGCCGCCGAGACGGGTCTGCGCTTCACCCTCGCCCTCGGCTGGTTCTGGTGGCTGCGCAACTACCGCACCGAGGGCGCGCAATGGGCGGCCCGGGTCCTGGAATGCCACGCCGCCGAGCCGCCCGAGGGCACCCCCGAGTACTGGCGCTTCATGCGTACGCAGATGCTGCGCGTCCTGCTCCTCGCCGAGGGCCACGCGCCCGAGGAGTTCCGCACCCCGCAGAACATCGCCCTCGCCGACCGCATCCAGCAGGTCTTCCGGAACGCCGGCCCCGAAACCGCCCGCTTCCCCGGCATGCTCTGGCCGATGACCACGTTCCTCACCGGTGACACCCGCGACGTCCGCGACGGGCTCGCCAAGATGGTCGACAACTGCCGCCGCTACGGCGGCGACTGGGAACTGGGCCTCACCCTCATGCTCCGCACCCACGTGACCATCGACCTCACCGGCGGCCTGTCGTCCGTCGACGCCGACCTCGCCGAACTGCACGAGATTGCCCACCGCGTCGGCGACCGCTGGACCCGTGCCCAGGTGGCGAGCGCCGCCGGCGAGGTCGCGCTCTCCCGCAGCCGGTACGACTGGGCCCGCGCCGAGTACGAGGAGTGCCTGCGCCTCGCCCGTGAGGTCGGGGCCCACACCGAGGTGCCCTTCGCCATCGCCCGGATCGCCGAGTCCGCCTTCTGCTCCGGAGACTTCGACGGCGCCGAGCAGCTGCTGGCCGACGTCGCCCGCGAAGTCGAGCCCTACGGCGGGGTGTACGACGTCCGGGCCTACGGCGGCATGCTCGCGGCGATGCTCGCCCTCGTCCGCGGGGACCTCGGGCGGGCCCGTGCCGAGTGCGAGCTGGCTCGCGCCGCCTGCGAAAAGATCGCGGCGCCCCCGCAGCTCACCGCCGGGCTCGGCAACATCGACGCGGTCCTGACCGCCCGCGCACACGGTCCGCAGGCCGGCCTCGCGAAGCTCGGGCCGGTCCTGGCCGCCGCGGTCGCCGCACACTGTGCCGAGCGCGTGCTCGCCTCGCTCGCCGACACCGCGGCCGTGCTGCTGGCCGCCGCCGGGCGCAGTGCCGAGGCCGTACGGGCACTCGCGGCGGCCACCGCCTGGCGCGCGGGGCACCCGCGCTCGGTCCCGGAACAGGCCGCCGTCGGCGGACTCCCGGACGACACCCGCGCCGTGCTGGGTCCCGACCGCTACGAGCAGGAGGCGGCGGCGGGCGCCGGGCTCTCCCCGGCCGAGGTCGCCACCCTCGTCACCCTCGCCACGCAGGTCACCGGCAGCTGATCACGGCGTCGGCCCAGCTCGCCAGCGTCGGCAGGCTGCCCTGCCCGGCCTGCTCCACCACCAGCCGCAGCGTCTTGTGCCCGGCCAGGGAGACGTCGACGGCGGCCGCCGGATCCCCGTACCCGAGGGCGCCCGACCGCCACAGCCGCTGCCCGTCGGCGTAGACGGAGAAGCGCACCGTGCCGTCGGTGAACAGCGACAGGTCGTCCACCCCGGCCCGCGCCGAGAACTCCGTGCACTGCCGGTTGAGGGTGATCTCCACCGAGGAACGGGAGTTCACGGTGATCCCCTGCGCGAACCGCCGGTCCGCGATCCGCAGCCCCCACCGCTGCCACACCCAGCTGCTGCGCCAGGTCTGCAGCTCGGGACCGCTGTGGTCGCCGAACGCGGAGTGTTCGAGCCCCGCCAGCCGGAACCCCTGAGTGGGCTTCGGCGGGGACGGGGATGGGGACGGCTTGGCCGGACTCCGGCTCGGTGCGGGGCTCGGTACGGGGCTCGGCGTCGGCGAGGGCTTCGGCGAGGGCGTCCGGGACACCGGCGGGGCCGGGGCCTTCGGCTCCGGCGCGGAGGGGGTCGCGGACGCGGGAGTCGCGGGCGGCGCGGACGGTACGGAGCCCTGCGCGGTCGGCGGCTCGGCATCGGCCGGAGCCGGGGTGCGCGGAGCCGGGACCAGCGGCACCACGGGCGCGGCCACACTCGGCGCCGGCTGCGCCACGACCCCCGGGTCGGGATCGTCCCCGGCCAGCGCGAACACCACCCCGGCGGCCGCGGCGACGGCGATCCCGGCGGCGATGGCGGCCTTGACCGGCAGCCCGAGCCCCTCGGACACCACCGCACCGCCGACCCCGGTGGCGGCACCCCCGGCGCCGCCACCGGCCCCGGCAGCCCCGGCCCCGGCACCCGCGCTCCCGCCGGCGGCCCCGACCCCGGCGGCACCCGCCCCGGCGGACGGTCCGGCGGCCGATCCGCCCGAGGCCGCGGCCGCAGCCCCCACGCCCCCGGCGGCAACGGCCCCGCCGGCCACGACCCCGGCCGCCTTCGCCGCGTACCCGGCGGCGAACCACCCGATGACCGCGACGGGCAGCAGCGCGGGAATGCCCGCGTTGACGTCCTTGAGCTCCCCGGCGGCGAGCCGGCACTTGGCGCACCCCTCCAGGTGCCCGCGCAGCCCCCGCTCCGCCCGCATCCGCAGCCCGCCGCGGGCATACGCCCCCAGCCGGTCCGCGTACCGCGCACAGTCCCCGCCCGCACTGAGCGCCGAGCTCACATGCGCCTGCAGATAGGCCTGCTTGAGCCCTTCACGGGCCCGGCTGGCCAGCACCGCCGTCGCGTTGGCGCTCAGTCCGAACAGCGGCGCGATCGCACTCGGCGAGGCGTCCTCGACGGTGGTGTGCCACAGCACGGCCTGCCACCGCTCGGGCAGGCTCCGAAAGGCCTGCATGGCCAGCGACTGCTCGGCCACGCGCATCGCCCGGACGTCCGCGCCCAGTTCGAGGGTGTCGTCCCCGGACAGACCGGACAGCCCGCCGCCGACCTCGGATCCCGCGGCCGCCTGCTCCGCGAACACCGCGAAGTCCTCGACGAGATGCTCCCGCCGGGACGTCTTCGCCCAGGCCGCCGCGACCCGCCGCACGGTCGTCAGCAGATACGCGCGCACCGACTGGTCCGGCCCGGCCCCGCCCCGTACCGCCTGCAGCGTCCGGGCGAACACCTCCGCGGTCAGGTCCTCGGCCGTGTGCCCGTCACGGCAGCACGTCCGCGCGTAGCGCCGTACCGAATCGGCGTGCCGGAGGAACAGCTCCTCGTACGCACCGTCGTCGCCCCCGCGCATCCGGGCGATCAACTCGCCGTCGGACGGCGGCAGCTCGCCGCCGGAGCGCCGCGACCCCGCATGCCGCCCGCGCGGTTCGCGCTGAGCCGGGACCTGGCCCGCGACCGGGCCGTCCACCCCGGCCTCGCCGCCGGCACCACCGAACGCGCCGGCACCACCGAGCGGCTCTTCCCGACCGTCAACGCTCATCGCGGAAGCCCCCGCCCGACACACTCACCCGGTACACCGTTCAAGCGTGTCACACGGGGGGCGCGCGCCGAACCCCTCTCCACGCCATCCACCCGTCCGGGCAGCGGCCGGTGAATCCCCGTACCCGGCCCTCACTCCTTCGAGTGAGCGGCCGTTCGGGGATTCGTTCGACGAACCGGTCGGCGGGTGGAGCGGGCATCCGCACGCACCCCTGCGAGGGCCTCCGCGAGGACCGGCTCCCGTACGGCTCAGACCGTCCGGGACCGCAGCCCTTCGAGCAGGATGTCGAGCAGCCGGGACGAGGCCGCCGCCTGCTGCGCCGCGTCCGGCAGGGCCGGGGCGGCCGTCGCTATCACCAGCAGCACATCGGCCACCGTGACATCGCCGCGCAGCTCACCGGCCTCCCGGGCGCGGTCGACCAGCCGGCCGACCACCTCGAGCAGCGCACCCGCACCCGCGTCCTCCGAGGGCTCGTCCTCGAGGGAAGTCCGCGAGCCCACGACGCGCAGCTCGGGAGCCCCGCCGGTCACACCGGCCTGCCGCTGGTGCGGAACCCGGGCCTTCTCCGGCTCCTCGAGGCCGTCCTCGCTCGCCGACCCGACCCGCAGCACCTGCGGCGGCAGCAGCCGCCCGGCGCCCGAGGCCACGGAGGTGCGCAGGAAGCGCGACAGCGCCTGCCACGGCTCCTCCTCCTGGCCCAGCGCGGTCCTTGCCTGCTCGGTCAGCCGGGCGGTCTCTTCCTCGGCTATCCGGCGGACCAGGACGTCCTTGCTCGGGAAGCGCCGGTACACGGTGCCGACGCCGACGCGTGCGCGGCGCGCCACGTCCTCCATCGGGGCCCCGTAGCCCAGCTCGCCGAACACCTCGCGCGCCGCACGCAGCACGTGCTCGAGGTTGCGCTGGGCGTCGACGCGCAGCGGCGTGGAGCGACCCACACCGTGCGTGGTGCCGCCTGTCATCACACGACCGTTGCTCTCGCTCGAGAGTGCGGTCGCAGAACCATGGAAATCGGAAATGTTCATATGTATCCCCCGGTAATCATTTGTCTCCCCCCGGAGACACTCCCCGCCTTCGTGCCGAGGTGGGCCACGGTCATGTGGGCCCCGGTCTTACTCCTCGACGAGATACGAACATAGTTGAGCCAGAGTCAATTCAGAAGAGGCAGCCCCGGACGGACCACCGCCCGATCGGAGCATTCACCCCCACTTTTCCGATCCAAGCCACCGGAATCACCCTCTCCGCACCCCCTGACCTGCGGAACTCCACCCCCGCTCCGGAGGTCCGACAGCCCCGTACCGGCGTCCCCTCCGGTCACACAATGTGTCAGGCCTGTGGACAAACTCCCGGCCACGTTGCGTCATGGGATGGTGAAGGCTGCTAACTCCCGGGGCACGGCCCCCGGTACCCCGCCCCGCACGCGCATCCTCGTCGTCGGCGGGGGCTACGTCGGCATGTACACGGCTCTCCGGCTCCAGCGAAAGCTCAGAGCCGGCGAAGCCGAGGTCACGGTGGTCAGTCCCGAGCCCTACATGACGTACCAGCCCTTCCTCCCGGAGGCGGCCGCCGGCTCCATCTCCCCACGCCACGTCGTCGTCCCGCTCCGGCGCGTCCTCGACAAGTGCCGCATCGTCATCGGCGAGGTCCAGCGCATCGACCACGCCAAGCGGACCGCGACCGTCAGCACCCTCGCCACCGCCGACGAGGGCACCGGCGCCCAGGAGCTCGAGTACGACGAAATCGTCGTCGCCCCCGGATCCGTCTCCCGCGCACTGCCCATCCCGGGACTCGCCGACTACGCCATCGGCTTCAAGACCGTGGAAGAGGCCATCGGCCTGCGCAACCACGTCATCGAGCAGATGGACATCGCCTCCTCCACCCGTGACCCCGCCCTCCGCGACGCCGCCCTCACCTTCGTCTTCGTCGGCGGCGGCTACGCGGGAGTCGAAGCCCTCGGCGAACTCGAGGACATGGCCCGCTACGCGGCCCGCTACTACCACAACGTCAAACCCGAGGACATGAAGTGGGTGCTGGTCGAGGCCAGCGACCACATCCTCCCCGAGGTCGGCCCCGAACTGGGCGTCTACACGATCCGCGAACTGCGCCGCCGGAACATCGACGTCCGCCTCGAGACCCGGCTCGAATCCTGCGAGAACCGCGTCGCCGTCCTCAGCGACGGCGCCCGCTTCCCCACCCGCACCGTCGTGTGGACCGCCGGAGTCAAACCGCACCCGGTCCTCGCCGCCTCCGACCTCCCGCGCAACGAGCGCGGCCGCCTCACCTGCACCGCCTTCCTCACCGTCGACGGCGTCGAACACGCCTGGGCCGCCGGCGACGCCGCCGCCGTCCCCGACATCACCGCCGACGAACCCGGCGTCGACTGCGCCCCCAACGCGCAGCACGCCGTCCGCCAGGCCAAGGTCCTCGCCGACAACCTGCTGGCCTCCCTGCGCGGGGAACTCCTGACCGAATACGCCCACAAGTACGCGGGCTCCGTGGCCTCCCTGGGCCTCCACAAGGGCGTCGCCCACATCTACGGCCGCAAGCTCAAGGCCTACCCCGCCTGGCTGATGCACCGCACTTACCACCTCAGCCGGATCCCCACGTTCAATCGCAAAATGCGCGTCCTGGCCGAATGGACCCTCTCGGGCCTCTTCAAGCGTGAGATCGTCTCCCTCGGCTCCCTCGAACACCCCAGGGCAGAATTCGAACTCGCCGCCGGACACGGCCACAGACACACCCCGCCCCCGCCCGCCCCCAACCCCCCGAAGGACAGCCAGGACTGACGTTGTCAGTGCGGTCGGCCACACTGGACGTGTGACCATAGGTGGGCTCGTACCTGCGCACAGTGACGTTCACCGTGACACCACCGAGCGACACCGGCCAGCGACCGACCACGAGAAGCACAGCGACCACTTGCGACACCACGAGGCTTGAACGCAGTGAACTTCACGCGCTGGAGCGCCCGTTTTCCCGGAACGCAGCGCCGCGCCGCCGCCCGGTCCGAACACGCCGCCGCCCAGGCCAAGCGGGGTGAGGGCGCCGTCCCGGCAGCCCGCGGCGCCGCCGCCCGCCCGGCCACGGCGCCGGACGGCTGTGGGGCCGACCCCGCGGACCCCACGGTCTGCGGCACCGGCTCGGGCGCAGGCACGGGCACCGGCTCGGGCACCGGCGTCCTCGCCGCCGTGCCCTCCCTCGACGAGCTCTCCGTACGGGAGGTCCTCGGCCGGCTCCCGGCCCTCGTCGCCCTCGTCCACGGCCCCGAGCACCGCGTCGCCTACCTCAACGACGCCTACACCGCGGGCTTCGGCCCCCGCCCCACCGGCGCACCCGCCCACGAGGCCCTCCCCGAACTCGGCGAACTCGGCCTCCTCCCGCTCCTCGACCAGGTCCAGCGCAGCGGCAAGCCCCGTACCGCCAAGAACCGCACCGCCCCCGGCGGCGCCAGCTCGTACACGGTCACCTGCACCCCCGTCGAGTTCCCCAAGGCCGACACCGAAAACGGGACCGACCCCCACCACACCGGGGTCCTCATCCACCTCGCCGACGTCACCGACCACGCCGAAGTCGTCGAACGGCTGCGCGCCAGCGAGCGCCGCCAGCGCGAAGCGGCCGTCACCCTCCAGCGCTCCCTCCTCCCGCAGGAACTCGAGCAGCCCGACGACCTCCGCATCGCCGCCACCTACCAGCCCGGCGGCACCGAAGCCGCCGTCGGCGGCGACTGGTACGACGTCATCACCCTCGGCGCCGGCCGCACCGCCCTCGTCATCGGCGACGTCATGGGCCGCGGGGTCCGCGCCGCCGCCGTCATGGGCCAGCTGCGCACCGCCGTCCGCGCCTACGCCCGCCTCGACCTGCCCCCGCACGAGGTGCTCCAGCTCCTGGACGGGCTCGCCGCCGAGATCGACGCCAGCCAGATCGCGACCTGCGTGTACGCCGTCCACGACCCCAACGAGGGCCTCCTCGCGTACGCCTCCGCCGGCCACCTCCCGATCCTCGTCCGCGACGAGGACGGCACCGTACGCAGAGCCGCCGACCCCACCGGCCCGCCGCTCGGCACCGGCGGCTGGCTGCACACCTCGGGCACCATCGCGCTCGGCCCCGGCTCCACCGCCGTCCTCTACACCGACGGCCTGGTCGAACGGCGCGGCGAGGACATCGACGAGGGCGTCGCCGCCCTGGAACGCGCCCTCTCCGGCGCCCAGGGCACCCCCGCCGTCATCTGCGACCGCCTCATGCGCGCCCTCGGCGTCGACGCCGACCACGACGACGACGTCGCCGTCATGGTCCTCCAGCAGCCCGCCCGCACCGGAGCCGACGCCGAGCTGTTCCACAACGCCGCCCTGGAACTCCTCGGCGGCATCGAGGCCGCCCCGCGCGCCCGCGCCTTCGCATCCGGAGTCCTCGCCTCCTGGCGCTTCCCGGTCGAACTGTGCGACCTCGGCGTCCTCGCCGCGAGCGAGCTCGTCGCGAACTCCCTCCAGCACGGCACCCCGCCGATGCGGCTGCGGCTGCGCCGCACCGACCGCCGCCTGATCATCGAGGTCACCGACGGGGACGACCACCTCCCGCGCCGCCGCCGCGCCGAACCGGCCGACGAGACCGGCCGCGGCATCTCGATCGTCGCGACGATCGCCTCCTCCTGGGGTTCCCGCCGCACCCCGGGCGGCGGCAAGGCCGTCTGGTGCGAGTTCGCCCTGCCGGACAAGTAACGGAAACGGGAAGGGCCCGGTCCTCGAGGACCGGGCCCTTCCCGTATCTCCTACACGGTCCACGTATCGCCTACGCGGGCACGCGCTCCGGCTCGGCGGCCTTCACGGCCACCGCCGCCGCCTCGCGCTTCAGCAGCGACGGCCTGTCCTGCACCGGGCTCAGCTGCTTGCCGAGCCGCAGCGCCAGGCACGCGATCCCCAGCGAGACCACGACGAACACCCCGATGTAGAGCATCGGCACGCCCGCCCCGAGCGGCACGCCCAGCGGCCCCAGGGCCAGCGCCATCTGCTTGACCAGCGCGAAGGCGGAGTTGTACTGGCCCACCGAGCCCTCCGGCGCCAGGTCGGCCACCAGCGGGGCCAGGGTCGGCGACAGCATCGCCTCGCCGATGCCGAAGAGCCCGTACGTCGTGATGAACGCGGCCGCGGCCATCATCGCGCTGCCGTGCCCGAGGCCCGAGAACCCGGCGATCAGCCACGCGACGGTCCAGATCAGCCCGACCAGCGCGATCACGCGCGACCGGCGGCGCTTCTCGACCAGCTTCAGCACGACGAACTGCGCCACGACGATCGCACCGGTGTTGGCGGCCAGCGCGAAGCCGAGGGTGGACGGGGAGATCCCGGCGGCCTCGGTACCGAAGGCGGCGAGCCCGGACTCGAACTGCCCGTAGCAGGCGAAGAAGATCACGAAGCCCAGTACGAGCAGCTTGACCATGGCCTTGTGCTCGAGCAGCCGCTTCCACGCGCCGCCCGCCCGGGACTCGTCCCGCGGCACGGCGTCCTTGATGCTCGGCGCGTGCGGCATCCGCACGGTGAGGATGACCCCGGCCAGGACCAGGAACATCACGGCCTCGATGCCGAACAGCAGGGTGAAGCTGGCGGGCCGGCTCTCGTCGACGATCTGGCCGCCGATGAGACCGCCGATGCCCAGGCCCAGGTTCTGCATGAAGAACTGCAGGGCGAAGGCACGCGTCCGGGTGCTCGGGGTCGAGCACCACACGATCATCGTGGCCAGCGCCGGCTGCATCACGGCCTGCCCGGCGCCGAGCGCCAGGGCGGACAGCAGGATCGGCACGACGCCGGTGGAGAGCCCGAGCGACAGGGCGCCCGCCGACGCGGCGACGGCGGCACCGATGACCACGGGGACGGGACCTCGGCGGTCGATGACCCGACCGGTGAGGGGCAGCGCGACCAGAGCACTCACCGCGAAGGCCACGAACGCACTCGTGGCCGCCATGGAGCCCAGACCTCGCACCTGCGCCACGTAGATGTAGAGGAACGGAACCGTGAAACCGATGCCGAACGCGGTCAACGCGTTGCCGGCCTGGATCCGCCGCATCGCAGCGCCCATCACCTTGGTCACTTCTCACCTGCCTTAAGAACTGAAGCCCGAAGACTTCATAGCTAAACTTCGACCCTTAACTCTACACATCGAAGGAGTTAGACGCCAACGGGCTCATGCGATACTTCGAACCATGGGTGACACCCCCGACGGCACTGCGCCCGTCCATGAGCCGAGCCTCGACGAGCAGATCGCCGTCTATCAGCGCGAGTTCCAGGACCTCGATCCCCAGGTCGAGAAGGTGGTCTCGGCACTGAGTCGGCTGAACCGCCGCATGAACGTCGCGTACGGACGCCAGACCGCCGCACTGGGCATCAGCAACGCGGAGTGGGAGGTCCTCAAGGCCCTCGTCATCTCCGGAGCCCCGTACCGGATGGGACCGAGCGAGCTCGCGAAGCAGCTGGGCCTCACGCCGGCGGCGATGACCCACCGGATCGACCGCATGACGGCGGAAGGACTGGTGACGCGCGAGCGGGACGAGTCCAACCGCGTCCGCGTGATCGTGGAGCTCACGGACGAGGGCCGCAGCAAGTGGCTCGACGCCATGCGAGCGGCCACGGTCTTCGAGGAGGACCTCCTCCAGGACCTCTCCACGGCGGAACGGGGCGTGCTGGGCGACATGCTCACCCGGCTCCTGGACCGCGTGGAGGACCTCCAGTCGCCGAGCTGACGGGCCCGCCAACTGCGGGGTTGACACCGACCCCGCGGGTCCGTAAGGTTCTTCGAGTTGTCCCTGAGCCGGAAGGTTTTGGCGACAACGAATCCCGCCGCCTCGTTGCGGCACCCAACTCAGCACGATCTCCCACCGGGAACGAATTCGGCATGCCCGAATTAATTTCCGAAGGCCGATTATGAATCGACCGGGAAATCCACTAGAGTTCAGGGAGTCGGAAGGGCCCAACAGCCCGGAAGACAAACCCCGCTGACTGGGGGTCAGGCCCGAAAGGATCTGATAGAGTCGGAAACGAAGAACGAAGCCCGGAGGAAAGCCCGAGAGGGTGAGTACAAAGGAAGCGTCCGTTCCTTGAGAACTCAACAGCGTGCCAAAAATCAACGCCAGAAGTTGATACCCCGTCCACTT